>JAIFMS010000115.1 GCA_020048335.1 Methylococcaceae bacterium | reverse complement strand
ACACCGTTTGCAATTCTTTAGTCGCATAAACTAATAATTCATGCTCATAACGTTTGACATTTTCAACACCGAGTTTGCTCAGATAATCCAGAGCCGCGCCTAAACCCACTGCATCCGCAATATTGCCCGTGCCTGCTTCAAACCGCGCGGGCGCATTGTGATAAAGGGTTTTTTCAAAGGTCACATCTTGAATCATATTGCCGCCGCCTTGCCAAGGTTGGGTGCTATTTAGCAAATCGAGCTTGCCATACACCACGCCAATCCCCGTTGGCGCAAACACTTTATGACCTGAAAAAACATACCAGTCACAGTCCAGCGTTTGCACATCCACAGGCAAATGCGAAATGCCTTGTGCGCCGTCAATCAAAACCCGTGCGCCGTAACGATGAGCGGAAGCGATCATTTCTTGAATCGGCGTAACTGTTCCCAACGCATTCGACACTTGCGCAATCGACACCAGCTTGGTTTTCTGACTCAGCAGTTTTTCGTATTCAGCCAAAATAATTTGTCCGGTATTGTCCACTGGCGCAACTTTTAACACCGCGCCAGTTTGCTGACAGAGTTGTTGCCAAGGCACAATATTGGCGTGATGTTCTAGCCAAGTAATGACAATTTCATCACCCGCGCCGATATTTTGCCGACCCCATGACTGCGCAACTAAATTAATCCCTTCAGTCGCGCCGCGCACAAATACAATTTCATCACTGGATGAGGCGTGAATAAAACGCTTCACACTATCCCGCGCTGCTTCATAAGCATCGGTTGCCCGCGCCGCCAATTCATGCGCAGCACGGTGAATATTGGAGTTTTCGTGTTGATAAAAATACGCCAACCGATCAATCACAGCTTGTGGTTTTTGCGTGGTTGCCGCGTTATCCAGCCAAATCAATTGCCGACCCTTCACCCGTTCTTGCAAAATCGGAAAATCGCGCCGCACTGCATGAACGTCAAACGCGGGATGCGCAGTTTCAAATTGTAAACTTTGCGCCTGTGCTGTAAACGGTTGAGCTTCAGGCAAAAAATAAAAGCTGGAACTGCTGCCAGGAATCACCGATGTAGCAGAACTACTCAGCGAATATTGATTTATCAGCCCCCGCAATTGTCCATTTGCTAAACCTGCTTTATCCGATATATCTACAGGTGAAGCGTTTATTGCCGTTGATAATTCCAGTAAATTTTTGGCACATTGCGCCGCGCGCGGATGGTCTATCGACAATGCTGCTATCTGTGGATGAATTAGGTTATTAATCCCGATTTGGTCAGTTGGTACTGATTTCGCCAACTCTTGCAACGTGTTTGCATACTGCGCTGCGTTCGGTTCTTGTATCGACAGTGCAGCAATAGACGGTTGCGTTGGATTACCAAGACCTTCCAGGTTTTTAAAACCTGGAAGGTCTGCGCTGTTGTCATTCGGTAAAGCAGAAAACAACGAATTCGCCATTTTCTCCAGTTCTGCAACCGAAATCGGTAGTTCATTCAAGCTAGAAGCGGAGAGATTATTTGTACTCATGGTATTTGCCTACTTCGACATTTTCCAATACCGCTAGGGCATCTTCAGTTAATACCGCGAGGTTGCAATACAGGGAAATCAAATAAGAAGAAATCGCTTTGTGGTTGATGCCCATGAAACGTACTGACAAGCCCATGCTTTGCTCACCGACTAAATTGGGTTGATACAAACCAACAACACCTTGACGACTTTCGCCCGTTCGCAACAATAAAATGCTGGTTTTGCCGTTCACAATTTTGATTTTGTCAGAAGGTATAATCGGTACGCCGCGCCAAGTGATAAAAGGTGAACCGAACAAATTCACGGTTGCAGGTGGTACGCCACGCCGAGTACATTCTCTGCCAAATGCAGCAATTGCTAACGGATGCGCTAAAAAGAAGCCTGGTTGTTTCCAAACTTTAGTCAATAATTCATCCAAATCATCTGGTGTGGGTGCGCCCGTGCGGGTAGACGTTTTGTAATCTTGATGCACATTATTTAATAAGCCATATTCAGCGTTATTAATCAATTCGCTTTCTTGGCGTTCTTTAATGGTTTCAATGGTTAAACGCAATTGTTCTTGAATTTGATTGTGTGGGCTGCTGTACAAATCTGACACGCGGGTGTGAATATCCACCACGCTATTGACTGCGCCAAGACGGTATTCCCTTCCCCAGTTTTCATAATCCACATAAGTTTGTGGTAACTCACGTTCATCTAAAGCCGAACAATCCACCGCAATCTTGGTTTCATTTTTAACTTTGTTGACACGGTAAATACCCGCTTCAACCGGAACCCACTGTAACAAATGCACCAACCAACGCGGGGTGATGGTGTGCATCATCGGGACGGTTTTGGTGGCGTTGGCTAAGGTGCGCGCGGCAACGTCACTGAGGGCGGTATGGGCTTCATGTATATCTGTCATGATTTTTTCCTATGGTTTGAGGATTGATAAAAAGGTAGGGTGGACACTCTGTTTTGCCCACCGAAAATATCTGGTAAAAAATAGCGAAATTTCAAAATATTGGATCTTAAAGCGGTGGGAAAAAAAGCCTGCCCACCCTACGAAAGATTGGTAATGATTTCGCAGTCTGCTTTTGATTGCGAAACTAAGCTATTCGGTGGAACGCTATGGGTAAGCCAAACATTGCCGCCAATGGTTGAGCCATGTCCTATGGTAATGCGCCCTAAAATAGTCGCACCAGCATAAATCACCACAGCGTCTTCAATAATTGGATGTCGCTCATTGCCTTTGACTAATGAGCCATCCGCTTCTTTCGGGAAACGTTTCGCACCTAACGTCACCGCTTGATAAATGCGGACATGACTCCCAATCACCGCCGTTTCACCAATCACCACACCTGTGCCGTGATCGATGAAAAAACTTGCGCCGATTTTCGCGCCTGGATGAATATCTATTCCAGTTGCTGAATGCGAAATTTCAGAAATCATTCGTGCCACTAATGGTGTACCTAATAAATGGAGTTCATGCGCAATGCGGTGATTAATCAACGCAATCATGCTGGGATAACACACCAGAATTTCATCCAGACTGGTAGCGGCAGGGTCGCCTTCATAAGCTGCGAGTAAATCGCTATCTAACAGTTGCCGAATTCTGGGTAAGCGCATCGCAAACTCCTGATTAATCACCGCCGCAGATTCACGGCAATTAAAATCAGGAATATTATTTTGTTCGGCTTTAAAACGGCATTCGAGGCGAATTTGTTCTGATAATGCGGTCAGCGCGGTGTCCAATGTATGACCGACAAAATAATCAATACCCTCGTCAGAGCGTTCACCTGTACCTAAACGATTAGGATACAGCGCGGAAGCTAAGTCATGCAGAATCTTGGTTAATACTTGACGCGAGGGTAACTTCGGCGGCTTTCCAGTGCGATGTCGATGTTCTAATGATTTCACCCGCAAAATACGCAATTGCGCGACAATTTCATCAATGTCATAGTTTTTTGAAGCAGTCATAGCATTCCCTTTAGTTAAACCAATGCGCCTGTTTAATTTGCAGCAAAACGTGGTCGCCTTTGCTCAAATTCAGATTTTTAAACTGCTCATTTGGCATTTGCGCATACACAATGGCATTCGATTGCGATTGAATTTTGCTTAATTCAAGCCGAATTGTCGCCCCCAAATGTTGCCAATCTTTCAAAATAATGGGCGATTGTTCAGCACTTTGGGCTTTTTCAATCTGAATATCATGCGGACGAACATGGGCAATCAAGCCTTGTGGGTCATCCAGCACAATCCCTGCGTGTTCCAGCCATTGGCTGTCTTCTTTTTCAACATGAAACACATTGGTTTGCCCAATAAATTTCGACACAAACGCATTCACGGGATGGTCATAAATTTCGCTAGGAATGCCTTGCTGTTCAATGCGCCCTTTATTCAATACCACCACTTGACTCGCCACTTCCATCGCCTCTTCTTGGTCATGGGTGACAAAAATGCTGGTAACGTGCAATTCTTGATGCAAATGCCGTAACCACAAACGCAAATCTTTCCTTACGCTGGCATCGAGCGCACCAAACGGCTCATCTAATAACAACACCGAAGGTTCAACCGCCAAAGCTCGCGCTAACGCAATCCGCTGCCGTTGTCCGCCTGAAAGTTGGTCAGGAAAACGGTCGTGTAACCAATCCAGTTGTACTAATTCCAGCAACGCATGAACCTTTTTCGCAATGGTGGCTTCATCGGGACGATGTTTTTTCGGTTTCACTCTTAAACCAAATGCCACATTATCGAAAACAGTCATGTGTCGAAACAAAGCGTAATGTTGAAATACAAAACCAATGCCACGATTGCTGACGTGTTGGGCAGTAATATCTTTGCCATTCAAGCAAACTTCGCCCCCATCTGCACCTTCCAAACCAGCGATAATTCGCAGCAGCGTAGTTTTTCCGCAACCTGAAGGGCCTAATAAAGCCACCAATTCACCTTCGGGAATTTCCAAATTTATATTTTGTAAAGCGGAAAACTGCCCGAATTTTTTGTTGATATTACTCAGTAAAATGCTCATTTTCGTTGAATCCTCAGACTCGGTTTTGGCTTTGTTTCCATTCCAAAACGCTTTTTAAAATTAATGTCACAATCGCCAGCCCTGCCAAAATCGAGGCACTGGCAAACGAAGCGACAAAATCGTATTCGTTATAACTGACTTCAATATGCAGCGGCAGCGTGTTGGTTAAACCACGAATATGTCCTGAAACCACCGACACTGCGCCGAATTCGCCCATTGCCCGTGCATTACACAGCAACACACCGTATAAAAGTCCCCATTTAATATTCGGCAAGGTAATTTTGAAAAAAGTTGTCCAGCTACTTGCGCCCAGTGATAACGCCGCTTCCTCTTCTTCGCTGCCCATTTCCTGCATTAACGGAATTAATTCGCGGGCGACAAAGGGAAAAGTGATAAACAAAGTTGCCAAAATAATCCCTGGCACGGCGAAAATAATTTTGATGTCGTGGGCGGATAACCATTCACCAAACCAGCCTTGCGCCCCAAACATCAACACGAAAATTAACCCTGAAATCACAGGCGACACGGAAAACGGCAAATCAATCAGCGTGGTTAATAAACTTTTGCCTTTAAACTCAAAACGGGTTATTGCCCACGCCGCACACAGTCCAAACAAGGTATTCAGCGGCACAGTCACTAACGCGGTTATCAGGGTTAATTTAATTGCCGATACCGTGTCTGGTTCTGAAAGTGCTGACCAATACGCCTGCCAACCTTTGCTAAAAGCTTCGCTCAACACTAAAATTAACGGCACACATAAAAACAGCACAATAAAAGATACCGCTATCAAAATCAGTGATACGCGCAGCCATCGTGGGTCACGGAAAGTCGGTTGCGCGGTAAACGTTTGCGTAGTTGCAATGTGCATTTTTTTAACTCCTAAAGTTGTCCTGAGCGTTTGCGTACCCACATTTGCAGCAGATTAATCAGCAGCAATAATAAAAATGACGCAACTAACATGGTTAAAGCGATGACGGTCGCGCCGCTGTAGTCGTATTGTTCCAGTTTGGTGACAATCAATAACGGGATGACTTCTGAGACATAAGGTAAATTCCCTGCAATAAAAATCACCGAGCCGTATTCACCAATCCCACGCGCAAAACTCAAGGCAAATCCTGTCAAAAGGGCGGGGAAAATATTGGGAAAAATGATTTTGCTAAACACTTGCCAACGTGACGCGCCTAAACTTGCGGCGGCTTCTTCCATCGTAAAATCGAACTCTTGTAAGACTGGCTCTACTGTCCGCACGACAAAGGGCAAACTGATAAAAATCAGTGCAACCACGATACCTAAAGGGGTGTAGGCAATTTTTAGGTTAAAATTGTCCTGTAAAAATTGTCCAACTGCACCGTTAGGCTGATAAATCGTTGCTAACACAATCCCCGCTACTGAGGTTGGTAAGGCAAACGGTAAATCAATCAGCGCGTCTAAAAAACGTTTGCCAGGAAAGGGATAGCGCACTAACACCCAGGCGATGATAAAACCAAAAAAGGAAGTGATAGTCGCAGCAGCTAAGGAGGTGATAAAACTGACCCGAAACGAAGCCAATACTCGTGCGTTGCCAATCACGTTCAGATAGTCGTCCCAACTTAATTGCAAGCTTTTGAATACCAAGGTGCTTAACGGGATTAATACCACCAAACTTAAATACACCACGGTTAAACCGAGGGTTGGCGCGAAACCTTGTATAACGTGACTTTGTCTCATTTTAAAATTCAGATGGGTAGGGTGGGCAGGCTGTTTTGCCCACCATTTTTTAAGCCTAAAGGTGGGCAGAAAAGCGTGCCCACCCTACGAATTTCAAATTTAGGGCGTATAAATCTGGTCAAACGAGCCGCCATCATCAAAATGGTCTTTTTGAGCTTTATCCCAGCCGCCAAACTGTTCATTCACGGTAAACAGTTTCAATTTTGGAAACCTCGCTAAATCTTTAGGGTCTGCTAATTCCGGTGAAATCGGGCGGTAATAATGTTTTGCTGCCAGTTTTTGCCCCACTGGCGAATACAAGTATTCCAAATAAGCTTGTGCTAAATCACGAGTGCCATGCTTATCAACCACTTTGTCAACCACAGCAATTGGCGTTTCTGCCAAAATGCTAGACGGTGGCACGACAATATCAAACTTGCCTTCGCCTAATTCGTTAACCGCTAAAAAGGCTTCATTTTCCCAAGTTAATAAAACATCGCCGATGCCACGTTGAATAAATGTTGTAGTTGCACCCCGCGCTCCTGAATCTAAAACAGGGACGTTTTTAAACAGTTTTTTCATAAAATCTTTGGCTGCGTCTTTGCTACCTAAGGTTTTTTCTGAGTATGCCCACGCCGCTAAATAGTTGTAACGTGCGCCGCCCGAGGTTTTAGGATTGGGCGTTACCACAGCAACCCCTGGATTAATTAAGTCGTTCCAATTCTTGATTTTTTTCGGATTACCTTTGCGCACTAAAAATACGATGGTGGAGTTATAAGGGGTGCTGTTATGCGGCAGACGTTTTTGCCAATCTGCGGGTAATAACTTGGCTTTTTTTGAAATTTGGTCAATGTCATACGATAAAGCCAGTGTTAAAACATCCGCTTCCAAGCCATCAATCACTGCTCGCGCTTGTTTGCCCGCGCCGCCGTGTGATTGTTGAATTGTCACAGCTTCTTTGGTTTTGCCTTGCCAGTATTTAGAAAACGCTTGGTTATATTCTTGATATAACTCGCGCGTTGGGTCGTAAGACACATTCAATAAACTGCGTTCTGCAACAGCGTTGTGACTGATTAAAACGGTTGCCGCGATGAGGCTGCGGATAAGCCATGTATGTTTTTTCATAATTCTGTTCTCGCAATGAAAAGGTTTTGTTGTTGAGAGAATAATAAACAAGTATTTGCCTAGAATAAAACGATATAAATAGATATTGTTATCTATTTATTCGCTAAACCGACTAAATATTGTTCTGTTTCTGCCTGATTTAAAAATTTATGCGCATGATGTTCAATCAAATTAAACAAGTGTTGATATTTTGCAATTTCCACTGGCTTTTGAGTGCGTTTACCAAAATAAAGCCCTTTTTCTCTGCCTCTATCGGTTATAAACACATGGTCATATATGGCAAAATCCAGTGAATAAACATCCTGATGGGCTTGATTTAGCGGTAAATCCTCCCGATAAGTGATTAACACCTCCACTCCATCGGTGCGTTGCTGCTGCAAAATTTTCTGCACATCAGGATTAAGCAAATCGCGCCGACTAATCACAAATACACGAGTAATTTGTACGCCTCGTGCTAAAGCTTCCAAATTAGCTTGATAATAATTACGCACTGCACCGCGACTTTCCCAACCTACTTCTAACGGATCAACCGCTTTAATGTGGCTGTGACTTTGCGAAACACCTTTCACACCTTCCAGATAAAATTCCGCTTCATTCAGCAATAAATAACCACGTTCCAATTGCACTAAATTTTTTTTAAAATCATTTAACAGTTCTTGCGATTTAAGTTGGCATTCGTGGTCAGTAATAGCCGCTAAGGCGCGAGAAAGTTCATGATCACCTTCAAACAAAGTGGCCAAGAATTTTTGCGAAATTAAAATTTGGTGTTGCAGTAAATAAGTTGCCAATGATAATAAAATACCGAATCCAAATAAAATATAAGACGCTTCTTCATAATGTAAAACCCAGTGGAAATAAATGGCTAATAGAGAGCCAATCACAAATTCAACTAAAATAGCCATATTTTTTGCCTTTAAAAATAATTTTATCCACTATAAATATGACTACTTATGTCATGTTTATTGTTTACAACTAATCCCTGAAACTCAAATGAGTTTTCATGACTATCCCCCATAACTAAATTAAAGCCAATTTGTGATGCAAATACGCTTTGCTCTGGGTATTTAACATTTTTTAAAATCATTTTTCCGCCTGATGAGATAGTTAATTTTTTTAAATAACGAAATGTATCTACCAATGAAGAATTAAAATTGAGCATTGATTGACTGACGTTGGGTGAATCGACAATCACATAATCAGGTGCAAGTTGATTAAGGAATGAAATTTTTTTATCCGTCAAAATAAGATGACCCATATTTAAAGCAATTTTATAACCGAGTGTCCGATAATTATTTAATCCTTTCAGTAGCTGTGGATAATGCTCCTGGTGTATGCCAACTGTTGTCATGGAAATGACAATATTCTCTAGTTTTAAATCAGCCCGAACAATAATATCCGCAAAATACACACCATGATTGTAAGGAATGCTTAAAATATAGCGTGGATTAACTTCACTGATTAAAAAATTACCATTACTTGGTAAGGTTAAATAATTTAATAAATTAACTATGCGGCACAATCTATCAAAAGTCACAATTGAAGGGACTTGCGCGGGTTTATTTAAGGTTTTTTTCAATAGTTTATTGACTCTAGCTGTTTTAAATGGCTGGGTTTCATGCGTTGAGGCAATTGATTGCGCTATATATCCTTCAATGAGATTCGCTCCATAGAGTGAATGAATTGGAAAAAAATCACTGCTGATATGCGCAATACCAAAAATGCCTGTCACTTTATTATCTTTTAATACAAAGGGATGAAAATTACATTCATGTTCTTTCTCAAACGTCTCGTTAAGGTATTCAATTAAATTTTGTAATCTATTGATTTTGTAGTCTAACGCTGTTTTTGATTTGATATGGGTAGTTTCCATCATTTATCTCCTTTTTAAGGCTTATACGAGATTGTGTTTTTTTACAGTGAAAAGTTAATGTGAAATAAACTTAAAAAAATAGGCGGATGCAAAGTCCGCCTAAAAAACATCCCTGTACACAAAGAAGACACATCACCACTTACACACAAAATTTTGAATGCTGTATTTAATATCTGGAGTCATCATAATCGGTTTTTTACTTTTAATAAAATGATATTAATAGATTTAGTTATCTAATAATGGAATATATAAAATGAAATGAAACACGCAAAACGCTTAATTGATTGCATTTTATTTTTAGGATGCTCAGGTAATAATGTTGGTATGGCTAACATCGCTACAACGGCTGGTTTCTGTTGTGCGGGTAAAAAAAACACGCCGTGAATAGGTGTGATGTGAATATTACTTCACGCCTATTAACTAGGTTATTTAACCTCTATTTAGGTTATTTAACACAGTTAAAAGCAAATGAATGCTCTCAAATAAAAAATTATCACAGGTTAGATAGCTTAAATTTTCTTAGATTACTATTATTATAAGTAATTGATTTTAAACATATAAATAAACATTAAAAGCCCTGTTTAGGAAGATTTTTTATTTTTATCGGGCATAATTTTTGCTTATCATTACATAGTTATTAACTAATATTGGTCAAAAAAATGAAAAATTATTTGATTAAACCTTGTTTTTTTCCGCGTACTTGTGTGGCTAACGCTATTCGTAAAGCGTTACCGAGCTACCGAATAATGGCTGTATTGCCTTTATGTTTGGCGATGCCCATAAGTATGGCGGCAGATAAATCAGTGCCGCAAGCGGTTGAAGAAGAGACCCTCTTGGAAGAAATTATTGTGACCGGAAAATTTCCCAATTTGAAAGTATTAAGTACCTCAAAAATGGAAGCGAATATTATCAATAGCAAACGTGCCGCGATGAGTGATACCTCCAAACTCTTAGAAGACGTGCCAGGGGTTAGTTTATATGGCGCGGGCGGCGTTTCCAGTTTACCGGTTATTCATGGTTTAAATGATGACCGTGTAAGAATTGATATTAATGGTATGACCTTGACATCGGCTTGCGGCAATCACATGAATCCTCCCCTGTCATATATTGACCGCAGCAATATCGGTAAAATCACCATTTTAACCGGTGTAACTCCTGTGAGTTTAGGCGGCGATAGTTTGGGCGGCACTATTTCTGTGGAAAGCCCAGAGCCAGTATTTGCCAAGCCGGGGCAGGATATTTTGCTTGATGGCAGTCTTTCATCATTCTATCGCAGTAATGGTGATGCGTTTGGTGGCAGTATTGCGGCGGGGATTGCCAATGAACATTTTCGATTGGACTATACCGGTTCACATACAGAAAGTGGCAATTATAGCGATGGCAAAGGAGATGAAATTAAATCGACTTCGTATGTAAACCAAAATCATGCGGTAGCCTTGTCGTTCAAAAACGATGATCACTTAGTGGTCTTTCGTGGCGGACAACAGCATATTCCGTTTCAAGGCTTTCCCAATCAACGGATGGATTTAACCAATAATGACAGTATTTTTGGCAACATCTCGTATAAAGGTGCGTTTGACTGGGGTAAGCTTGAGAGCAAGTTTTTTTATGAAAGCACCCAGCACAGCATGGATATTGGTGATGACAAGCATAATCAATTTTTGGATGGTTCTATCACCGGCGGTAGTTTTGCTCCGCCTAATGACAGAATGCCGATGGAAACCCGTGGGCGTAATTTGGGCTACAAAATCTTGGCAGAAATGCCGTTTGGTGACGTGCATACCGTCCGCGTGGGCAATGAATATAACAATAATAGGCTGCGCGATTTTTGGCCGCCAGTGCATACCAATACCAGTGCCAACAGTAATATTGTGATTGCCGGAAATCCACCGATGCGGAATGCGGCGTATTGGATGATGGCTCCAGAATCTTATATGAATATCAACAATGGTGAGCGTGAACGGATAAGCGTTTTTTCTGAGTGGGAAGCAAACTGGAATCCGCAATGGAAAAGTTCATTAGGCGTTCGTTATGACCATACCAATATCAATACTGGCGATGTACAGCCGTATAATCCTAATCTGTTAGGCGGTGCAGCGGCGGCTGGTGCGGGAGTGGCATTGAATGCGGCGAAAGCTTTTAATAGCAAAAACCGGAAGCGCAGTTTTGATACCTTTGACCTGAGCGCGTTATTGCAATTTACTCCCGATGACATCAGCCAATATCAATTAGGCTATGCGCGTAAAAACCGAATGCCTAATTTGTATGAACTTTACACCTGGGGAGCGCGTCGAATGGATATGGCGATGATAGGCTGGCACGGTGACGGCAACGGCTATGTCGGTAATTTGGATTTAAAAGAAGAAACCGCGCATACCGTGAGTTTAACCGCTGCATTTCGTGAGCCGAAAGATAAACGTTGGGAAGCCAGTGCCACGGCTTATTTTACCTATATCGAAAACATGATTGATGCCGACCGTTGTCAAAATCCTGCTGGTACGAGTGCAGCTTATGGCTGTACTGCCGCGCCGCAAACTGCCAACAATAGCTTTGTGTATTTGCAATACGCCAATCACGATGCACGGATGTGGGGGGTTGATGTTTCCGGTCGGGCGCAGCTGTATAAAGATAATACCCTTGGTGAAGTTGCCACCCATACCAGCATGAGTTATGTCGGTGGTGAACGTATTGATGGCGGTAGTTTGTATCACATGATGCCGTTTAATATGAAATTAAGCCTTGACCATCGTTTGGAAAATTGGCAAAGCGCGTTGGAAATGCAGTTTGTAGACAGCAAAAGTCGGGTACAGGCAATCCGCAATGAAACGCAAACCCCGTCGTATATTTTGCTCAATGCCAGAAGCAGCTATGAATGGGGAAAAGTGCGCTTTGATGTCGGGGTCGATAATATTTTAGACAAGCAATATTATCATCCGTTAGCAGGGGCGTATCTTGGCGACCGTTATGGCATGAATCCAAGTGCGCCGGCAAACGTAACACCACCTTGGGGTAGAAATATTCCGGGGATGGGACGCTCGGCTTATGTGGGCATCAATATTAAATATTGAGGTTACGCCGTTCTTAAACTTTGCAACTCAGTATAAGCCTGCTGAGTTGCTCTCATCTGAAAGTGCCTATTTATATCTACTAAACAGATATATATATCAAATAATATCGCTTTTTTATCAAATAAATTTTGATTATCCTGCGTAACATCTAATAACGCTACAAGGATTATCATGAAAAACACGCAACTTTTATTATTAACGGTCGCCATTAATACTATTTTAGGCACGCTACCGTTTCAAACAGCACAGGCAGCGGCTCACAAAGATGCTAAAGACGCTAAAATTGAGCAGCTTGAACAACGCCTCCGTGCTTTGGAGCAACATTTATCCAGTGGGAGCAATGCGACTAGCACGTCTAAAGTAGAGGACTTAGAGGGTAAAGTTAAAATTTTAGAGCGTAAAAATGAACTTGCCGTTGAAAATGCTGCGGAAGCGGCGCAAAAAGCACCCAAATTAAGCTTTGATTCCAAAGGTTTGCTGTTTGGTAGCGCAGACGGCGAAAACACCGTGCGATTACGAGGTTCGATTCAAAGCGATGCACGCTTTTTTACTAGCGATGGTTCAGGGGCTGCAATCAATCGCTTTGAATTAAAACAAGCGCGAATTTGGCTTGAAGGACGATTTTTTAAATATTTTGATTATAAATTAATGCCTGATTTTGGCGCGAACGCCACTATTCTCGCCGATGCTTATATTGATGCCCATTATCATCCGGGATTAGCGTTAAATGTTGGCAAACAAAAAACCCCCATCAGCTTGGAACGTTTACAAGGTGACTCGGATGGCACTTTCATGGAACGCGCCTTCCCAACGTATTTGTCCAGTAACCGTGACATTGGCATCAAATTGCACGGTAGTTTTGCCAAACCTGGAAAAAGTGCTGAATACGCGGGAGCGATTGATTTTAAAAACTTTTTCACCTATGAAATCGGGCTTTTCAACGGCGGCGGTGATAATGGCGCAGCGGACGCGGATAAAGAAAACGAGGACAATAAAGAAATTGCCGGACGGTTATGGATGCACCCGTTTCAAGATTCAGGTATTGACAGCTTAGAAGGCTTCGGTGTCGGTTTTGCTGGTAGTTATGAAGTTCCGAAAAATAATCGCACCGCGTTGAAAAGCTTAAGAAGTGAAGTGGGGCAGAACACGTTGTTGGATTACACTAAAGTAGGCACAGGTGTCGCGGCGGTGGTCGCCAATGGACAACATTATCGTTTGTATCCGCAAGCGTATTGGTATTATGGCCCTTACGGATTGTTGGGCGAGTATGTCCTCTCTTCACAACGCTTAACCGATGACCAAAACCGCGTCGCCATTCAACAAAACAACACCGCATGGCAAATTCAAGCGTCTTATGTTTTGACGGGAGAAAATAACACGTTTCAAAGCGTGACTCCGCGCGAATCTTTCAATCCTTTTAGCGGTCATTGGGGCGCGTTACAACTGGCAGCCCGTTATTCTGAACTGGATATTGATGATAAATCTTTTCAAATTCAAACTATTAAAAACACAAAATTACAACTGTTAAATCCGAGTAGTTCAATCAGTGCTGCACGCGCGTGGGGCGTGGGGGCTAACTGGTTCTTAAATAAAAATATGCGACTGATGACAGAGTACGAACATACTTATTATGTGGGTGGTGCAGCTAATGGCGGTAATCGCCCTGCGGAAAATGTATTTTCAACGCGCTTGCAACTTGCTTTTTAATTCAACAAGGTTTTTTGGAATAAATAAAGCAAACGAGGAAATAAGCAACCTGAATTCGGGATGAAAGTCTTTGAATTATAAGACTTCTTGGGAGGTATTTTTTGAAATATTTAGGCAATACTTTGATTCTTTTCCAAGTGTTGCATTTATGACTTGAATTTGCGCAAGTCTAATCATTGCCACTAACGATTTTTGGCTTAACGCGGATTCGGCTTTTGTTTTTCTCTAAAGGGGGTTGCCATGCGGATATTTTTGATTTAAGCCCTACGCTAGCGCATTTTTGTCATAATGAGAATTGCTGGACAGAAGCTAAAACCATTAAAGCCAATCAAATTTTATAGTATAATGGTAGGTTATTTTTATTTTCCTAAAGTTTAGGTGTGATCATGCAAATTCTCCAAGAAGCACTCACGTTTGATGATGTTTTATTAGTGCCTGCTCACTCAACTGTTTTGCCACGCGATGTAGAAATGACCACCCAATTAACGCGAACCATTAAATTAAATATTCCGTTAATCTCAGCCGCGATGGATACCGTCACAGAAGCACGACTTGCGATTGCGATTGCGCAAGAAGGGGGAATCGGCATTATTCATAAAAATATGTCGATTGAAAAACAGGCGCGTGAAGTTCGCAGTGTAAAAAAATATGAAAGCGGGGTAATTAAAGACCCATTCACCGTTTCGCCTTCTGCTACCGTGCGTGAAGTGATTCAATTAACGCAGGCAAAAAATATTTCAGGTGTGCCTGTGGTGGACGGTGATAAGTTGGTTGGTATTGTCACCAGTCGCGATTTACGTTTTGAAACCCGCTTAGATGAGTGTGTTGCTAATGTGATGACCCCGCAAGAACATTTGATTACGGTTAATGAATCGGCTAACCATAAAGAAGCGATTGCTTTATTGCATAAGCATCGGATTGAAAAAGTGTTAGTGGTCAATAATGACTTTCATTTGCGCGGCATGATTACGGTCAAAGATATTCAAAAAGCCAAAGATTATCCGCAAGCGTGTAAGGATGACCAAGAAAGATTGCGGGTTGGTGCGGCAGTGGGAACAGGTGCCGATACCGAAGAGCGAGTTAAAGAATTAGTGGAGGCAGGCGTTGATGTCATTATTGTGGATACTGCACATGGTCACTCCCAAGGGGTTTTAGATAAAATACGTTGGGTAAAACAAACCTTTCCACAAGTACAAGTGATTGGTGGCAATATCGCTACCGCCGAAGCCGCTATAGCCCTAGTCGAAGCGGGTGCAGATGGCGTAAAAGTAGGCATAGGCCCTGGCTCTATTTGTACCACCCGGATTGTTGCAGGCGTAGGTGTGCCACAAATTACCGCCATCAATAATGTTTTTGAAGCGTTAAAAGGCACGGGGGTTCCGCTGATTGCCGATGGGGGTGTGCGTTATTCAGGTGATGTGGCTAAAGCTCTTGCTGCTGGAGCTTCTGCGGTGATGCTAGGGGGGATGTTTGCAGGCACAGAAGAAGCGCCGGGTGAAGTGGAACTTTTCCAAGGGCGTTCTTATAAATCCTATCGTGGCATGGGGTCATTAGGGGCAATGTCGCAGCAACAAGGCTCAAGTGACCGTTATTTTCAAGATAATACCGATGGCGAAAAATTAGTGCCAGAAGGGATTGAAGGGCGAGTCCCGTATAAAGGCAGTTTACACGCGGTCATTCATCAATTATTAGGTGGAGTTCGTGCGAGTATGGGCTATACAGGCAGTGCAACGATTGAGCTGCTACATAAAAAAGCACAATTTGTGCGCGTCACCAGTGCAGGAATGCGGGAAAGTCACGTTCATGATGTGACGATTACCAAAGAAGCACCGAATTATCGCATGGATTAAGCGGTTTTAAGTTTCCCTCCTTTTATAAAGGAGGGAAAGATTTATGACAAGAGAGGAAGCTCAGACAAAACCAACGGTGGCAACTGCATAAAAAAGCCTTTTTCTTTTAAGCTTGCCAACACTTTTTGACTGTCTTCACGCGCCAATTTTCGCTCAGGCGTTAATTCAAGTTCCATCACAAACGCTAACTTTCCTACGTTAGCCAATAAAGCCTCAGGCAACGCAGAGAAATCTTCCTTTTTATCCAAATACAAATAAAGCCCGTCTTTTTTCAAGCTTTTGTAGATAAAACAGAGCATTACACTAATCCTAATACGTCTTGCATATCATACAAGCCTGCTGACTTATCGTTTAACCACAATGCCGCTCTGACCGCGCCGTTAGCAAACGTCATGCGACTGGTGGCTTTGTGGGTAATTTCAACCCGTTCCCCTTCATCGGCAAACATCACCGTATGTTCACCGACAATATCGCCCGCGCGAATGGTCGAAAAACCAATGGTTTTGCGTTCCCGCTCGCCCGTATTGCCTTCACGCCCGTAAATAGCACAGTCTTTTAAATCTCGCCCCAACGCTTGGGCAACTACTTCCCCCATCCGCAAAGCTGTTCCTGAAGGCGCGTCAATTTTGTGTCGATGATGGGCTTCAATAATTTCTATGTCCGTATAATCGCCCATCACTTTCGCCGTCATTTCCAATAGTTTCAAGGATAAATTAACCCCGACACTAAAATTGGGCGCAAGCACAATGGCAATTTCTTGCGCCGCTTTTGCAATGGTTTCTTTTTGTGCCTCACTGTAACCTGTTGTACCAATGACAATTTTTTTACCGTGTTGGCGACAAAATTCAATAAAATCCATTGAAGGGTCCGGGCGAGTAAAATCAATCAGCACTTCAAATTGGTCAATAACACTGACTAAATTCGCCGCGACAGGCAGATTTATCGCCCCAATCCCTGCTAATTCTCCCGCATCTTTTCCCATTGCACTGCAAGACACAACCGCGCTTAAGCAAGAATGTTGGGCAGCCGCTTTGATTAAACACAATCCCATCCGCCCTGTCGCCCCAACAATTGCAATTTTTGTCATCACTTTTTATCCTGCGTTATCAAAAAAAACTTTTTACTTTGTCTATCCAAGAGTGTTCTTGCGGACTGTGTTGCTTGCCACCGCCTGTCAAAGAATCTTGCAATTGCTCAATCAGTTGGGTTTGTTCTTTGGTTAAATTAACGGGTGTTTCGATATGAACACGGCATAATAAATCCCCGACAGCCCCGCCCCGTACAGGTTTCACCCCCTTACCGCGCAAGCGAAATAATTTACCTGTTTGGGATTCGGCAGGAATTTTCAATTTAACTTTGCCATCTAAGGTTGGCACTTCAATTTCCCCGCCTAAACACGCCGTAGGAAAATTAATTGGCACTTCACAATACAAATCAGCATTGTCACGGGTAAAAATTGCATGGTCTTTGACTTGAATTTGCACATACAAATCGCCTGCCTGTCCGCCACGTTGTCCTGCTTCACCTTCACCTGCTAAACGGATTCTATCGCCTGTATCAACACCAGCGGGGACTTTCACTGACAAGGTTTTCGTATCTTGCAAGCGTCCTTGCCCATGACATTTGCGGCACGGGTCTTTGATTTGTTTGCCTGAGCCATGACAGATCGGACAAGTTTGCTGTACAGAAAAGAACCCCTGCTGCATCCGCACTTGTCCATGCCCGTGACACGTTGAACACGTCACAGGACTTGAGCCTTTTTTCGCCCCCGAACCATTGCATTCATCACAGGCAATCAGAACGGGGACACGAATTTTAACCTCTGTTCCTGCAACCGCTTGTTCTAAAGAAAGTTCTAAGTTATAGCGCAAATCAGAACCGCGTTGCACACTGCTACGTTGTTGTCGCCCTCCGCCAAAAATATCACCAAACACGTCGCCGAAAATATCGCCAAAGCCTTCTGCACCACTGAAACCAGCCCCCCCCCGCATTGACGGGTCAACTCCAGCATGACCAAATTGGTCATAAGCAGAGCGTTTTTTCGGGTCAGATAAAACCTCGTAAGCCTCTTTAATTTGCTTAAATTTAACCTCAGCGGCTTCGGGATTGTCACTATTTCTGTCAGGGTGATATTTCATCGCCATCCGTTTATAGCTTTTTTTAATTTCCGCATCGCTGGCGTTTTTATCAAGTTCTAATAATTTGTAAAAGTCTTCTTTTTCTGCCATGAGTGATATTTAACCTTGAATTTTTCAACCGTGTAATGGGAGTATTTTATAGTAAATTTAATTCGTAAAGTTGTTATAAGCTACATTTATTCTTGCTCATTTTCAAAATCAAGCAGAAAAGTTAATAATTCATTACAAATTTCAACACTTTGCTTATAACCACTACAATCAATTAAAAAATTATAACGATATTCTTCAGCACATACCGTAATCACTTGTAATGCCATACTGTATTTAGATTTATCCGTCCTAAATGCTGTGTAAGCAATTAACTCTTCTAATAACTTTTGTAGTTTATGGGTTCTACTAAATGCCCCAAATTCACTTTTAGTTTCTAATAAATGCTTAAAAAATAATTCCAGCATTTGTTGATAATGAAAACAATGAATTGAGCAGTCTTTAATCGTGGTTGCATTTAAAACATCCAGTGCTACAGAATGTTCCCACGCTTTACCGGCTAAATTTTCGATATTTTCAAATTTTTGGAATTTTTCTTGATACATGGCTAAGGATAGAAATTTGTATCTAATAATTGCTCTTCAGTATAAGGGCAAATGGAAGGAAAAGAATCAGTGCCGGATTCTACAGTTGCTAATTCAGCAGCACGGGAGTAAATATTCTCAATAGCTGTTGGTAAATAGTTTTTTAAGTTGGGCATATCTTCAAGCAAAAGTTCTACAAGCATTCTTTGTTCAATTATTTTACATAGCCATTCATTACAGCGATAAACTTCTTGATATTGCCACTTCAATAAATAGGCGAGAAGAATTAATAAGTTGGACTCTAATTCTCGCTTATCTCTTCTGATTAATCCCTCTAGTTCTTCTATAAGATTTTCACTATCTATTTCATTAAAACGCGATTGTTTAAGCAAAGTGATATTTTCTTGAATCCAAGAATTAAAATCGGTTTCGTAGAGGGTTTGAATGTTCATTTAATAAATTAATTCGCTTTCTGTATACAACGTTTCCGGCGCAATATCCGCACCGTTTGGCCATGAAATAGTCCAGCCGTCAACAAAGAATCGTTGAAAATAACTTTTATCTTTTAAGGGTTCAAAAACTTCACCATTCAACCATTTTAAACAATTTGCAATTCTTTTTTCACCGTTATCAAAAGTAACTTTAATTTTATAATCGTGAAGATATTCAGCATCTATTACCACTGGTATGTATTCCATCATATAACCCTCTTCAATTTAATGGTGCAATTCTATCAATTTGTTTACCTTGAATAGCTTTTTCCCAATTTTGTTCTAATTCATTTCTGTGCAATAAAGCCCATTCTTTAATAAGTCTTTTTGCTGTGTTTGATTTTATGCTTCCATTTACCATTTCACCATCAAAATTGAAAGAGCCTTTTTGAGCTTGATATTCAGCATGAAAATGTGGAGGATTATGTTCATTATGAAACATCCGAATGATTATTCCAAAGAACATTGAAACGTAGGGCATTTATAGATTACCAAGTTGTATTTTCTTGAATCCAAGAATTAAAATCTGTTTCGTAAAGTGTTTGGATATTCATTTTTTGCTCAGTACCAATTCAATAAATTAAACCAATTATTATTTTTTAAGCGAAACTGTTATTAAAGGTTGTTTATTTTGTTGCAAGAAATTTAAGGCTTGCGAATGCAATTTATCGCGTTGGATATATAGGGCAACTAAAAAGCCTGTATCAACTAGCATTTTTAAACCGTGCTTTTAATAAAGATTTTGTGTTTTGTGCTATATTGCCTTCGTGAGTTTTATCCGCTCCGAAACCTTCTTTTCCTAATTCCCAAGCCGTTGGCTGATGCTTTTCACGCATTAAATCCTCTAAAACTGCTGAAACAATAAAGAAACATCTATCTTTTCTCTTTCAACAAAAACTCTAATTCTTTTTCGAGGCTTGGATTTAAATCTATTGTAATTGACATAATTTAACACCTTGTTTGGCTTAACTATGTTAGCAAAACGATATTTTCTTGAATCCAAGAATTAAAATCGGTTTAGTAGAAAGCTTGGATATATTTATAACTTCTATTTCAACAAGCGATTCTAATTCTTTTTCAAAGCTTGGATTTTAATCTATGTTTTTTTGATTTATAGTTAATGGAAGACTATTACTTTCAAAGAGTTAAATGTGTTTGAAGTATTCTTTCTTAAATTCTTTAATTTGCTTATATAACTGAAGCTCTAAATAATCAAAACCTATATCTGACTCATTGATAGTTACATCTTCCCCATTGATTGTAGCAACAAATTTCAAATTATCCCCTTCTTCATTAGGTTGTATTTCAACTAGATGATGTCCCAGCCAATCTACACCTACTATATTGACACGCTTAAGTTCTTTTTCATTTAAGGCGTCAATCAAACTTTCTTTAGTTTTAGCGGGATAAATTTTTGACCACTTATGTTTTATATCTTCAAAAGTTACTTTAAAAAATTGAGCTGTTTTTGCCATGATTAAAACTTTATTTAATTAAAAAAACCCACGCTCTAATAAAAGAACGTGGGAACAAATTTTAAAGCTTACTTCTTAACTTCCTCAAACTCCGCATCCAACGCATCATCCGCAGGTTTGGACTCATGTGCTTGATGGGCTTCTTGAGTCGCCTCTTTAAAATCATCGGCTGACGGCGCACCCTGTGCATAAACACGCTCTGCCAATTTGC
>JAIFMS010000015.1 GCA_020048335.1 Methylococcaceae bacterium | reverse complement strand
CCGAAAGCATTTATTATAGGCACACTTTATGATTATAGATAAAATCTGCCCGTCTAAAGACGGGGGTTTTAACCTTGTTTATGGAAATAAAACAATGTGGGGATAAATTAGTCCTTTAGTGATAAGTCAGTAACCCACCGTTTCTAGGTCTATCAGGAGCGCAAGCTTTGCTTGTTTATCAAGCAAAGCGGAATCTCCATTATTATTAAATTCCGATAAAGCTTTTTCTAAATCCCATTCTGTTTTTTACCTTTAAATGAAATGACTATGCAAACCATTGACCTAAAACAACCGCAATTGTATATCAACCGCGAATTAAGCTTATTGGAATTTAATGTGCGGGTGTTAGCAGAGGCTAAAAAAGACGATATCCCGTTACTTGAACGGTTAAATTATTTGTGCATCTCCTGCTCGAATTTAGACGAATTTTTTGAAGTGCGCGTGGCCAGCGTGTTACAAATGGCAAATATTGACCCTGAAGCGCGGGGCGTTGATGGACTTACGCCTGCTGAACAGTTAGCGCAAATTGACATTAAAGCGCATCAATTAGTGGCAGAGCAATATAAAGTGTTGAATGAATTGTTAATTCCACAATTGCAAGCTGAAAATATACACTTTATCCGGCGTGACCATTGGACAGCCCAGCAGCGCGAATGGCTAGGGGACTATTTTAACGAAGCTTTGTTGCCGATTTTAACGCCCGTAGGATTAGACTCAGCCCATCCTTTTCCGCGTATCTTAAACAAAAGTTTGAACTTTATTATTTCCTTAACAGGAAAAGATGCTTTTGGACGTAACAGTGGACGCGCTATTTTACAAGCTCCCCGCGCTTTGCCGCGTATTATTCAACTGCCCGCTGAAATAACCAAAGGCGATGGACAACATTTTGTGTTTTTGTCCTCGATTATTCACGCCTTTGTGAATGAATTATTTGTCGGCATGACCATTAAAGGCTGTCATCAATTCCGCGTGACCCGCAACAGCGATTTTTTTGTAGATGATGATGCCATTGATGATTTACTCCATGCCGTCGAAGGCGAGTTAGCGATGCGCAATTATGGCGATGAAGTGCGCTTAGAAATTGATGGCAATTGCCCTGACGAAACCATTGATTTTTTACTCAGCCATTTTAATCTTTCCCGCGACCGTTTATTTTTAGCACACGGGCCTGTTAATTTGAATCGTATTCAATCCATTTACAGTTCAATTGACCGCCCTGATTTAAAATTTTCTCCGTTTAAATCGGCTACCCCGCCAGCCTTAGCACGGCATAAAGATTTATTTGCCGCGATTAGAAAACAAGATATTTTACTGCATCACCCTTTTGAATCGTTTTCGCCCGTGGTTGAATTTATTCGTCAAGCCGCCGCTGACCCCGATGTGTTAGCAATTAAACAAACCCTTTACCGCACAGGAACTAATTCCCCCATTGTCAGCGCGTTGATTAAAGCCGCTTTAGCGGGTAAAGCGGTGACGGTGGTGATTGAATTACGCGCCAGATTTGATGAAAAAGAAAATATTGATTTGGCGGCAAAATTGCAAGAGGCCGCCGCACACGTTGTGTTTGGGGTAGTTGGTTATAAAACACACGCCAAAATGTGTTTGGTATTGCGCCGTGAGGGAAAAATCTTGCGCAATTATGTGCATTTAGGCACGGGCAATTATCATCCTAAAACAGCAAAACTTTATACGGATTATGGATTGTTTACCTGCAACAAAGAAATGGGCGAAGATGTGCGCCGGGTGTTTATGCAGCTGACCAGTTTGGGAAAAGTGACACAACTGCATAAATTATTGCAATCACCGTTTACTTTGCACAAAGGTTTGATTGAAAAAATTGAGCGCGAAATTCAATTTGCCCAAGAAGGGAAATCTGCAAAAATTATTATCAAAGTCAATGCGGTTGTCGAAGAACAAGCGATTCAAGCTCTGTATCGTGCTTCGCAAGCAGGCGTTGTGGTAAAGTTGATTGTGCGCGGAGTGTGTTGTTTAAGACCGGGTGTAAAAGGGGTATCTGAAAATATTGAAGTGCGTTCTATTGTGGGGCGTTTTTTAGAGCATACAAGGGTTTATGCGTTTGCCAATGGCGGCAATTGGGAGGTGTATTGTGCCAGTGCCGATTTAATGAATCGGAATATGTTTCGCCGAGTGGAAACTTGTTTTCCGATTGAGAGTAAAAAATTACATGACCGTATTTTGAATGATTTAAATTGCTATTTAAATGACAATTCGCAAGCCTGGTTGTTGCAAAGTGATGGGGAATACAAGCAAGTTTCAATCAGTGAAACGCAAGAGCCAAAACGTGCGCAAACGATGTTGTTAAATGAATTGGCAGAGGTGAAATAATCCTTTTAATCCCCTTTTTTAAGAAAAATAAAACACCCTCCTTTCGTAAAAAAGGAGGGTATGCGGCTTATTTACGCCAAAAAGTGGGGGTGAAAATAATGATTAAAGAAAAAATTTCTAAGCGTCCCAACAGCATGGCGAGTGTACACACCCACGTTTGAAAGTCGGTTAAGTTGCCATAATTAGTTGCAGGGCCTACAACGCCTAGTCCAGGACCTGCGTTGTTAATACAGGCAATCACCGCAGTGAATGAGGAAAGAAAATCTAAGTCACTTCCTAATAATAAAAAGGTTAAAACTAAAATACTGATGAAATATAAAAAAATAAAACCTAGCACAGAAAAAACTACATTGTTAGGTATTACTTGACCCTCTATTTTTAAAGGGTCAACAATATTAGGATGAATAAGCTTGACCATATCTCTTAATCCTTGCTTATAAAGGATTCGAGTTCTAATCATTTTAATCCCGCCACCTGTCGAACCTGAACTTACGGCAATACTACTTAAAAATAACATCCATAACGGCGCGAAAATAGGCCATTTTGCAAAGTCAACCGTCATAAAGCCACTGGTCGTTGCAACCGAAACCAAATTAAATGAAACATGACGCAAACTAATCCAAAAATCAGGGTAATAATTTTTCCACCAAAGAAATAACGCAATTCCGATAATGCTCACAAAAATGAGTTGTAAAAACTTTAATGCTTCGCCATCTTCTTTATAAACAGAAAAACTTTGATGTCGCAACACTAAAAAATGTGTTGCAAAATTCATTCCTGAAATAAGCATAAAAACAGTCAATACAATTTCTATAGGAAGAGAATTGAAAAAACCAACGCTCGCATCATGTGTCGAAAATCCGCCTAAACTCATCGCAGCAAAGCCATGACAGATACTATCAAACCAGTTCATACCAGCAAGTTTTAAACTTACAATACACAGCAATGTAATACCTACATAAACCAGCCACAGGTTTTTAGCCGTTTCGGTAATACGCGGGGTAAGTTTACTGTCTTTCATAGGCCCTGTGCTTTCAGCTTTGTAAAGCTGCATTCCGCCTACACCCAGCAAAGGCAAAACGGCAACCGCTAATACAATAATCCCAATTCCTCCTAACCAGCTGAGTTCATGTCGCCAAAAATTAACTGCCTTAGGCAGGTTGTCTAAACCACTTAAAACTGTTGCACCTGTTGTGCTTAATGCGGACATGGTTTCAAATGAGGCATCTGTAAACGACAAATTAGTAATACCATACATTAAAGGCAGTGTGGCAAAACTAGACACGCCTGCCCAAGTAAAAACAGCAAGTAAAAAACCATCCCGATTTTTAAGTTCACGCTGAAATTTGCGGGTTGTTATCCAAATTAAATAGCCAGGCCCTGCTGTTAATACAAACGATTTGATAAAATATTTATAACTATCCTCTTCATAAATAAAGGCGATGAGAATTGGAAATACATAGCAAAAACTAAACACCATCAAAATCTTACTTAAGACATTGACAATTGGAAGAATTTTGTGCATTTAAAAAGCTCCCGTTGAAACCTGAAATAGTTTTTCAACTTTGGGGATATTCGCTTTGCCAATCACAAAAATAATCAAATGGTCGCCTGCTTCAATTACGGTATCGTGATGGGTAATTAACACTTCAGCGTTCTTTAAGTTGTCGGTTTTATTGCGCACAATCGCCCCAAGCGTCACATTTTCAGGTAAATCCAATTCATCCAACCGCCGCCCCACCACTTTAGAGGTATGAATATCGCCATGCACCACTAATTCCAATGCCTCCGCTGCGCCACGCCGTAAGGAATGCACCATTGTGACATCCGCTTGTCGAACGTGCGTGAGGAGTGAACCTATGGTTGCCTCGGCAGGTGAAATGGCAATATCAATTTCCCCCCCTTGAATTAAATCCACATAAATGCCGCGATTGACTAAAATAATCACTTTGCGCGCGCCCATCCGTTTTGCTAATAAGGCTGACATAATATTATCCTCATCATCATTGGTCAGGGCGCAAAACAAGTCCATTTCATCGACGTTTTCATCACTGAGCAATTTTTCATCCGTGACATTGCCATGCAAAACCAAGGTGTGTGACAACTGTTGCGCCAACCGCACACAACTTTCCTTATTATGGTCTATCAGTTTTAGCTGATAATCATCTTCTATCGCTTGCGCTAGACGACTGCCAATATTGCCACCGCCTGCGAGCATAATCCGCTTAATCGGTTTCTCCATCCGTTTAAGCTGCTTCATCACGCTTTTAATATTTTCACTGGCAGCAATAAAAAAAACCTCATCGCCTTCTTCAATCACCGTATCACATTTGGGTTTTATCGGACGATTGCGCCGAAAAATAGCCGCTACCCGCGTATCAATGGTGGGCATGGTTTCACGAATATGCTGTAATTCACGCCCAACCAACAACCCATCTGTACGAACGCGCACCGCAACCAACTTTACTAAGCCATTTGCAAAATCAAGCACTTGCAGTGCTTCAGGCACGTCAATTAATTTTTTAATATAATCTGTCAGAATCTGCTCAGGACAAATCGTAAAATCGACATTAAAGTTTTCAGGGGAAAAAATTTGAGGATGGGCTAAATAGTTAGCTTGCCGAATACGGGCAATTTTAGTAGGGGTGTTAAATAACGTTGCCGCCAATTTACACGCTACCAAATTGATTTCGTCACTTTGCGTAACAGCAAGCAATAAATCCGCACTTTCTGCCCCTGCTTGTTGAAGAATGCCTGGATGCGAGGCATTTCCAAAAATGACTTTTAAATCCAACCGTTCCTGAATTTTAGCCAAACTCACCGCATCAATATCTACAACAGTAATATCATTGGCTTCTCCCACTAAGTTTTCTGCAACCGATGTTCCCACACGCCCCGCGCCTAAAATAATTATTTTCAATCGCCTCACCTTTACCTATCATGTCATTTGCAATGCACAAACGTTGCCCGTTATTTTAAGGAAGAGCTTTTAACAGCAACGCGACATTGACCATTCCTATTTTTAAATATCGCTCAATGTCAGCCAAAGTAATTTCGCCTGCTGTTTTACCTGCCGCCCAATTTGCAACAACCGCTAGCGTTGCATAGGGCAAATTCAATTCGCGTGCCAACGCTGCCTCGGGCATTCCTGTCATACCGACAATATCGCAGCCGTCTTTTTCCATCCGTACAATTTCTGCGGCAGTTTCTAAACGCGGCCCTTGCGTACAGCCATAAACAGCACACGGCACCAGATGAATTTGCACTTGGGTTGCCGCCGCAATTAATTTTTCACGCAAAGAAGAGCTATAGGGATAAGTAAAATCAATATGCTGCACAACCGCATCGTCTGCTGCAAAGAAAGTCTGTTCCCGTCCATAACTGTAATCAATCAGTTGGTCAGGTATCACCAATTGGGCAGGCGACATGGCTTTGCTAATTCCGCCCACCGCCGCAACCGCAATAATCTTTGTTACCCCCAGTTCTTTGAGTCCCCACAAATTGGCACGATAATTAATTTTATGCGGGGCTATTTTGTGAGGATTACCATGTCGGGCTAAAAAAATCAGCTCTTTATCACCTAATTTTCCGCTTACATAATCGGCAGACGCTGAACCATAAGGGGTTTTGACAGAATGGCTCGCAAGCGGCTCAAAATCCTCAAGTTGCGTCAACCCAGTGCCACCGATAATTGCTAAGGTCATTTAAAACTCCTTTACCGCATAAATCCCCGCTAAATTGCGGCAATACCCTTTGTAATCCATGCCATATCCAAAGACATAGCGATTTTCAATCTCTAAACCAACAAAATCGGCTTGAATCGGTTTCGGATAAGGCAACTTTTTATTCACCAACACCGCGCTATAAATTGAGCTTGCTCCTTGTTCTCGGCAATAATCATAAATTGCTCGCAAGGTAATCCCTTCATCCAGAATATCATCCACGATTAACACAGTTCTATTGGCAAGTGGGGTTTGGGGTTTATGCAGCCATTGAATCTGACTGCCACTGAGTTGATTGCGATAGCGACTGGCATTCAGCGCGTCAAGGGTTAAGGGAAAGGTTAAGCGGGTCAGCAACTTTCCTGTTGTCACCATGCCGCCATTCATCACACATAACAACAACGGATTGCGCTGTTCTAAAAAGGCGTGAATTGTTTGTGCCATCCTATCTAATGCCGCGTCAACTT
>JAIFMS010000121.1 GCA_020048335.1 Methylococcaceae bacterium | reverse complement strand
TATAAAGTGGCACGCGAGGCACGGCTACGTTTGTTTGGCAATCGCCTTGCGCACTTTATGGCAGAAGAAATTGTCAAACCTGAAATGATGGATAACTTATCGGAAACGGTAAAAGAAGGGGCAATTCGCGCGGTTGCCACGATGATGGTGTTATCACAAAATTATCATCCGAATATGTTGGTCTTATTGGTGAAAATGTGTGAAACCTTTGACATTCAAGACAACCATCAATACGACAATTGGGAAGATTTTTTAGCTTTACTGACAACTGTTAGTGAAAAAGAACGCTATTTTATTTTGGATTTACTGTGTATTGCGGCGGCTTTTGATGGGCATTTATCCCGCCTTGAGCGGTTTCATTTACCGCAAGCCTTTCTGGAATTAACCGATGTTTATATGTTGCGAATTAAAAAATTAAAAGCGGTTTTATTAACCGGGCAACTGCATCAAGCCAAAGAATTGTGCAAACTTGATTTTAGTGCAGGCTGAGTTGATGGTAATAGAACTTCCTTTTTCCCGCTTAGATATTGCCTTTGCTGATTTTTTAACCCAACGCAGTGCCTTAGCGATACCGCAACAGCTTGAATTTAAAAATATTGTGGCACGGTTATCCTATCAACAAAGTCAGGGACATACTTGCTTAAATCTATTAAGCGATGAACAAATCCTAATTCACCAATCGGGTTTAGCCCATTGCGTCACGTTTTCGGATGGTTTAGCCAGTGCAAGCAACTTACCGCTGGTATTACAAAACCAGACCTTATACACCCAACGCTATTGGTTTTATGAAACCCGCCTTGCCCAGCAATTACGCCAGTTACTTCATACCGATACGCCTGTTGCTGATTTTAATTTTGCATTAAATCACTATTTTTCCACAACCACGGAGATAGATTGGCAAAAAGAAGCGGCGAGAATGGCATTAACGCACGCCTTAGCCATCATTACAGGCGGGCCAGGAACAGGAAAAACCACCACCGTAGTAAAAATTTTGGCACTATTACTGGAAACAAACCCGCTTGATAAGCCGCTTCATATCGCGCTGGCTGCGCCGACAGGTAAAGCGGCGATGCGTTTACAAGAATCTATCAGTGCCAGTAAAGCGAGTTTGAATTGCTCAGAAACCATCAAGCAAAAAATTCCCGAAACCGTTAGTACCATTCATCGTCTGCTCGGAGCAAAACTGTTTTCTCCCACTTTTCGCCACAATAGCAAGCAACCCCTGCCCTATGATGTGGTGGTAATTGATGAAGCCTCGATGGTGGATTTGGCGTTAATGAGTAAATTGCTGGATGCCCTTAAAACAGAGGCACGGCTGATTTTATTAGGCGATAAAAATCAGCTTGCGTCGGTTGAGTCAGGTTCGGTGCTAGCAGACTTAACCCAAGCTTTACCGCAACATACCGTGGAGTTACAAAAATCACACCGTTTTCAGGGTGCAATAAAGCTGTTAGCCGAGGCGGTCAATCAGCAACACGCCACACAAGCTTGGCAATTGTTAAATCAAGGCGACGCGCAAATTGGCTTATTGGAAAGGGATTTAATTGCCTATATTGCCAAACAGCAACGCGCTTATTTAACCTTGATTCAACAAAGAGCAGATTTTAAAACGGTGTTAGCCGCATTTTCTGCCTTTCAGGTGCTGTGTTCTAATCGCGAGGGGGAAAATGGGGTAAGTGATATTAACAAACGGGTTGAAAAATACTTAAATTTAACTGGATTTTGGTATCAAGGGCGACCTGTGATGATTACGCAAAATCATGCTCCAACACAATTATACAATGGCGATATTGGGTTGTGTTTATCCGATACAACCCAGAAAAACCAACCGCTGATGGTGTTTTTCTTGCGTCCTGATGGCTCAATCAAAAAAATATTGCCCAGTCGTTTGCCCCACTGTGAAACTGTATTTGCGATGACCATTCATAAAAGTCAAGGGTCTGAATTTGATGAGGTTTTAATTGTGTTACCGCCGATAATCAATCCTGTTTTAACCAAAGAACTGATTTATACCGCGATTACGCGGGCTAAGAAAACGGTTAAAGTCGTCGCAGAACAAGTGATTTTTAATCAAGCTTTGGCACGAAAAGTAAAACGTTTGGGCGGATTGGCAGATAAATTACTTTTTTCTTAAGTCCAGTCGGTGATTAGTTGAATAAAAAACCATAATTCGTTTGATTGACTGCCAACTCACCTCTTTTTGCACCATCCCTTAAATTGCCATTAACACCAACGGATGGGAACTTAATTGCTGATAAATGGTATCCAATTCCAATTTACTTTGCGCCTCAATAATGACAGTCACGGCTAAATAACTGCCATTTTTACTTGAACGGGTATTCATCACGATTTTTTCAGGAACGTGGGCGTGTTTTTGCACAATTTCCAGCACCAGTAAGTCAAACTCAATATCAGCTTTGCCCATCGCTTTAATGGGAAATTGACAGGGAAATTCTAATAAGGTTTCAGGTTGTTCGGTCATGATGCGGATATCTTATAGGATTGATATAAACCATTGAGAATTTGCCAAACAGAACCCGCTTTGCCATCGGCTACTTTTTGTCCATTGATTTCAATAATCGGCACGATTTCGCGCGTAGAACTTGTTACCCAGACTTCAGTGGCTTGTGCTAATTGCGCAACTGAAATAGCGGTTTCACTGACAGAAATTTGATGTGTTTGTGCAAGTTGTAAAATAATCTCGCGTGTAATCCCTGCTAAAATGTGTGAACTTTTTGGGGCAGTCATTAAGAGACCGTCAACCACTGCAAAAACGTTACTTGCCGAACCTTCTGTCACATAACCTTCGCGGATTAAAATTGCTTCGGCGGCATTTTGTTCGGCAGCTTGCTGTTTTAATAACACGTTGGCTAATAAGGAGGTAGCTTTAATATTGCATAACGCCCAGCGATTATCCTCAAACGTCACTGCTTTAATTCCTTGTTCCCGTTCCAAAAAAGGCGGAATTAAATTACTCATCGCAAAAACAGTCGGTTGCACAGAAGCTGGAAAAACATGATCCCGTTTGGGTGCGTAACCACGACTAATTTGTAGATAAATGTATTGACTACTTTGGGCATCTAGCAGCGGAGATAATAAGTCATACCATTGTTCTGCACTGTAAGGCAGTTCTAAGTGAATGGCTTGTAAACTCGCTTGCAAGCGTTCGATATGCGCGTTAAACCCTAAAAAGCGTCCCTGATACCAAGGAATCACTTCATAAATGCCATCGCCGAATAAAAACCCCCGATCTAAAACCGAAACTTTTGCTTCGCTTAAAGGCAGATAAGCTCCATTTAGATAAACTATTTGCTCCACGTTATTATTCCATTTTTATCATAACTTTATCGAATAAGCGTTGGAAAAAATTTCCAGCACTCACTGTTTTTAACGCAACTAACGGTTGCTTTGCTAAGGGTTCACCTGCAAAACTCACGTTTAATGTACCGTAGCCCTGACTTTTGATAATAGGGGCAGTAATCTCAGGATTAAGTGCCATCGTGACTTTTAACTCATTGTAATGCCGTCGAAAAATGGTGACATACAAATCATTTGCCAAACCTAACTGCACGGTTTTAGTATTACCCCCCCAAACCCGCACTTCTTTTAGTGTGGTATTGGCTTGATAAAGACGATGTGTTTCATAAAAATTAAAGCCGTAATTAATCAGCGTTTGACTTTCATCCGCGCGGGCTTCAGGGTTTTTTGTTCCCATCACAACCGCAATCAGCCGCATTCCTTCTCTTTTAGCGGAAGTGACCATGCAATAACCTGCTTCATTAGTAAAGCCTGTTTTTACACCGTCCACTGAATTATCGCGCCACAATAGTTTGTTGCGATTTTTTTGAGTAATTTTGTTGTAAGTAAATTCTTTTTGCGAATCCCAACGATAATATTCAGGAAATTCTTTAATCAACGCAAAGGTTAATTTGGATAAATCCCGTGCGGTAGTGTAATGATTTTCCGCAGGCAAGCCCATACTATTTTCAAAATGACTGTTCGTCATCCCTAACCGAGCCGCGTTTTGATTCATCATAGCTGCAAAGGTAGCTTCATTACCACCGACGTGTTCGGCTAACGCAACACTGGCATCATTGCCTGATTGAATAATCATCCCTTTGAGCAAATCTTCTACCCGCACTTGTTTGCCCACTTCCAAAAACATTTTAGAGCCACCCGTTTTCCAGGCTTTTTGGCTGATGGTCACTTTATCGTCTAAAGTAAGATGCTTGTTAGCCAATTCGCGATAAATGACATAGGCGGTCATAATTTTAGTTAAACTAGCAGGAGCTAATTTTTTATCGGCATCTTTTTCTGCCAGAATTCGTCCGCTATTAAAATCTTGTAACAGATAACTAGACGCTGCGATAGCAACAGGATTAGGGGGAATAACAGGATTGGCAGCAGAGACTGCAAAAGTGACAAAAAACAGAAAAAGCCCAGACCACAGACGAGAGCTATTCCGATAAGTTAAGAGCATAATTAATTATCCAAATCGACGCTAAAAACTTGGCTATTGTAACACAAGCGGTTTGTTCAAACACAGCCCAGCACTGTGACAGAATCGCAAGATTTAAATTAAACTGTGCTTTTAAAGTAAAAATAGTTTATTTTAACCTCTCCGTCGTTTCTACCTACTTTGCAGGACGCTTAATTCTCCCCTTTTTATGAATCAGTTTCTATCAAATCCTCTTTTTTTGTTCACTCTGCTGTTTATCAGCTTTTCGATTAGCTGTCTTTGTCTTTACTTAGTGTTAAGAGCAACTAAAATCAGCAAAAACCGTCTTGACAGCCTCATTAATGCTGAGAACAGTTTGAAAAAATTAGAAATTCATCGCCAAATGAGTAATATTTTAATTATTTCGCTGACCAATTCAATGCAAACTCAAAGTGCTATCGCGTTAAGTAATGTGTTATTAAGTTATTGTAAATATAAATCCGATGTTTTAACCAATAAAGCTGTTGACAATAGCTTGTCGGCTGAAATTGGTCATGCCGTGCTGGCAATTGAAACGTTAGAAGAAAATCGCGTGGTGTTGGAAGGAAAAATTAGGCAGCTTTATGGGCAGTTGCAATCTCAAATAGAGCTTGGAGAATTAGAACAACGCTTGATTTATGCCCACGCTTTACAGCAAGAAACCGAAATAGAGTTTGCCAGCATGGAAAAAATGAAGCTTAATGTTTTAAAAGTCAATCAAGTGCTGGATGATGTGTTAGTCAAATTACAATAAATTGTTAAACACCTTAAATTCTTTACGACCCTTCTTAATTGAAAAAGAAGGGCATTGCCTTGAAACTATTAGCGTTTAATTTTTAGGGTGTGTAACTTGCGATATAAATGGGTGCGCTCCATCCCAATCGCGGAGGCTAGTTTTGCCACACTGCCAGAATTTTTTTCAAAATGGTACTCTAAATAATTTTTCTCAAATTGTTCTCGCGCTTCTTTCAAGGGTAAATTAAAAAATTCAGGTACCGAGCCAATAAATTTAGGGGTTTGGGCAATAGAACCCAGTGCTGATTTAACCTCGTCTAATTCTATATCATCGCCTGCCCCTAAAATCATTAAGCGTTGCACAAGGTTTTTTAATTCCCGAATATTGCCATGCCAACTGTACAAACGTAAAAAATTTTGCGCAGCAATTGAGAATTTTCTAAAGGGCAATTTTTCTTGGCGCACAAAATAATCAACATAAAACTTTAGCAAACTGGGAATATCCTCACTGTGTTGCCTTAAGGGGGGAATATCTAGCGTGACCACATTGAGCAGATAATACAAATCATGCCGAAAGCGTCCTGCTTTCACCTCCTCTTCCAAAGCGATACGGGTAGACGAAATAACCCGCACATCCACCCGTACTGCGGCACTACCACCGACCCGCAAAAAGGAACTGGACTCTAGCGCACTTAATAAACGCGCTTGCGTGGCTTTGTCCATTCCTGCAATTTCGCCTAAAAATAACGTGCCGCCGTGGGCTTGTTCTAACAAACCTTGATAAATTTTGCCATTTTCTTCTTTGCCAAAAAACTCAACCGCCGAATTTTCAGGCGAAATACTGCCCACCGCGACATCCACAAAAGCCCCATCACGCCGATTGCTGTGATTATGCAAATAGCGAGCATACAATTCTTTGCCCACGCCTGCCTCACCAACAAATAACACCCGCGCTTCGTGTTGCGCCAAGCGTTTCAGTTGGTCTTTGGTGCGTTCTACACACGCACTTTTCCCAACAGGTTCAATGTCCAGCATTAATTGCTGCTTTAACCCTGCATTTTCAAGTTGCAAATAACTGGCTTCTAAGGCACGCGCAACGACTAATAATAATTTAGCCAAGGAAAGTGGTTTTTCTAAAAAATCATACGCCCCTAAGCGGGTGGCTTCCACGGCTGTTTCAACTGAGCCATGTCCTGACATCATCACCACAGGGCAGGAAAGCTGCCCGGCTTGTGACCATTCTTTTAGCAGCGTCACGCCGTCGGTATCGGGCATCCAAATATCGAGTAAAATCAAATTGGGTTCGTGCTGTTTTTTTAACACCCGTGCTGCTTGGGCATTTTCTGCCATTGCCACTTGATAGCCTTCATCGGCAAGAATTTCAGACACTAATTGCCGAATATCAGGTTCATCATCAACAACTAAAATGTAAGGTGGCTGTTTGCTCATCGTTTAAGCTCAGGATTAAAAAAAGGTGGGGCTATTTTACCTGATTAACACAATCTCTGTTACACAGACTAGCGCACAGTGACACTGACTTCGGCAGAAAAGCCTGCTTTTAGCAAACTTAAGTCAGTGCCTTTGGCAAAAGCAATTTTAACAGGCAGGCGTTGAATAATTTTGGTGAAATTACCTGTGGCATTTTCAGAGGGCAGTAAGCTAAATTCAGAACCACTGGCAGGAGAAAAGCTCTCTACCACGCCCTTAAATTCAATTTCAGGATAAGCATCAATTTTGATTTTTACAGGTTGTCCGATACGCATCGCATCTAATTGGGTTTCTTTAAAATTGGCTTCTACCCAAATCTTATTATCTTCGACTAAATAAGCAAGGGTTAAACCAGGACGCACCAATTGCCCTAATTGTACGCCCCGTTTACCAATAACACCGTCAATTGGCGCACGCACTTGGGTATGTGACACATCTAGGTTAGCTAAGGCGAGTTGGGCTTGGGCTTGTTTGATTTGTGCTTGCGCCTCTACCATCTGCACATCAAACGTCGATAACTGCCGCTGTTGTACGGTGTGCATCGCTTGCTGACTTTTTAAATTCGCCGCAGCTTGTTTGGATTGGGCTTTTAGTGCGTCTAACATCTGCACAGGCGCAGAACCTCGCGCGGTTAAAACCTGAAACCTGCGTACATCTTTTTCAAACGGGTCTAATTGGGCGCGAGCCTCCAATACATCTGCCTCCGCTGCACCCAAATGGGCAAGTTGTGTTGATTTCATGGTTTGCAAACGCTTACTAAACGCCAGTGCTGCTTCAACCGCCGCCTCTGCTTGCATCACACGCGCTTGATAATCGCTATCATCAACCGCCATCAGCAAATCCCCTTTTTTTACCCGTTGATTTTCTTCCATTGCCAATTGCGTGACATAGCCTTGTACTCGTGGACTAAGCAACACCATATTCGTTTTTAAATACGCATCATCGGTGGATTCATAACGTTGCCGTTCTTGTAACCAAGCCCGCCCTCCAATAATTGACAAAATAACTACAGCAACGATTAAAACTGGAATCAAAAAACGCTTCATAAACCCTCTTGCTAAACTAAACTGTTTGGTTTATTCTAACTGATACTCTTATTTACGCAATCAAAAGTTTTAAATGTCTTCAGAAGTCCCTGATTCCAAACGACAGAACATTATCAGCGCGGCAACGCAGCTATTTTTAGAATACGGCTCAACCCATGTCAGTATGGATAAAATTGCCCTTGCTGCACCTGTCTCGAAAGCGACGCTTTATAATCATTTTGACAATAAAAATGCCTTGTTAGCTGCGGTGATTGCGCAGTTTTGTGAATCGCTGTTGTTCACAATGAATCAAGCCGTGACCGCTGCCGATACCGTTGAAAATAATTTGTATAAAATTGCGACGGCTTTTGTGAGGTTTATTTTTCGCGAAGACGCAGTGGCTCTGTATCGTTTGGTGATTGCAGAAAGTCACACCTCGCCTGAATTGGGGCAACGGGTGTACGACAGCAGTGCGCAAGCGGTTTTAACCTGTTTAGAAGCTCACTTGAGCCAATTGCCTTCTTGTGTGATTGAACCTGCGTTTGCCGCCGATGCTTTTTTTAGTTTGCTCAAAGGCGACTGGCATTTTCAGTGTTTATTAGGCATAAAATCCTTACCTAATGAAACAGAAAAACAACAACTGGTTGAAAAAGCCGTCGCCTTTTATTTGCAAGGACTGACACTATGTCGCTGAATAAAAATTGTTTTTTGATTGTCTGGCTGATTTTTTCAAACGCCCTTTCTGCCGAAACCCTAGAACAAGCTTGGCAACAGGCGTTAGCCAATAATCATCGCTTAAAAGCCGCCCAAGCGGATACGCGGGTTTATGATGAACAGCTTTATGCCGCTGAGGGGTTGAAATTACCCAGTGTCAATCTGAATACAGGCTATACCCAACTCAGTCAAACCCCGACCGTGAAAGCCAATTTTAATGGGCAGTCCAGTCGGTTTGTAATGGCGCAAGACGGTTATTGGAAAGCCCAAGCTTTAGTGACATTACCGATTTATACCAGTGGACAAATTGAACATACCATCAATGCCGCAGAATCGGCTTTAGAGGCAGCCAAGCAACACGAAGTCAGCTCGGAATTGGAATTAAAAATGCAGGTGGCAGAAAGCTATATTGCGGTCTTGCGGGCAGAAGGCGCATTGACTGTCGCTGAAAAACATCTGCAAAGTTTAACCGCCCATAACAAAGATGCGGTGAATCATTTTAATCAAGGACTGGTGGCGAAAAATGATGTATTAGCGGCCAGTGTTGAAGTGGCAAATGCCCAACAAAAAGTGGTTGCGATTAAAAATCAAGGGGATTTAGCCCGCACCCATTACAATCAATTACTTAGTCGTGGGTTAGCCGTTCCTGTGAAATTAACCGCCAAATTTCCTAGCAAACCTGATGGCTCGCTCAAAGAATTAACCTTAAAAGCACTGAATCAACGCCCTGAGTTGGTGGTGTTATCCGAACAAATTAATGCTTTGCTGCAACAAGCAGAAAGTGTCAGCTCCAGCTTGTTGCCACAATTGGCTCTGACAGGCGGCTATCAATATGAAGAAAATCGTTATCAAGTATATCAAGGAATGTGGATGGTCAATGTCGGAATGCAATGGAAATTATTTGATAACAGCACGCGCCATAAAGAAAGAGCCATTGTTCAGCAAGCGGTTTCATTAAAAGAACAACGTGATGAAATGGCTAGCACGATTCGGTTGCAAGTGCGGCAAGCGTGGTTAGACAGTCAAGAAACCATCCGGCGAATTACCGTCGCACAGCAAGCGATTGCCTCGGCAAATGAAAATAGAGATGTGAGTGTTGACCGCTATCAACAAGGGCTAGCGACCAACACCGATTTATTAAAAGCCCAAGATTTACGCACCTTGAGCGATGAAAACTTAAACAACGCGCGTTACGATGCGGCATTAGCAGTGCTGCATTTGCGTTACGCACTCGGAATTTTATAGTGACAACGGTCAACGAATCAGAAAGAGTCCTCTCAAAGCAAGACTGGCTCGGCTTTTTTAGTATGGCGATTGGCGTTTTCATGGCGGTTTTGGATATTCAAATCGTTGCCAGCTCGTTGCAACAAATTCAAGCAGGATTGTCTGCCTCAGCCGAAGAAATTGCTTGGGTACAAACTTCGTATTTAATCGCTGAGGTGATTATTATCCCGCTATCAGGTTGGTTAGGACGAGTTTTTTCAACCCGCTATCTTTACGTTATTTCAGCAGGCGGCTTTACTCTCGCCAGTTTTGCTTGTGCGTTTGCCTGGAATTTACCCTCCATGATTGTGTTTCGCTGTGTACAAGGTTTTTTAGGCGGCGCAATGATTCCGATGACGTTTACGGTGATTTTCATTTTATTTCCGCCGCGTTTACAAGCCCCGATGAGTATTGTATTAGGACTGATTGTTACCATCGCCCCCACGATTGGCCCCATATTGGGCGGTTATTTAACCGAAGCTTATAATTGGCAAGTGCTGTTTTTAATTAACATTGTCCCTGGGGTGTTAGTGTGCATGGCGGTGTGGCTCTTTGTTGATATTGACAAACCAGACTGGGGATTGCTGAAAAAAATTGATTTTGTCGGCATTTTTCTGATTTGCATCTGTTTGGGCTGTATGCAATATGTATTAGAAGAAGGCTCGCATAAACAATGGTTTGATGATTCGTTGATTTTTATCTTAACCATTATTGCCAGCATTGCAGGGGTCATCATGCTAATTTGGGAATTAAAAAATCCGCATCCGATTATCGACTTGCACGCATTTCGCAACTTTAATTTTGCCATTGGCTGCTTATACAGCTTTGTCCTTGGGGTTGGATTGTTTACCATCATTTATTTAACCCCTGTCTATCTTGCCAGTATCAAAGGCTTGAATAGTTTACAAATCGGTTATTATTTAATGGTCGGTGGGCTTTTTCAGTTGTTATCCGCCTTTTTAGCAGGGCCGATGGAACAGAAAATGGACTTGCGCTTGATGCTGTCGATTGGGTTTGGTTTATTTGCACTGGGTTCGTGGTTAAACAGTTATTTAACGGTGGATTCGGCCTATTGGGAATTTTTTGTTCCCCAAGCGATTCGTGGCACGGCGTTGATGTTGTGTTTTGTGCCGATTAATACCATCACACTGGGATTATTACCTGTTGATGAAGTTAAAAATGCCAGTGGTTTGTATAATTTAATGCGCAATTTAGGCGGTGCAATTGGATTAGCGGTTGCCAATACCCTGATAGGGAATTTGTCCAAAGGTCACTATGCCGCATTGCGGGCGCACATTACAGCGACCAATTATCAAGCACAAACAATGATAGAGGGATTAACAGAAAACATGGCGCAAAATAACATGGCTGACCCTGCGTTGAGTGCGATGAAATTATTAACCGATTTAGCGTGGCAACAAGCAGAAGTGATAACTTTTAATAATCTATTTCAAATTATTGCGCTGTTATTTGCAGGAGCCGTGCTGATTGCGCCTTTTTTGAAAAAAGTTGAAAAATCGGACGCGCCTGTGATGATGGAATAATGATTGACGTTCTTTTCGATTTCAAAAGAGGCTCTATCGCTAAATGATATTAACGCCTATCAAACCACTTCCAACTCTTTAATTCGCATTTGCTCACCGCCATTGACTTGCACTTGATACGCCCCACATAAAGGGCAACCATTATAACGATGCTCGATTTTGACATTTTGCTGACACTGAAAACACCAAGCTTGCCCGTCTACTTCAATAATTTCCAGTTTTGCCGCCTCAGCCAGTGAACCTTTCATCACCACATCAAAGCCAAACCGTAAAGCTTCTGGTTCAACGCTGGATAGTTTACCGATTTCCAGCCACACCGTTTTGACACGGGAAAAATTGTGCAGCACGGCTTGTTGTTCTAAATCTTCCCGAATATTTTCACACAGTGACATTTCGTGCATGGTTTATTCCTCAATCAGCACTGTAAAACTAACGCAAGGATCAAGCGCGTTAATAAGCAAACGGGCTTGTTGTTGCAAAAGGGTTGTATTCGATGCGGTGAGTTGTTGCAAACTCAATGCCACAACACCTCGCGGATGAAAATTCCATTCTGTTGGCGCAATGATTTGATAATTTTTAATCACGCCATGATGCAATTCGACGCGATGAATTAAAAGCCCGCGTGAGGTTTGAACTTGTGCTAAACAGGACTTTGAGTCGATTAAAGGACTCGCCATTTTTAACGCGGCTGCATTTTGTTTGATTACATCGGCAAGATTGGCTAATTCACACAAACGAGCAGCGAAACGAGTTAATAAACCATTTCCATTTTTTTGCAATAAATCAGAAATTAATGGATTAAACTGTTGCCGATTTAAACAACTGCTTTCATAACATTGATTTTTCCAAGTTGGAAAACGACTCAATTCATCCGTATTTTGTTGTGCGATATATTCGTTTAATTCGACTTCAGTTAATTCAGGTAATAAAGAAAATTCAGTGCGTCCTACACTTTGATATTGAAGTTCAAACAATTCATTTAACAAGTTAGCAGGAATACTGGCATTATTTTTTAAAAACTGTAATAAATTATCTGCATTTTTTATTGCTAAAAAATCCAATCGCTGCTCTGCAAAAATCTGATTTAAACTATTTTCTAATTGCAAAATTAAATTTTCTAACAACTTCTCATTAATTTGTAACTGGCTATTCAAACTAAACGCATTGCGATTGATAAATAACGCTGATTTAAATTGATTAAGGCATTGCATAAATGGCGCAAGTTGGGTTTTATCGCGATTAATTAATAACCACCAGCCATGTTCGCGCAGCATTTCCACGTTGACTAACATTTGCCGCGCTAAAGTTGCATTGGGATTTTCTGGAATGTTTAAAGCGTGTGATAACGCAGTGAAAGCGGCAAACGATTGTGCCACGCCGCAAACATTAAATAATAAAGGTAAAATCGTTAAAGTTTGTTCGGGCGTTTTGCCAATCAATAAACGGCTGATATGTAGCGGACGGGTAGATTGAATATTAACCTGCTGCACTTTTTTTGCCGCATAATTCAGGGTAATGTGTAATTTTCCCGCGTCTATCATGGCGCAACTCGATGGCTGAATTGTCCGCGCAATACATCGCGCCGACTAATATTAACCGGTTTTGGCGTTTCTAATAAAGCTTGCAAGGCAGATTGCGCGGTTTGCACGGCGATTTCTTGCTGCTGAAAAGCAAACATGGGCGAATACAGCGAACAACTTTGATAAAAGCCTAATGCTTTTTCATAACTGACGATAAATTCAAACTGTCCAGCGGGAAAGCTGTGGGTTATTTTTGCACCGATAGCTAAAGCATCATCACGCAAATACAGCAGATTCATAAACCAAGGGGTAATTAATACACCTAACCAAGCTTGCTGGAATAGTTGAAAATCCACCGCTTGCACTCGCAACGCTAGGTTAAGAATCGGCACATCTCCCATGCGCTGTTGCTGAATATGCTTAAAGCAACTTTCCAACGTTGAGGTTAAATGATTTAGGTTTTGCCAGTGCATCTGATTAATAAATTGCCAAAACTTCTGCCAAGCGCGTTGCGCTATCTTCTAAATCTTCCATTGCAGCGCAGGCGACACTCGGCACTTCGCTCACTTCCAAAGTATTTAAAATCAGCGTGTCGTCCGAATTAAAATACTGCACCCACCACACTTTATCGGTCAGGGTGCTGGTAATCCGATTCGTGCCATAGCCGCGCGACAAAATCGACGTTGTGCCTTTGCCCAATGTTTCATATAAAAACGCTAAGTCTTCGGGAGTTTGCGGCAATAAACTTAAATTAATTATATGTGCTTGGCTATCATGTTTAAAATCGGCAACCTTAGCATTGAGTTCTGCAATTAACGGCAAGGCATTCATTAAGCCATTGGGCAGATTTTCATTATCAAAATGCAGTTGTTTTGCCGCGCTTTCAAAGGTGTATTCTTTAATAATCTTTGGAATATCAGCGACTTCGATGCTGTCGTAACTTAATTTACTATTTTTTGGATTAAAACAGCGCACGCGCCATACGCCCGCTAAGACCGATTCTTGAATCTGGGTATTTAAATCATCGTTTTGAATAATGCTGACTTCACCTTCACCAAGAATTTCATTTAAAAAGGCTTGTTCTTGTTCAGTCAGATTGCGCACGTTAAAGCTGTTATCGTGGTCGGGGTCGAAATGGCTTAACGCGGCTTGCACTTCTTGCAATAGGGCTTTTACCCGGGCAATGGATTCTGGTTCTAGTTTGACTGAGACTTGCGGCATTGCGTAAGTTGCCATCGCACTGGGCAAGCGCATAAAGTCCAAGTCCACACCATCTTCTTCTTTGGGTTGGCTGCCTTGTCCAATAATGGGGAGGTAAATATCTGTCATGATTGCACTCGTAAAAATTCAGGAAGTTGCGGTTCGCGGTTGACCAAATCGGCAAATAAATGGTCAATGTTGGTTTCACCTTGCAAGGTGAGGGTTAAGGCTTGCAAAGCGTCTTGAATTTGCGTGGCGTGTTCAGGGCTGATGATTTCCCGCGCGGTGTCGAGAAACGTTAATAACCAATCGCCGATTTGCGGTTTGCCGACTAATTGCGTGTCGATTAAATGTTGTTCGCTGTCACGTTGGCAGATAGCATATTCACCATTAAAATCAACTACTTGCATGGGTATTCCTAAGCACATTAAAAAGCTCTCCAATCATTTTGTTTTAATCAATCGGTCGTATTCAGTGTAATGACCTATCCAAAACCAGACAATATTTTGGCTTTCTGCCACTGCAACCGCGCGGTAATGAATGCTAATTCGCACAGACCAGTATCGCCCCACTTTTTTAAAATGCAGTGACGGATGAAAAGGGTTGCGTTTTAATAATTTGTAGTTCTGTTTGGCAAGCAGTTGGATGGGTAACGGCAGTGCTGAATAAAACTGCCAAAACTTAGGCGTTGCACGATGCTTCATAAGTCAGTGCAGCGACCTTCGTGCAGGTCACGCAGGGCTTCTTCGGCTAATGCGTCCAGTTTTCCTGCCATAACATCGTTTTCAAATTGTGCATCCCACGCGCTAGCATCAAATTGCGCAAACCATTTTCTGAAAGCCGCTAAGTCATTTTCTGGAAGTTGTGAAACGGCTTGTTCTATTTCTAATAATGCGTTCATGGTGTTTGAATTTATTTTAAATTTTCCAAGATGTTTTGTTGTAAAGCTGATGCTTAGGTTACGCTTTTTTACTTCGTAAAAACAGCTAATCCAGCCTACGCGCTATTAACTTAATGATATTTAAGTATTTTTCTAATCTCATCCAGTGCTGCATTTAATCTCATCGGTGGCGACTCGGCGATGGTTTCTTGTTTGCCTAAATGTTTATGAAAAGGAAATGTGCTTACCTGTTGATGATGCGGTGCGTTATCCCAGCGCACAATACAATCTCCTTGTGCATCTTGCCAATGGTATGAGTATTTTTGTGCGCCATCCAAAAACAGATAATCTTTCACATGCAATTCGGTTTGATTTTTCAGGCTGACTTTGGCAACAAATTGATACGATGCACCGACCATTCTAAATTGCACAATATCGTAGCTGGCAATAATATCTTGATAATGTTCAAAAATATCGAGGAACATTTTAATTAAGCAGTGTTTGCCAGTAATTGAAACTTTCTGAGGCGAATTTCCAATTTAGCCAGTCATTTTCCATTTCGTAATTTGCGGTTTGGGTTTGAAAGGCTTGATTAAATTCGGCAAAAGTTTGTTGATATTTTTTTTCAAAATATTCGGTTTCCATGCGGTATTCGGCAAGTTGTTTTTTACCGAGTAGCAAAGAAACTTCATTGAGTAGGTTTTCTTTGGAGATTTGCAACTGCGCTAAGATGGTTTCTGAGTTTATCATGGGGTTTTCCTTGCAAATATAAGGCTGATGCTGGGTTACGTTTTTTTACTTGGTAAAAACAGCTAACCCAGCCTACGAGCTACGAGCTACGAGCTATCACATAATGACGATTAGCATTGTTTTTTATTTCCCAATACAGGGTATCCGGCGCAAGGTCGAGTCCATTAGACCAAGTGACCGCGCCATTTTCAGCAAAAGCTGTTTCGATTGCAGAATCGTCTTTTAGAACTTCAAAAACGCCTGTACAAAAGGAATTATCAATAAAAACAGTGCCGCTTAAACCATCAGAAAACGTGACTTCTAATGTTCTGGGGGCAATCGAATTAACTTTTAAAATATCCCAATACATGATTATTTCAAAGGGGCTATAGGTTTTGGATGAAGATTGCTGATGCACAAATCCCAATCTTCCAGTAATTCGGTTTGATGAAGTTCTGCCCAATCTAATACTAACTGCGTGGCACGTCTTGGCAAACTTCCTTCAATAATGCTGAGTTCTCGAATGTTTACAGTGGCTTTGTATTCACCGTAAGTTGCGTGGAAATGTGGCGGCGCGTGTTCGTTCCAGAACATTTGAATCATGATGCCGTAGAATTGGCTAATGGTTGGCATGAGAATCTCTGTGAAATTAAGTTATTGATTATGCTGAGTTACGCTTTTTTACTTTGTAAAAACAGCTAACCTAGCCTAAGAGCTATTTTTTGATTTCACTTAGCTCTAAAGCAAATGGCATAACAGTGATTTTTCCTAAAGTAGAATGATTGAAATCAACAGACGCATAGGCAATATCATTGATTGGCATATTCTTTACATAAAAAAATACTATTCCCTCTTGCCATACTCCTCTATATTTTTCCAACGCATCTATAGCAATATTTCTTATTTCTAATTCGTTTGGAATATAATTGTTCGCTATTTTTAGTTTAATTCTTCCACGTTTTACATTTGCAAGACTGACATCTTCTTTACTTTCAAGGCTATATTTCTTTACAGATACAACTTGATTTACTTGGTCTCTTTCTTGATTGCGCTGCTGTATAAGTTTTGCCTCAAGCTGCGCTCGTTTAGCACGTTGGTATATCTGTTGAGCAGCACGCTCCCTTTTAGCCTCTTCTTCCTTTTCTGATACAACCTGTTGTACAACAGATTGTGATGACTTTGTGTTTGAGCTATCCGCAAAAATCCCAGCTGTTTGCAGCGCAAATAACACAATTAAAACCAGTTTTATTTTTTTCATTATTTTTTCTCCGCGTTTTTTTACATAGAAAAGCATTCAATCAGAAAACATTAAGGTGGGCAAAAAAGCGTACTCGCCCTATTTTTCCTCAATCCGATTTAACCAATAATCCGGTTTTCGATTCAAATGCGCCACTGCAACAATCAAAATCCTATCCGTCAAAACCTGATAAATAATTCCAAAAGGAAATTGTTGCGTTAAACATCGCCGCGTATGCGCTGACAACAAAGTCCACGCTTCTGGAAACGCCATAATCCGCTGAATTGCCTCATAAACCTCCTTGGCAAAATCTTTCCCTAAACCTTTTTTACAGGATTGATAATAATCAATGGCTTGATTGAATTCTCGGCGTGCCTGTGGGTGAAAAACATATTTCATTCTTGCAATCTCTGCCAAATATCGGCAAATACTTGTTCACCGTCTTCAGGCACAACCCGCCCCGATTGAACCTCTAAGACTCTTTTTTCGGCTTCTTCCTGCCAAGCAGTCTCGACACTGCGCGATGATAAATTTAAGCTATTCAGCAATTTATCAATCAGTTGTATTTTTAAATCTATCGGTAAAACGTCTGCTACGGACATTAGTTCTGCGGTATCAATTAGCATCATGCACCTCTTTCTGCCACGCATCAAACAAGGATTGCGGCATCATTACAATATTTTCCCCATTTTCTTGAGTTATGAGAAAAACATCCTGCTCTTCAATAACGCGATGATACATTTCGCTAAAATGCGATTCGACATAACTCAATGTAGTTTGTTGCATAATTTCACTCCAAAACGCTAAAACCTGCATTTTACCGCAAATATCAACTTGTGCTGGTTTCGTTATATTTGCCGCGAAAATCAAGCGCGTCTTTTTTTAAACCTCATTTAATAACAACCAATTTTCAATCTGCAATTGCGGAACTCGCTTAAACTCATCCACATTATCCGTCACCAAAACCACATCCAATGCCAACGCATGAGCCGCAATCAACATATCATTGCTACCAATAATCTGTCCTCGCTGCTCCAAAAAAGCACGCAACTGCCCGTAATGCAAACTGACTGCGGGATGTTCTAACGGCAACACATCTATTTGACTCAGCAACAACTCCACCTTCTCAGTCAATTTCACAGAGCCTTTTTTCTCAACACCATAACGCAACTCACAGGCAACAATCGCACTGGTACAAAAAACATCACGTTCTAGATTCGATACTTTTTGTGCTACCACACTCTGTGGCTGCTTAATCAAATGCGAGAGAATATTGGTATCCAGCAAATAACGGCGCATTAAAAAATATCCTCAGCTATGGGCGGCAAATCGGCTATTTCAGGAAATTCCTCTTCTAAAAGACTCCAAGAGGACAGCAATATTTTTAAACTGTTTTCTTGGGCTTGAAAATGAAATCTGTTTTTAGAAGTAAGACGATTTTTTAGAAAATCTATAAAATCAATTACTTCAATAGCTTTTTCTGCGGGTAAATCAAGACTTTTTTGATAAATAGTTTCAGCTAAATTCATTGTTTTCACTCCAAAACGCTAAAACCTGCATTTTACCGCTTAACTATCAGCTTGCGCTGGTTTCGTTATATTTGCCGCGAAAATCAACTTCTATCGGAATCGCCCCTTCCACACTGGACGGCGGAATAATTTTTACATTCGGCGCAAACACCACGCGCTCATCTCCGACCCGACAAGCCACCGATTCAGCGGGGCGTTCAGCTTCGTAACGGAGCATATCAAGCATCGGGTCAGCGAGTGTTACGTTGGTGTCCGGTTCGATAGGACTGAATTGAATATTGAAATTAGATAAATACTGCAAAGCACAATCAATCGCGGGTTGAATTTGCACTTTCACTTGCGGACGCAAACTACCGCCATAATCATCTAATTCAACAGGTTGCACACCGATTAATAATAAATGTGCGGGGTATTGTCCCAGCATTTGTGCCATTGCCAGAACTTCTTGAAAGCCAGTTTGATGCAGACTCATCTTTTTCGCGCCCATAAAGTTCGGCACGTCTTCATTGTGAATCAGCTTTAAACTGCCAGGGGAAAGCGCGAAATCAATCGCATCAAACACGATTAAAATGCCGCAGTCTTGAATGTGCTGCACCAAGTACATGCCTTGTGTACCGCCGTCCAGCACGGTGATGTTGTCGGGGAAAGTGTAATTTTTTAATAATGTTTCGATGACGCGCACACCAAAACCTTCATCTGCCCATAGCAGATTGCCGATGCCGAGCAGTAAAACCTTAGTCATTGCAGGGCGCGTCATCTTTGAAGGTGCGCCAGCCGGTTTTGATGGTTTTTAACATGCTTTGCCGCGACAGTTTATCTTCACGCACCGCGACATAAATATGCACAATCACAAAACAAATAATCACCCACATCATCAGATGATGCCAGCTATGCACGTCTTGGCTTTGTCCAAACAGCGGAATCACCCAACTGCTAAACAGCGAATATTGCCAACTGCCTTGTCCCTCGCCTTCGCCATACAGCGCGAACCCCGTCACCGCCATAAACAGCGTTCCCCACACCATAATCAGGTGCATGAACAACACCGCTAACGGATTGTGTCCGACATAGTTGCGCGGTTGTTTGTCAATAAAACTGTACCAGAGGATTTCATGCCATACGCCAGACCAGAATTTTTTACACAGCAAAGGCGGCATAAATAATTGTCGCGCGTGTTCGTTTCCGGCAAACGCCCAATAAATCCGAAATAGGAAGCTGATAACCAGAATATAAGCGGCGGCAAAATGTGCGAAACGAATATAGCCCATCAAAAAATGGTCAGAGGCTTCACCGCCAACAGAAGACAACGGACTGGCAATCAAATAGCCCGTAATCGCTAACACAATGATAGATAAGGCGTTGATGCTGTGCCATAAACGCACTGGAAGTTCATAAACGTAGACGGCAGAGGATGGAATGGCGGGTTGGCTGCTCATGCGTAACTCCTTGATTTTATAATGGAGTACAAACCTAGGTTTGTACTCCAATTGATATTAAAAGTTGTATTTATGCACTGATTAATAGATACAAACCTAATCCGCAGGTAGTAAAACCTGCAATCTTTAAGCCCAGTTGGTGTTTATTTAACAGCGCACCTAGACCTAAACCGATTGCATGTAACAGCGCAGTTGCCAGTAAAAATCCTACCGCGTAATTGATTGGCTGTGCGGCTTGTGGCATTTCTGCACCGTGCGCGAAACCATGAAATAACGCGAAACTGGCTACCAAAGTGGCTATTAACGCGCTGTGCAGTTGGCGTGATGTGCCGAGCAACAAACCTGTCATTAAGACAGAAACCAGAATACCGATTTCAACATTTTGCATTTCAAAACCGACTAAAGCTAGTCCTGCGCCGATGCTCATAAAGCTTAAAAATGCCGCGACAGTTAAACTGGCGTTGATTTTGTTTAAACGACTTGCTAATAATCCAACGCCCAACATGACTAAAGTGTGGTCTAAGCCCATGAAAGGATGTGAAAATCCGCTGATGAAACCATTGATTTCATGTGCGCCAGTATGAGCGGAGGCAGTCGTAGCAGTTAATGCCAAGCTTAGAAGTAAAGCTGATTGTGAAAAGTATTTATTCATGATTATTTCCTAGAAGGCTGTGGTGGCGTGTAAATATTATCTAAATCGTTGTCGATTTTAACAGCAAGACTTTCAACTCCTTTTAGCGTTAATTTTTTATCTCCGCCTTTTGTTTCCGAAATGTAATTGCCAATTAATTGACTGTCTTTAACGCTGATTAAATGTCCCATGATATAAGCGAATAAAAAGCTTGGTTTATGCAATCTGCCCACCAATACATAATCAGCCCCCGCTTTCTCGGCTAATTTTGCGGCAATATCATCGTGGTCAAAAAGATACCCAAAACCAGCGTTGGCTTTGTGTTGAGCATTTAAGTCAATCGCAATAATTTTGTAACCTGCTCTTTTTAATTCGCCTTCTAGCATAGCTTTTATACTCGCTGTTCTTTGAATTTCAGCGGGTATTCGAGGAGCTAAGGTCACGTCATTTAATTCAAAATCCAATATAGCGATGCTTGTTTCAGCCAATACGCTAACATTGA
>JAIFMS010000068.1 GCA_020048335.1 Methylococcaceae bacterium | reverse complement strand
TGCCTTTTTTAATCCAATTGTGCTAAAACATCTTCATTAAAATCGGCATTGGAATACACTTCCTGCACATCATCAAGCTCTTCTAACCGGTCAATTAAGCGCATCACTTTTTGCGCCTCTTCCAAATCAGTGATAGCAATTTGATTATCCGCTTCCATCGTCACTTCTGAATTTTCAGGGCTAAAACCTGCGGCAATCATGGCTTCTTTTATTGCCAAATAACCTTCTGCACTGGTCATCACATCCACAGAACCATCATCATTGGTAATAATATCATCCGCGCCTGCTTCCATTGCCGCTTCCATGATGGCATCTTCATTCACCCCTGCGGCATAACTTAAATAACCCAGTTTTTTGAACATATACGCAACCGAGCCGTCTGTGCCTAAATTGCCACCTGCTTTAGAAAACGCATGACGCACTTCACCGACAGTACGATTGCGGTTATCGGTTAAGCAATCAACAATCACCGCCGTGCCGCCCGGCCCATAACCTTCATAGCGCACTTCTTCGTAGTTAATGCCTTCCAACGCGCCCGTGGCTTTTTTAACCGCATTTTCAATGGTATCGCGCTTCATATTCGCGCCCAAGGCTTTATCAATCGCCGTGCGCAAACGGGGATTATTGGCTATGTCGCCACTAATTTTTGCAGCTACCGAAATCTCGCGCAACATTTTGGTAAAAACTTGTCCTCGTTTGGCATCTTGCGCCCCTTTGCGGTGCTTAATATTTGCCCATTTACTATGTCCTGCCATGCTCTCTCTCTAAATTTTAATCAAAAAAAGTTGTAAGTCATCAAGCGAAAGTTATTGGGTATGACTAAATCACCCTAAAGCCCCTTTAAAAAAGGAGGGTTGGGGTGGATTTCAAACTATGAAGACCTGATAACTTATGTGTTTCTACTTAACTATAAAATATAACGCAAAACGCCCAGTAACGTGGGTTCATCGACATAAAAATCGGCTTGTTCTGCCACAATATTGCGTTTTACTACCCCACCAAAGCCAATCACTTTCACCCCAACGGCTTGGGCTTCTAAATCTGTTTTACCATCGCCTATCAGCACCATTGTTTCAGGATGTGCGCTAATTTGTTGACAAATCAACGCTTTACCACCTGTTTTTGCTAACGGGCAATCTTCCTGAAAGTTTTGATAACTGCCGTCTTGATTAAAGAAAATATCCACCGCGTGAACTTGAGATTCTGGCACATTTAAAAAAGCCGCTAAAGGCAAAATCGCCTGCCGTAGTCCACCGCTAATGATGTGGATTTGTTTGCCCTGTTGTTGCAACGTGGCAAAAACCTCGGCAACGCCTGTGACAATTTCTGCAAGATACAAATCCGCCAAGCGGCTGATTGCGGCTTTATCAGGGCGAATCAGCTGCAAGCGTTTTGCATACACCGCTTCCAACGCCAATTCCCCATTCATTGCCGCTTCGGTCAGTTGTGCCATTTGTTCTCCTAGCCCAACCCATTTAGCACACTCATCAATCCCTTCGATTTTACTTAAGGTACTGTCGCAATCAAAACAAACAATCTCAAAACTCATGCGGACTCTCATCAAAGCTTATAACTGAATTTGGGTTAGTTGATGAATCGCGGGAATGGCTTGTAATTCGGCTAATAACCCAGCATCCAACGGCTGAGAAACGCTTACAACCGCCATTGCTTGTTGATTGTCATCGGCAACCCCTACCTGCATTCTGGAAATATTGATATTGGCTTTTCCTAACACGGTACTAATTGCTGCCACAACCCCCGGTTTATCGTCATGCAAAGTGACCAATAAAGTTCCTTCTGGTACGACTTCAATTTCAAATTGATTAATCTTAACCAACCGTGGATGACAGTCACCAAGTAATGTACCTTCTAAGGTCAACGCTTGATTACCATAATGCGCCATTACACGCAACAAAGACAAATAGCCTTTGACTTGTTCACTTTTAGATTCAACTAAGGCAATGCCTTGCCGTTTAGCAATGCCTTCTGCATTGACACTGTTGACAGGGGTGGAAAATTGTCCTGCAAACAGTCCAACAAAGGTTTCCACCGAAATAGGGCGAATATCCACTTCGGCAGCTTTTCCAAACGCCGCGACTTCTAAACGTTCAATCGGTTTGTCAACCAATCCAATCAGCAAGCGTCCTAAAATATTTGCCAAGCCCATGTATTGTTTAGATTTTTTCAACTGCTCTGCGGAAACACGCGGCACGTTCAGGGCGTTTACCGCTTCGCCTGTTTTCAAATAAGTCACCGCTTGGCGGGCAATTTCCACACTCACCGCCACTTGCGCTTCATGGGTAGACGCGCCTAAATGCGGGGTAAAAGTGACATTTTCCAGTGTTAATAACGGCGAGTCTTTCGGTGGCTCTTGCTCATACACATCCAAAGCCGCGCCTGCTAATTGTCCATTTTTCAAGGCTTCATACAACGCGGTTTCATCAATCAACCCACCACGAGCGCAATTGATAATTCGCGCTGATTTTTTCATCATTGCTAATTTTTTTGCATCAATAATATGACGAGTTTTTTCAATTAACGGCGTATGCAGGGTTAAATAATCGGCTTGCTGGACCAATTCATCTAAACTAACGGACTCAACGCCCAACTGTTCAAAAATTTCAGGGGTGACAAACGGGTCATAAGCAATCACGCGCATTTTCAAGCCTAACCCGCGATTTGCCACAATGCGCCCAATTGTGCCGAAACCTAAAATAGCGAGGGTTTTATGAGCCACTTCCGACCCCATTAATTTGGAGCGTTCCCATTTACCAGCTCGCACCGACGCATCGGCTTTCGGTAGCCCACGGCTTAAGGAAAAAAGATGCGCTAATGCCAATTCTGCGGTGGTGGTGGCATTTGAATCAGGGGTATTCATCACGATAATCCCTAATTCAGTGGCAGCAGGAATATCTACATTATCGACACCGATACCCGCCCGTCCGATTAATTTTAAATTTTTTGCCGCTGCTAACACGGTTTTTGTGACTTTGGTATCGCTACGAATCAACAGCGCGTCATAATCGCCAATAATTTCACACAATTGCGCTTCATTCAAACCCGTTTGAATATGGATTTGTATCCCGTCTTGTTCGTTTAAAAAATTAATGCCAGCTTCTGCCAATTTGTCGGAAATAAGAATCTTTTTCATAAATTTGAAAGGGTAGTGAAGGGATAAAACGTGTCATTTTACCAGCTTTGTTATAATAACGATGTTGAAAATTACAAAATAACAGACTTACTCAAACGGCAATGACAAAATCGAATCGCTTAGGTTTTATTCTTTGGGGCAAAAAAACAGCAGGACTGGTGTTTATCGCCCTCCTGTTGTTGCTTTTTATGGGCAGTTTAGTGGAGAAATCCCAGCCCATTGTTCCTGCACCTGCGGTTAGTTTTACCACATTACACGGGGAAAAGCTTTCCTTAGCTCAGTGGCGCGGTAAACCTGTGTTGGTGACTTTTTGGGCAACCGATTGTCCTAGCTGCATTCAAGAAGTCAATGATTTTATTGACCTCTATCAACAATTTCATAGCAACGGTTTGGAAATTATTGCAATTGCAATGGCTTATGACCCGCCTAATCACGTTGTGGAAATGACAAAAATGAAACAAATTCCCTATCCTGTTGCCTTGGATTTACGCAGTGAACACGCCCGCGCGTTTGGCGGTGTGCCATTTACCCCAACGACTTTTTTAATCGACCCAGCAGGGAATATCGTGTTTAGCAAAGTGGGGCGATTCGATTTAACAGCCATGCAGCAACGCTTACAACAACTTTTAAAGAAGGCTCAATAATGTGGTTAAAAGCATTACATTTAATTTTTATGGTCACTTGGTTTGCAGGGTTGTTTTATTTACCCCGTTTGTTTGTCTATCACGCGATGAGTGAGGATGAAATCAGCAATACCCGTTTTAAAATCATGGAACGCAAATTATTTTTTGGCATTATGACTCCCGGGATGATTGTAACGTTTTTCTTTGGGCTTTGGATGTTACAGGATTATGCGTGGGCGATGTATAAAAGCATGGGCTGGCTGCACGTTAAACTGACTCTGTTACTGCTGATGCTGGTGTACCATTATTTTTGTTATCGCTGGCTGATGGATTTTAAACACGACCGCAACCTGCGCAGTCATGTTTTTTATCGCTGGATGAATGAAGTGCCTGTGTTATTTTTAGTCGCGATTATTATTTTAGCGGTGGTTAAGCCGTTTTAAATGTCGCAACGTCATTTAGGAAGGTTTAGGGGGAAATTAAACAGCGCATCTGGTGGAATTTTGGATGCGTTTTGTTTAAAAATTAGTCTCGTTTGCTAACGCAGTCGGGGCTTTTTTATTGCCGCTGTTTTTAAGCCAAACCCAGTTCAGAATGTGAACCTAAACGCACTAATTGGAGCTTATCGGTATTTTGTTTGCGATAAATCAGAATCAAATCAGGATGAATATGGCAATCGCGAAAATCTTTCCATTCGCCTGTTAAAGCATGGTCACAAAACCTTTCTGGCAAAACCTGATCATTTGCCAGTTTATATAATGCCTCAACGAAAGCCGATTCAAACGTTCCTGCTTTTTTAAAGTCGCGCTTAAAAGCGGTTGTCCATTCGATTTTTCTCATGGTAATTCAATAACTTCCATGAATTTATCAATAGTTTCAGCCGATTGCAGTTGACCTGTTCTTGCTTCTTCCATTGCGGCAATCGTTTCTATATTAGGGATAAAGGGATCAAAAGGGAGTTCGTGGTCGTGGGCAACCTTAATTAACATTAAGCGAATGGCATCTGAAATTGTTAATCCCATTGCGGCAAGTACCGTTGTCGCTTCCATTTTCACGGCATCATCAATCTGTGTTTGTATTAAGACATTTGTAGTCATTTGGCGGCAAGCTTAAAGTCAAAGCAAAATTATAGCGTAACACTGAATGTGCGATTTTGGAATAAAAAAGCCCCGCTTGCCCATGTAATAGGGGCTTTTTTATTGCCTGTCGTTTGACACATTTCTTATTGCGGGTGTATGCTTTTTCTTAGAGTCTTAGAAAGCTCTAAAACCAAGAAGCGGACACCGCACCCGATAGTTTAGCGGTATTTTTTTGCCTACCATTTTTGTGATTGTGCTGTTTATGGCATAATTGCGCTCGTGGTTAGGAGTGGCATGAATATAGTGAATTAATGCCGCAGTTCTTCTTGGCTGTTTCTAAGCTCCTAACCGCTCCTTCGGGAGTTTCTTATTTAGAAAGAAGCAAGGAATATCAAAATGGCTACTCAGCTCATCACAATACAATACGGCGAAATGTCCGTACTATTTCAAACAGACGCATTTATAAATGCCACTGCCATTGCTAAACAGTTTGGCAAAAGAACAGAAAACTATTTGCGTACCGATGAAACAAAAGCTTACATTGCCGCACTTGAAAAATATCTTTTTCCTACTGAAAATAGCATTACCCTAAAAAGGGTAACGGAACAAAATCAACTAGTTATCGTAAAGCAAGGTGGTATTCCAGAGGAACAAGGAACTTGGTTACATCCCAAATTGGGCATTCATTTTGCCCGTTGGCTCAATGCCGATTTTGCCGTTTGGTGTGATTTACAAATCGAAAAAATCCTCTATTCACGTTCTCATTCTGACAGTCTTGCGGAATTTTTAAAACCGCTAACTGAGCTTATCAGCCCTGAAGATTTTGACTGGCGATACCAAGCGATTGAGCAGGCTTATCAAAATTTAAAAAACGCAAAAATCAATTTTATATTAAGTGGTTCAGAATTATTAATTGGCAGACGCAGGGTTAAATCAAAACGCCTTTTTTAACCCTATTGCTGAACACAAAAAAGCGCATCCGCTGGTGGGATGCGCTAATTTTAATGATATAAAACCAGTTTATTTTTCAATTTTGTAGCCCGTATGAAGCGTAGCGGAATACGGGAAATGTGTCGTTATCGTTGTGTTTTTCCCGTATTCCATTTCATTCCATACGGGCTACCTTGCTAATTTTAATGATATAAAACCATTTGATTTTTCAATTTCGCAGGAAATGTGTCGTTATCGTTGTGTTTTTCCCTAAACTGAGAGTGCGCCAGTTTTTTCTTTACGCCGTGATAGTCCTAACAAGCCTGCCATACCAGAACCGAATAACCAGACTGCACCAGGGATAGGCACTACACTAAAACTATAGTGACCACCTTGCCTGTTGTTGTTTTTGTTTTCACCTGATATTCGTAGACCGTAAGTGTGATTAACTCTGGTTAATTCACCACCAAAATACAGTTGAGGATTCAGGTACATAGAATTAGTTAAAAGCGTCTCAAATTTAGTATCAGTATACAATTTAGCTTTGACAACATAATCACTATGATTAAAAAGGTATCCTCCAATTCCTCTGCCGAAACTTTCACCTAATGTTAATCCCCAATCATGTTGAAACTCTTGTTTTTCATTACCAATTTTTCCTGCACCTACAGCAATATCTCCAATATATGTAAAAGGGGAACCAATAATACTCATTCGACTGACATCTTTTGGGTCGTTATCTTCTATGCTAAGTTTTAGCATATTGACAGGCGCAGCACTGGATTGGAAAGACAA
>JAIFMS010000017.1 GCA_020048335.1 Methylococcaceae bacterium | reverse complement strand
AACTGACCATCAGGATATTTTTCTAAATATTTACAGTACAATCCATGTTTTTCAACGCTTTCCCAATATTGTTGCTCAGTTTTGCTGGCTTCATCGTTTGGAAAAAAATTAAGCGCAAGAACCACAATCGAAATTAAAAAGAAAATGGTAGCGGCAACTTTTTCAGATGGAGTGCCATGATTAGCATCAACAAAACTTCGATAAGCAAAGCCACCAGATGTAGCGAAAAACAAGAATTTAAGTATTGCCGCAAAAGACATGATAAAACAGTCCTATTGAAAAAATGAAGATTGAAGAAGTAAGTGGAATTTTATTATGTACTATCGCCACCTTCTCTTGCCAGTTCAAAATCCACTGCGCCGATTTTGGTTCGGTCAAATAGTCGCGTAAACTCCTGCCCTACAAGCGTTCCATCATCCAATACACAGTATTATTCTGCTCCAGCAAATCCGCCCGCTTCACCACGCCCGCAATCGCCGGATAATCCTGACAACGGCGTAAATGCTCCGCTTCCTCTTTAAAGCGTTTTTGCCACACAGCCAACCGCTCGGTTTCATTGCGTTTCGCCTGCACCGTGCCATTATTCAAGCCGCGACTGGCTAAAGAGTTAGGATAGTATGCTTCCATCCTGCTTTGTCAAGCGCGTTTTAATCATCTGTTTCAACGCCTTCAGCATTTTAAAAATCGCAAAAACATCCTCACCTGCGGCGGCATACTCTGCACTAATGCAATAGTCACGGTCTTTTAACACCACAAAATTCCACACCAACCCCACGACAAACAAGCCATAAATCGGCATGGCATTCTGATTGATTTCTCTCGCCACCAACATAGCCGCTAACACTTGCGCATCAGGCGTACCTTGATTCTCAACACTGCGTTTATATTCATGAAAACAAAAATACGGCGCGTGCGGACTGCGCACCCCTGTTGCAATCACACCATCCACAATACCGGATAATTGGTAATCTTCAACCACACCGGATAACGGACGCTCTAAAAAATAGCCGATTTCCCTGTCATCAATTTGCACTGCCATAATAAGCGGACTAATGAATTTATTTTCCAATTCAAATTCATTCCACGCCCGTCCGCCCCAAATTAAGGGCTGCTGTAAATTAGAGATAATTTGCTGTTCAAACTCGCTAATTTCGATTGATTGTGCAAGTTGTTCCCATTGAGGTAATAATTCAAATTCACTTTTTAATCGTTGTTTTAGATTAAAAGCCGCATCCAAACTGTCTAAATCCCATTCTTTAAAAGTGGCTGTTTTCATTTGATAACTCCTTCAGTTCGTTTATTCAAGCAACCGCGTTTCTAAAATTTGTTTAAATTGTCGCAACACCGCAATAATCTGTAATAAATCATCTCGCTCAGTACAATCGTAACTTTTAGAAATACAATAGGTTTTTTCTTGCATCACAAAAAATTCCCAATATTTACCTGTAATAGTACAACCATACAATGGCTTGCCATTATCATTTAAAACTTGAGCGCATAAAAAAGCTTCGATTAATTGCCCCACCGGATCGCCATGCGGGTCACGATGTTTTTTCCATTCCTGAAAATGAAAATACGGCTGTTGCGGTTTATCTAAAACCCCTTTTGCCACCATAAAATCTGTTTTTGTTTTCAAAAAATGCCCTTCAACGGTGGCTTGTACCGTGCGTTCAAAATAAGTGTTGTATTGCCCGTTGTCCTCTAAATGCCCTAAGAGCAACACAAAACAAATAAATTTCATTTTCAAATCTTCTTCATGCCAACCATCAATTTTTTTCTGTGCATCTTTCCAAATTAAATTAAACAGATAGTGTTCAGCATCATTTAACTTTGCGCTGCAATCTAACCATTCTGACATTAAAGGGTGGGCTTGATTTCCAACCAAACGCTTTAAGCCGAACAGCAAAATTAAATCAGCCTCTGAATAATTGCGTTGTTTGTTTTGCTTTTCCTTCATATCAACTCTTAAATTATAAATAATGCGCTTAGGTGAATGATTATGTGTCACTTATTGAATTTCAAATTGCGATTTTCTTCCGAACTGAGCAACGCTTTAAAAACACAATCCACTTTCGGGTTTATCAAATGTTTCATTTTTCACTCACTCAGGCACTAACCACTCCACCCGCCAATCGCCCGCGCTTTCAGGTGACAAAACCTGCCACAACCACGGCATTAGCTCTGTCAGTGATTCTGCCAACAAATACGGCGGATTAATAATCACCATCCCCGTACCGTACATAGCACGCGGCGTATCGCTGGGATAACGAGTTAATTCAACCCGAAAAATTTTCTTAATCCCACTGTTTTTCAATTTTCGTATCACTGCTTCTTGATACGATACCTCTTGCAATAAGGGATACCACAGCGCGTAAACCCCTGTTTGCCAGCGTTTATGCAGCGTTTTTAAGGTTTCAACCACCGTCACATAATCGTGCTTAACTTCATACGCAGGGTCAATCAGCACCAGCCCGCGTTTTTGCGGCGGCGGTGTCAAGGCAATTAACCCTTCAAAGCCATCACGTTGATGAACATGAATCCTTCGGTCGTTTAAAAAACCTTTTTTAACCCGCTGATAATCGCTTGGATGCAGTTCCATCAGCGTCAAGCTATCTTGCGGACGAGTAAAATACTGCGCCAAGGCAGGCGAACCTAAATAAGTGGTCAATTCTGAGTGTTTATTGACAGCGCGTAATGCCGCTAAATACGGTTTAAGTAACACTGGAATTTGCGCTTCAGGCTTGTGCCAAAGCAATTCAATCCCTTCTTTAAACTCGCCTGTTTTTTGCGCAAATTCACCCGTGAGTGAATAAAACCCCGCGCCTGCATGACTGTCTAAATAGCAAAACGGGGTTTCTTTGCGGCACAAGGCTTGCAAAATAAGACTAAGGGTGACGTGTTTCACCACATCTGCATAATTGCCTGCATGAAAAGCGTGCCGATAACTGAGCATTATTGAATCTCTTCAATAAAAGTGTTTTCAATCGGGGTTTGCACATAATGCTTTTTTTCATCCCAGAAAAAATAATAGCCTTTTGAATTTGAAGTGACTTTACCATTGCGTACAATCCAAACTTTGCTGGTTGAACCATTGGCATAAGTAATTTGATAATTACCATCTAAATATTCCACCGCTTTCCGCGCCAATTGATTTTGCTGGTCTTCGGTACACGCAGTTAGAAGTAATAATAAACACAGGCTTTTGATTAATTTCATGTTTTTTCCTTTTGGGATTCAATTTTATAAACGCCATTCTAGTCGTTGAAGCGTTTATCACATTTTTTACGCCGCTAAATAGGTATTTTTTAACGCGACATAATGGGCAGAAGAATAGTGTAAAAAAGCTTTTTCACTGTCGGTTAAGGGGCGAATTTGTTTGGCAGGTGAGCCTAAATAAAGATAACCACTGATTAAACGTTTTCCAGATGGCACGAGCGAACCTGCGCCCAGCATGACATAATCTTCTAAAACGGCATCGTCCATCACAATGGCACCAATCCCAATGAGACAATAATCTCCAACAGTACAACCATGTACCACCGCCCGATGTCCGAGTGTGACTCCCGTGCCAATGACTAACGGATGACTATTGGGTGAATAATCGCCTGCGTGTGACACATGAAGAATACAGCCATCTTGTACATTTGTTTCTGCGCCAATTGTGATAGAGCTAACATCCCCACGAATCACAGCCATAGGCCAAACCGAAACATCCTCTCCCAACTTGACATCCCCAATCACAACCGCACTGTCATCCAGATAAACCGATGAACTTATGACAGGGTGTTTATCTTTAAAACTTCTTAGTGACTTCATTTTTTACTCCATTTAACACTTTATTTAGTAAACAACTTGTTATAATTTTAACTTACCCATGAATTCATCTTCAGCTTAAATAGGCTGTATTCCATTGAGACACTTTTTATGTTACGACATTTTCCAAAACCTGATGTAGTTATTAGCCATCGAAAAACTGACTATTTTATCGCAGGATTTACTTTTTTCTGTGTTGCCGTCTGTTTGTTCTCTGATGCCGATGGCTCGATTACGCAACAAAAGCTGTTAGGATTTTGCGGCTGGATTTTTTTAATCGGGTTGCTAGTAGGAGAATGTAAATATGTCAGAATGCAGGTGATGATTGCAGTCGCTTTTGCCACAATCGGGGAACACTTTGCCTCTGTTTATATGGGCGGTTATACCTACCGGTTTGAAAATGTACCCGCTTATGTGCCGCCGGGTCATGGCATGGTGTATTTAACCGCTGTCGCGCTAGGACGTTCTGGTTTGTTTCAACGCTATGCCCGCAGTATTGCAACCTTTGTGGTGATTGTCTGTGGGCTATGGTCGATTTGGGGAATTAGTGGCTTTGCTGCCCAAGGCGATTCAGTGGGAGCATTGCTATTTTGTGTTTTTTTGGGCTATCTATTTAAAGGTCGCTCGCCGATGGTGTATTTAGCGGCTTTTTTTATTACCACTTGGCTAGAAATTATTGGCACGGCGGTAGGAACATGGAAATGGGCGGCAATTGACCCTATTCTGAGTTTACCGCAAGGCAACCCCCCTAGTGGAGTTGCCGCTTGGTATTGTTTAGTGGATGCGGTGGCTATGACATGGGCAGAGCCTGTCTTACATACAATGACCAAAGCATTTAACTGGTCATGTCGAAAAATAAAAGGAATCACTTTCCAAACCGCTAAGATGGATTGATTTTTTGATTCAATGACTCCAATAAATCAACAACTTGATCTGAAAGCGGCACCACTTTTTGATATTCTGCTTCTGCTTGGATATTTTTTCCATCCGACTTAAGTTGTACAACTTGCCGGATTTCTTGATGAAAATCGGCGTGTACTTTTTCCAGTTTAATCATGTCAGATTCGCTACCATAATTTGTTTGACCTGTTGAATAAATCCATTGCCCTAATTGACAATCCTTATGTGAAACGGCTTCAGCCACCGTCAACTTTTCCATATCGTCTAAAAATAAACGCAACCGCATTTTCCAAAGTTGATGGTGTAATTTGGCTAATGAAAAATCTAAAGTCACCATTTTCTTCTCCTTAATAATCTATTTTGTAAGTAAACACTTACAAATTAGCACAACTTGGTCAGATAAACAATTCTGACTACACGATAAAGATGACAAGCGGATGACAAACTCAAAACAAAAGAGTTTGGTAGGCAAAATCGGGCATAAAAAAATTTCTAGGCAGCGGTAAAGGAAAATCGTTTTACAATCATCGCTCGTAAAGCGAAAATGATTTTTTGACAAAACAAATGCCTTCTTAGCCTCATGCTATATTTCTTATTCAATCTTATTGACCGACTCGGCTATAACATTCGTAAAGGCATCTTAACGGAAATTGAGTTGCTTTTTTTTACCACCACCGCAATTCGCCGGGGCATCGTTTTTATCCGTCAATCAGAACATAATGGCATTATTAAAAATGCGATTGTCACACAAATTATTTTCAGTGGCGTTGACTCCTTAATTCCTACGATTTTATTAATGAGCATCAGTATTGCTTTAAGCGTCACCGCCCAATTAATTATTACATTACAAGCTTACGGCTCTGAAAAAGAAGTCGTTAATTTAATGATTCGCTTTGTCGCATTAGAATTAAGTCCTTTATTAACTGCTATTGTTATTATCTGCCGTTCAGGTTCGGCAGTTGCCGTTGATTTGGGCAATATGTCGTTAAATAAAGAATTAAAAGGTTTGGAATTATTAGGGATAGATATTTTAGTTTATGTTGTTTTTCCCCGCTTACTTGGAATTGCCGTTTCACAAATTATTTTAGCGGTTTATTTTTCAACCTTGGCAATTGTTTTGGGAATATTTTTTGCCGTATTAGTCGATACATCGGCGAATTTTAAATATATTTTTATTTTAACAGAGTCTTTATTACCACTTGAACTGATTAATTTTATTTTTAAAAACACGTTATTTGGTTTAATTATCGGTGCTAATGCCTGTTTTCATGGTTTACAAGTTAAACATTCTGTTACGGAAGTGCCGCAAAAAACTCAACAAGCTATTGTGCATTGTTTAATTTCGATGTTTATTATTAATGTCCTTTTCTTATTATGAGTCATACTATTTTAATCCGCGCAAAAGCGGCAATTCCTTTTGCGGACAAGCCAGAAGACTTTCCACCGCTCACCTATGCGATTTATCCTGCGCAATTGACTTGTTTTTTAGGGGCGCGGTTTAGTATTTTAAATCGTTATTTGCGCCTGTTAGCAGGGATTGAAAAAACCTATTCAGGCGAGGTATTGCATTTTCTGTGTCCATCTCAGTCTAATTTCCCCCATGTTGCCTATTTAAATTGTCACAGTACCTTGTTATCAGTTTTATCAGGGATTGAAAATGTGAAACTACCTGCGTTATATCATCAATTAGGAACGCGAGAAAAAGTTGAATCTAAAGCATTTGAATTATTAAATGAAATGCAATATGGGGCGGATCATTCTATATTGCCAGCTTTTATGTCAATGCTACAAAAGCGGCATTTATTAATTGCACGCGCAATTATGCTAGAGCCGAAAGTGCTATTTATTGAAAATCCGTTTACAGGACTGGAATTAGCGGAAATGGCTATTTTGGCAGATTATTTAGCCAGCTTAGTTAAGCAAAAACACATCACTGTGATTACCAGTAATGCGCATTTAGATTTTGTGGAACATTATGCGCAACAAATTATTTATGTTACCGAGCAGGCATTTCATTTTTTTACCCATTGGCATACATTTTGGGAGTATAAACAACAACATCGACTCAAATTTTAAAATCTACCGCTACTAAAAACCTATGATAATCTCGAAAATCTATGTTTTTCTGATTTTTAGGTCTATTCACACCGTCAACACAGAAGCTGTGAATAAATCCACAGTCTGACTCTGCTCTGATGCGCATTTAAGGTCTGGCTGTAACGTGTCCTGACCGTATTTATTTAAATTTAGCGCGGCATTTAAATCTCTGTCCGCGCTAAAACCACACTCACAGTTAAAAACTCTGTCTGCAAGCGTTAAATTTTCTTTGATTTTTCCACAGCAAGAGCAAGTTTTGCTACTGGGAAAAAATCGGTTTGCAATGACAATAATGCAATTTCTTAAGTGTGCTTTGTACTTAATCATTTGTCGCAAATAACCAAAACCTGCATCACTGATTGCACGACTGAGTTTGCGATTTTTAACCATGCCTTTAACGTTTAAATCTTCAATCGTAATCACGCTAAATGTTTTGGTTAAATAGTCAGAGAGTTCATGCAACAAGGCTTGCCGCTGTTTTGCAATGCGAAAGTGAAGTTTTGCTACCGTAAGCTTGGCTTTCGCTCGGTGGTTTGAACCTTTGATTTTTTTCGCTAAGTTGCGCTGAAGTTTTGCCAATTTTTTCAAATTCGCTTTCAGCTTTTGATTTGCCGCAAACACCGTTCCAGTGCTTAATACGGCTAATTCTTTGATGCCAAAATCGACACCGACAGACGCTTGTCTATCGTTATCATTCGGATTGTAATCCTCAGTTTCAACCAAAATCGAAGCAAAATATTTGCCTGCCCTTTTTGAAATGGTGACTTGTTTCGTCACGCCTTGAAAGCGCAAAGATTGGCGCATTTCAATTCTGGTCTTTAGCTTCTCAAGCCGCAATTCACGTCCGATGACATCAAATTTTGCAGATTCGCGCAAAGCAAAGCTGTCGTTAATATCCTTCTTTTTAAAGCGTGGAAAACCGGCTTTTTGTTTTAGCTTGATTCGTCTGAAAAAGTGCGAAAAAGCGTTATCTAAATCATCAATTGCGTTGCGAGTAACACGGCTTGAAACTTCGCTATACCATTGAAACTCTTGCCGAATAACCTTGATATAGTATTGATAAGCCGCCGTTTTTGACCACTTATTTTCAGGTTTTGAGAAATGTGCCAATAATTGATTGTAGCAATGCCGTTTTGAGCCACAGGCTTTATCCAAATAAATCGCCTGTTCCGGTGTTGGACGCAATTCAATCTTGTGGGCGAGTAGCATCTTCTTTGCTCAATTCAGTGGCTGCTTCATTAAGTTTATCCATAAACTGTTTATTTTTATGGCTACGACTTCCATAAAGTCTGGCACTGAAAACGGTGATAATTTCGAGAACATCTTTTGCTAATTCTTCTTCAAATCGCGGCTGTTCGCCTTTATGAATGATAATAATTTCAATGCCTTGCACTTCACATAATGCAAAAACTAATTCTGCTCCAAAACGTAATAATCGGTCTTTGTGGGTAATTACCAAGCGTTTGACCTGTTTGCGCAAAATCATTTCCAGCAGTTTATTCAGTCCTTTTTTACGATAATTCATGCCAGAGCCTAAATCGGTAATGACCTCGGTTCACCAGCCTTTTGCAGCACAATAGGCTTCCAGCATATCTTGTTGCCGCTCTAAATCTTCTTTTTGGTCGTGGCTTGAAACCCGCGCGTAACAAACCGTCGGCGCGTCTGCATCACCTAAGTTTTGTAACTCGGCAACGTCATAATAGCGCGTTCCACTTTGGCTTTTTCTTTTTGGCAATAACTCGCCTGTCGCTTCCCACTTACGCAATGTATCGGGAGAAGTTCCAAGTAACTTTGCCGCTTCGCCTATCTTTACTAATTTTTTGTCCATAAGCATAGATTATTACAGATAATCATAGATTTTAGCAAGCAGTTACTTACCCCTGCCCTTTTTTACAAAAGAAGAGGGGCTAGAGGAATTTAATTAAATTGTTGCAAAAATTTTAAATCGTTTTCAAAAAACAGCCGTAAATCATTAATGCCATAACGTAACATCGCCAAACGCTCTACGCCCATCCCAAATGCAAAGCCTGAGTAGTGTTCATTGTTAATTCCTACCGATTTAAACACCTCAGGATGAATCATTCCGCACCCCATGACTTCCAGCCAGCCCGTCTGCCCGCAAACCCGACACCCTTTACCGCTGCAAATCACGCATTCAATATCCACTTCCGCAGACGGTTCGGTAAACGGAAAATAAGACGGTCTAAAGCGCACTTGGCTTTCTTTTTCAAAAAAGGCGCGTAAAAATTCGTAAATCACCCCTTTTAAATCAGCAAAACTGACCTCGGTATCGACTAAAAATCCTTCCACTTGATGAAACATTGGTGAATGGGTTAAATCAGAATCACAGCGATACACCCGCCCTGGCGCAATTACTTTCAATGGCGGTTTTTCCGATTCCATCACCCGAATCTGCACGGGCGAGGTATGGGTTCTCAAGACGGTATGCGCATCAAAATAAAAGGTATCGTGCATGGCGCGAGCAGGATGATGGTCTGGAATATTTAAGGCGGCAAAATTATGGTAATCATCTTCAATTTCAGGCCCTTCCACCACTTTAAACCCCACGCTGGCAAAAATTTTATTAATCCTGCGCAACGTTAAAGTGACAGGATGCAGCCCTGCCGCCGTTTGCCCGCGTCCGGGTAAAGTGACATCAATGGATTCGCTTGCCAAACGTGCTGTTAAAACCGCTTGTTCTAACGCCTTTTTTCGCAGTTCCAATTGCGTTTGAAAGCTGTCTTTGGCTTGATTAATCACCTGCCCAACGTCGCGGCGTTGTTGCGGGTCAAGTTTACCCAGTTCTTTCATTTGTAAAGTAAAAAAACCTTTTTTACCCAAGTAATGCACACGAATGGCATCCAGTTGGCTAAGGTCATTGGCATCGGCAATTTCGGTTGCCGCTTGGTTCAGGGTTTGTTCTAAAAGTGTAGACACAGGATTTATGTAGGCTTAAGTTAAAAAGTAGGTGAGTGATTATACTGTATTCATAGGTTAGGTTAAAATGCCTAAACTTTCCCACAGCTTATCAACTTTTTTCACCACCGCCTCACTCATTTTCATGGTGCGCCCCCATTCGCGGGTGGTTTCGCCTGCCCATTTGTTGGTGGCATCAAAGCCCACTTTAGAGCCTAAACCTGACACAGGCGAGGCAAAATCTAAATAATCAATCGGAGTATTTTCCAAAATAGTCAAATCACGCGCTGGATCCATTCGGGTGGTAATCGCCCAAATCACGTCTTGCCAATTGCGCACATCCACATCGTCATCCACCACAATCACAAATTTGGTGTACATAAATTGCCGCAAAAATGACCACGTTCCAAACATCACCCGTTTGGCGTGTCCTGGGTATTGTTTTTTCATGGAAATAACCGCCATCCGATAGGAGCAGCCTTCGGGCGGTAAATAAAAGTCGATGATTTCAGGAAATTGTTTTTGCAAAATCGGAATAAATACTTCGTTCAACGCAACCCCTAAAATTGCAGGCTCATCGGGTGGGCGACCTGTATAAGTGCTGTGATAAATCGGGGCTTGGCGTTGGGTGATGCGCTCAATGGTAAAAACTGGAAACTCCCCCACCTCATTATAATAGCCCGTGTGGTCCCCGTAAGGCCCTTCCAACGCGGTTTCATTCGGATAAATAAAGCCTTCTAAAATAATTTCGGCACTGGCAGGGACTTGCAAATCGTGGCTTAAACAGGTTGCGACTTCGGTTTTACTGCCGCGCAACAGTCCTGCAAACGCATATTCGGACAAGGCATCAGGCACGGGCGTGACCGCGCCTAAAATGGTGGCGGGGTCTGCACCAATCGCCACGGCGACAGGATAAGGCTGGTCGGGGTATTTTTCCTGAAATTCTTTAAAATCCAACGCCCCGCCGCGATGGGCTAACCAGCGCATAATCACTTTATTTTTTGCAATCACTTGTAGGCGATAAATGCCCAAATTTTGCCTAGATTTGTTCGGGCCTTTGGTAATCACTAGCGGCCAAGTAATCAGCGGCGCAACATCCCCAGGCCAACAAGTTTGAATCGGATACACGCTTAAATCAACTTCCTCACCAACGCGCACTAATTCTTGGCAAGGTGGCGACTTGATGAGTTTAGGCGACATATTCAGCACATTTTTATACAGCGGCAACTTTTCCAGCGCGTCTTTCATCCCTTTAGGCGGCTCAGGTTCTTTTAACGTAGCGAGTAAATGCCCAATTTCCCGCAATGCCGTCACCGATTCTGCCCCCATGCCCATCGCAACTCGTTTGGCTGTGCCGAATAAATTGGCTAAGACAGGAATATTTGCGCCTTTGACATTTTCAAATAACAGCGCGGGGCCGCCTTGTTTTAAGGTGCGGTCACAAATTTCGGTGATTTCTAAATACGGGTCAACTTCTACCGTGATGCGTTTGAGTTCGCCTTGCTTTTCCAGTTGCGCAATAAAGTCGCGGAGGTCTTTGTATATCATAAGTTTTTAAATGAATAGGATAAAATGTATTACACAACATGACTTTTTTCTGAATCAGGCTCTTTTGATTTGAGTCCTTTGTCGGTTGTCCAAATATGAACATAATGTCCAAAACTTCTGTATTTCTGAGCAAGTCTTGAAGCTTCTGAAGCAACGGCAGCGTCCGTTAAACCTATTTTTTCTTGCGAATATTCAGTTGAAAATTTCAACAGTGTTTCCAGTAAACGATTATCGGCTTCTAGTTCTTTACTGGGGGAAATAATCCAAGGGTCACGCTTTTCAAGACAATTTTTTACAGTTTGCGTTAATTTATCCGCTAATTTCTTTCTAAGCGAACCATCTGCAACTTGAGCAATATGATTAGCTACTTCAAACAGCACTAAAACGGGAATATACACAGGAAAACCCTCTTTTGCAGCTTGTTTGAATTTTTCCGCGACAAGCTTATGTTTTCCTTCATTGAAATGCCCCGTGACTTTGAAATATTCAAGTAAATAACCTGTGTCAACAACGTAATGGTATTTAGTCATTTAAAGACTCCAACCATGCAAGCGCATCCTCACGCCGTTTTATTTCAAAATCAGGTTCTAAATGCTGTTCAATAATATTTTTTACGACTAGCGACCCCAGATGCCCACGTTCCATTAATTCATAAACTCGCGGCAATTCAAAAAACGGCGTTAATTTTGCCGATTGGCTTTGTTTATCATAATGACAAACGACTACGCATTCTAATTGTTCGTCATTTAAGCTATCTAATGTCGCTGGATTATGCGTTGTAATTAAGGTATTTAAGTTTCTACGAACACTGGCATCCCAAATTGCCTCAATTAAAACATGAACGCGGGAAGCATGAACGCCGTTGTCAATTTCTTCAATGATAATGCGCGAGCCTTCGGGGACGGTTTCTAAAGCGGTGAGAATGGCTAAAGCGCGGAGTGTGCCGTCGGATAATAATTTCGCGCTGATAATTTCGCCATTGGGATATTTTAAGGCAAATAATACATCGCTATTATCGGAGGTGGTGATAAATTCAAAACTAACAAATTCTTCTTCAGGTAATTGTTTTATGCGGTTTAATATTTTTTCTAAAATATCAGAATTATTTTGTTTTAAATAATAAAGAACTGAAGAAATATTAGAGCCAGTTCGACTTAATTCATTTAAACCAATCGGTGAATATTGGCGCATTATTCGAGGGTAAATATCAAAAGCAAAAACATTCACTACACCTCTATAATAATTAATATAGAGGTCTTTTAAATAATCATCAATGTCATCATAGTTAGAGTTTCCAGGCTCAAGATGAATTGTAGGTTTGAGATATAACTTAATGGCATAGTTTTCTCTGAAAGAAGTGCTAACATCACTCTTATGCCCTAATTCAAAAAATTTGGTATCTCGTTTAAAACATCCAGCTAAACTGCCACGAATTTCAAATCGTCCTCCGCGTTCAATATCAGAAATTTCATTTAAAGGAGTTAATTTAACTAATGCTGCCAACAACTCCACCCCTTCAATCACATTCGACTTCCCCGACCCATTCCGCCCAATCAATAACGTCATCGGCTTAGATAAATCAATTTCCGCATCAGCAAAATTCTTAAAATTCTTAAAGGTGTGCATGGTTTCACTCGATTTTTAATTAAAATAACGCAACGCTTTGCGACAAGGTGAATAACAAGTTATCAAAGAAAGCGATAAATGATAGCATGGCAACCGTGCTGTTTTTTAGCCACCCGCTGATTTTCTGTTACAAACCTTTTTTTATCACACCATGACCACAACCCTTCTTTTTAGTGCTGGCGAAACCTCGGGCGAGCAACACGCGGCGAACGTGTTTTTAGAATTAAAAAAACAGCAACCTGCCCTGCGTGGTATCGGCATGGGCAGTACAAAAATGCGGGCGGCAGGGATTGAGATTGCCTACGACTCCTGCACGATTGGGGTTATTGGGGTGGTGGAAGTGCTAAAACATTACGCTGAAATTCGTAGCGCGTTAAAAATTATGCAGCAACTGATTCTCAATGAACGTCCCGCGTTAGTGATTTGTGTCGATTATAAAGAGTTTAATTTTAAGCTTGCCAAATTTGCCAAACAGCACGGCTGTCGGGTGTTGTTTTATGTCAGTCCGCAAGTCTGGGCGTGGCGACCCAATCGGGTGGAAAAATATGGCAAAGTGATTGACAAAATGGCGGTGATTTTTCCGTTTGAAACCGCCTATTACGAAGCTAAAAACGTTCCCGTGCGTTATGTGGGACACCCTTCTGTTGATAAAGTGCAGCCGCTGCGCAGCAAAGAACAGGATTTAGCCTTGTTTGGTTTGAATCCGCAGCAGCCCATTGTCGGCATATTACCTGGCAGTCGCTTGAATGAAATCAAACGGCTGTTGCCCGTGATGTTAGCGGCAGCAGAAAAAATCGCCTTGCAGCAGCCACACACCCAATTTTTATTGCCGCAAGCCGATTCCATTGCCGATGAGGTATTGCAGTTTTATTTGCAACAAAGCGCGGTGCAGGTGCAAGTGATAAAACAGCAGCCCTATGATCTGATGCAATGTTGTGATGCGATTATGACCACCTCTGGCACGGCAACGCTGGAAATTGCACTGTTGGCTGTGCCGCTGGTGATTGCGTATAAATTATCGCCGTTGACGTATTTATTAGGACGCTGGCTGGTGAAAATCCCTTTTATTGGTTTGCCCAATATTATGGCGGGGAAAAAAATTGTCACCGAATTGATACAGCAGCACGCCAGCTCTGAAAACTTAGCTACAGAAGTGCTGCGTCTGTTGCACGATAAACAGGCGGCACAAACGATGCGAGCTGCTTTGCAGCAGGTGAAAATAGCCTTAGGGCAAGGCGGTGGCTCAATCAATATGGCAAATTTGGTGTTAGAAATGTTGGAAATTCCCGAGTAATCAGGAAGTTACAAACTCTTAAGATTTTAAAATCCACCCCAGCCTTTCTTTAGAAAAGGAGGGCGTTTTTTATAGCAATTGCGTAATTTCAGGGTAATTTGATAATAATTGTTGGCGAAAATCCTCAATTAAAGTTTCATCCTCGCGCTGATGTCGCGCAAGTGGCACAGGAATTTGGCTGATGATTTGCATTGGTGGCGGCGATAAAAAGATTAATTTATCCGCCAGCGCAATGGCTTCACGCAAATCATGGGTGACAAATAACACCGTGTGCGGGCGTTGTTGCCAAAGTTGCTGTAATAAACTGCGCACTTGCCGCGCCGTCGGTGGGTCAAGCGAGACAAATGGCTCATCCATCAGCAACACATCAGGATTTATCGCAAAGGCACGAATAATCGCCACCCGCCGACTCATCCCTAGCGACAAGCGTTCAGGATAAACGTTTTGTACCTTATCTAACTGCATGATATACAACAAGTTATCAATAAAGCCTGCCTGTTCTTGGGTAAGCTTAGGTAAGGCTAATTCAATATTTTCCCGCACGGTGCGCCAAGGTAACAAACGTGGATTTTGAAACACATAGCCAATTTTCGGGCTAATGTGTTGTTGACCGACAATAATGTCCCCAACAAAATCCGTATCCAGTCCCGCAATACTATTTAACAAGGTGGTTTTGCCACAACCTGATGAACCAACCAAGCACACAAACTGCCCTGATTCTAAGGAAAGTTTGAAGTTCTCAATCGCTAAATGGGCTTTTGCCGTTCCCTTTGCCGCATAGGTTTTTTGCGTTATATCAATGTGAATATCGGTCATCGTCGCCACCGCTGTCCAATGCTATCCAAAGGTTTTAATAGCACTATTTCAACCAATTGAATCACAGCAACAAACGCAAGGGTGTAGGCTAAAATACTTGCCACATCAAACAGTTGGAAAAAAGATTGCAGTTGAAACCCCATCCCCTCACTACAGCCAAGCAATTCCACCACCATGATGATTTTCCACACTAAAGTTAAACCCGAGCGGGTTGCCGCCATTGCAAACGGATGGAGTTGTGGCCAGATAACGTGCTGAAAGGTTTTGCGTTTGCCAAATTGATAACAGGCTGCCATTTCCAATAAATCCTGATTTAACACCCGCGCCGCTTCGCGAAAGGTGATAATCACGTTGGGAATTTTGTTCAGCACCACCGCTAAAATGGCGACTGCTTCATTTAAGCCAAACCACACAAAGCACAGCATAATCGTGACAATCAGCGGCAGGTTTAAAAACGTCATCAGCCAACTGTCAAAAAAAGCATTCAGTTTTTCACAGCGTCCGAGCGCGATGCCGATAATACTTCCCAATGACATGGCAATAGCAAAACTAATCGCTAACCGGCGTAAAGTGATGCCCAAGTGATGCGGCAATTGTCCTGTGAGAATTTCTTGCCACACCACTTGCAACACCAGCAGCGGCGTGGGCAACAGCGGCGTGTGTAACAACCAAGCCAGCCCTTGCCACAATCCTAAAAAACACAGCATGGACAATTGGCTGAGATGGCGGTTTGACACGTTTGAAAACAACATTGGCAACTTACCGTTTTAATCCAACGTCCAAAAAGTACCCGCTTGCAAAGTTTCGCTATTGCCTGTTAATTTATTGCCACTGACTTTGCGTAACAAAGCATAAATTTGTTTTGCCGCTTGTTGTTGGGCAACAGACCCCCATTGAGTGACTCGCCCTGCGCAATAGCGTTCTTTCAATTTAGCTTGGGTTGGCGCGTCGGTAATTTGGGTGAGGGGGATAATTTTTTGCCAAGCCTCATTGACCGTGCAGAGTTTTTCTTTAGCTTGTTGGCTCGCCATTAAAAAATGGGTTACAGCAGTTTTATGTTGGGTTGCCCAACTTTGCTTAAAAACATAACCCAAACTTGGCACTTCCTCTGTAATTCCTAAAGCGGTTAAAAGTTGTTTGCCATCCTGCAATTGCAAATAGCCCTGTCCTTCTAAACGCACGGCAAAATGCCAATAGGTCAGTACCGCATCAACCCGTCCTAGCTGAAGTTGTTGATTTAATAACGGCGGTGCGCCAAAGACTTTTTTAGTCGCTTGAAGATTTGATTTTTGCTGCGTGGCTAAGGCTTGTAACAACAACCAATTTTTATCCAATTCTCCGCCTGCAATACCCAGTTTTTTACCCGCTAAATCTTTCCATGTTTTGATTTTACTGGTTGCAGGCACAACCAACGCGCCCGAAGCATTTGAGTAAGGATAAAAAGTAAAGTCCGAACCACTGGAGCGCATTCGGGATGTCCAAATCCAATCGGTGACAATCATATCCACCGTGCCTGATTGCAACGCCAGTTGTGCCGCTTGCGGGGTTGCTAAGGATTGCGTTTGAATTTCAAAGTCGGCATTGTCGAGTAAATGCTCATTTTTAAGCGCGTTCAATTCCCAATCCAGTGTGCCAAAAGCTAACACGCCAACCCGAATCGGAGTTTTTTCAGCCGCGCTGCTGATTGAACTTAGCAACATTAAACTGAGCAAAAGAGTCTTTTTAAATGTCATAGCAAAGGATTACCTGTAATTAATTAATCGAAAGTTATCGGGTATTACTAAATCCCCCTAACCCCCTTTAAAAAAGGGGGAACTCCCTCCTTTTGTAAAGGAGGGTTAAGGTGGATTTCAAAATAAGGATAGCTGATAACTTATATGTTTCTATTTATAAAATAAGGGGATAAAACTTAGGCTTTTTTTACAAATTCCGATTTCAACGCCATCGCGCCGATGCCGTCAATTTTACAATCAATATTATGGTCGCTATCAATAAGACGGATGATTTTAACTTTTGTGCCAACTTTAATCACCGAAGATGAGCCTTTGACTTTCAAGTCTTTAATCACCGTGACATTATCGCCATCGTGTAATTGTGTGCCATGTGCATCTTTAACGATAAATTCCGCTTCCGCCGTGTCAGACGTTGCAGTCCATTCGTGCGCACATTCGGGGCAAATCAACAGCCCGTTGTCTTCATAGGTGTAAGCGGAACTGCATTTTGGACAGGCGGGTAAACTACTCATTGGGTTTTTCCTAAAAGTTGAGTTAAAAATTAATTTAAGTAATGAAGAAAAAGTTATCGGGGATTAAATCCCCCTAACCCCCCTTTATTAAAGGGGGAACTCCCTCCTTTTATAAAGGAGGGGTGGGGTGGATTTCAAAATGTGAACACCTGATAACTTATCTGTTTTTACTTAAGTGGCTTGTGCGATAACAATTGCTCGCATGGGCGCGGGTAAACCTTCGCAGGTTAAGTTGGGGTTGTTTGGGTCTAAAAAGTTTGCCAAGGAATAAAAAGTCATCCAGTCAGTGCTGCGTTGTTCTGCGGTGCTGGTTTTATTGACATCGACCAAGCGAATTTTGCCAAAACCACAACGTTTTAACCAACTGATTAAGGTGTCAGCACTGGGCAAAAACCACACATTACGCATTTTTGCATAGCGGTCTTCAGGCAATAAAGTGTCGCCTAAGTTGCCCTCAATAATCAACGTTTCTAACACTAATTCGCCGCCTGTTTTTAAGGTTTCGCGTAGTTCGATTAAATGGTCTAGCGGGGAACGGCGATGATACAGCACCCCCATTGAAAACACCGTATCAAAGGCTTTCATTCCATAAGGCAGTGCTTCAATCCCAACAGGCAATACATAGACAGGGGCTGTGCCGTGCATTTTTTTGATTAACTGAAACTGCATCACATTGATTAAGGTGGGGTCAATACCAATCACGGTTTTCGCGCCCGCGCCCAGCATTCGCCAGCAATGATAACCATTGCCACAGCCCACATCTAACACCAAGCGGTTTTTCAACGGACTGATATGCGGCTGCAAGCGTTGCCACTTCCAATCTGACCGCCATTCCGTGTCAATTTTAATGCCAAATAAATTATAAGGGCCTTTGCGCCAAGGATGAAATGCCATTAAATCGGTTTTTAACTGGGCTTGCTGTTCGCGGGTTAAATCACTTGCCAGTCCAATCTGCACGGTGTCGCTATTCAACTCCCGCACACTGAACGTAGGCAATTGCAAGTTTTTGATAATCGTTTGCCAGTGTGCCGATGTGCCATGCGTGCTGATATTAAAGCCTGCGGCAATTTGTTCGGGCAACACATCCAGCCAAGCGGCGGCTTTGGTTTCTGCCAGTGTTGCAAATAAGTGCGCGTAATCGTCTGTCATTTTAACGCAATCAGTGAGGCAAAATTAAAATAGGCAAACCACACTTCTGCACTGCGAAAGCCTGCCTGTTGCAACCGGGCTTGATGGGTTTGCAGCGTTTCAGGCAATAACACATTTTCCAAGGCTTGCCGCTTTTGGCTAATTTCCAACGCGCTATAGCCTTGGGCTTTTTTAAACGCATGGTGCATATCAGTTTGCAATTGTTGTTGTTGTGGGTCGGTAAAGCACAGCTTTTCTGACAAAATCAACACCCCGCCGGGTAACAAGCTTTGATAAATTTTACTTAAAAAAGCCAATCTATCGGCAATGGGAATAAATTGCAGGGTAAAATTAACCACCACCACGCTGGCTTGACTCATGTCAATGTCACGAATATCGGCGCATTGAATGTCAATGGTTGCCTTGTTTGGCTGTGGGCGATAGTGTTGTTGAAACTGGGCAATCATCGCAGGGGAATTATCCACCGCAATGATTTGACAATCGGACGCACTGATTTGTGCTTGCATCGACAAACTTGCCGCGCCTAAAGAACAGCCTAAGTCGTAGCAACGTCCGTTGGCTGGAGTGTAATAATCGGCCATTAAGCCAATTGCATGAATAATGGTGGTATAACCTGGCACAGAACGGTTAATCATATCGGGAAAAACCTGCACCACGGCAGCATCAAAGCAAAAATTTGAAACTTGCGTAACAGGATGAGCGTAAAGCGAATCTTTTTTAGGCAGCATGACGAGAAAGTAGCGGGGATAAAAACAGCGGGTAAACGCACTTTACGTTTACCCACGTTGCGTTAAGAAGGTTCTTTAGACGAGGTTAACGCTTCTTTGTTACGTTTTTCCAACATCTCAATCACGGCGGTTAAAGAGCCACTGCGATCAATTTCATTTTTAAAGCTGGTGCGATAATTTGTGACCAGACTCACACCTTCAATCATTATGTCATAAGCTTTCCACTCACCTTTGACTTGCAACATCCTATAATTCACCGCAATCGGTTGTTTACCCGGCTGTAAAACCTCGGTTTTTACAATAACTTTATCGGCATTTTCATATTTATCCATCGGTAAAAAGCGCACTGACCAATCTTTAAACTCAAGAAAGGCGCGGGAGTAAGTGCGCACTAATAGGGTTTGAAATTCCCGTTTAAAGTGTTTTCTCTCATCTTCAGTCGCGGTTTTCCAGTTTTTGCCCAGCACTAAGACTGAGATATGATCAAAATCCACATGAGGATAAATAATTTCTTCAACTGCCAACGTGATTTGTTTAAAATCTTTTGTAAAATCAGAGGCTTGCATTTTGTTTTTCAACTTTGTTGAAGCCTCTTCAATTGCCAACTCGGGCGCGGACAATTCAGCAGCAACCGCTTTTGATAAGGGCATCAAGCCTATCAATAGCCCAAATAGCATCAAGTAAACAAAGCCTAAACCGTTTATTCGTTTCATAACCATCTCTCTTATCAAAGTTAGTGTTAAACATTTTTTTAAATAGATAGACCGAAAGAGCCTGTTAAAATAGACCCTGTTTTATTTTCTGTCTGTTGGACTATTATATTGAAAACCTTTGCAAAACCCTATAGGGCTAAATGAGATGAGCCATAATATCACCAAACCTGTGCATTTTCCCGCTACGCGGATGAGACGGATGCGCTACCTTGATTTTTCCCGCCGCTTAATGCGTGAGCATACCTTATCGGTTGATGATTTAATTCAGCCGCTGTTTGTGATTGAAGGGCAAGGACAGCGAGCAAGCATTGCTTCTATGCCCGATGTTGAACGCTTATCCATTGATTTATTAGTAGAAGAAGCGAAAATCTTGTGCGAGTTAGGGATTCCTGCGGTGGCGTTGTTTCCTGTGGTTGGCACAGAGCGTAAATCAAATACAGCGGACGAGGCTTACAATCCTGACGGGTTAGCGCAACGGGCGGTGCGGGCGTTAAAGCGCGAATTTCCCCATTTGGGCGTGATAACCGATGTGGCATTAGACCCGTTTACCTTGCACGGGCAAGATGGTTTGGTCAATGCACAAGGGTATGTGATGAATGATGAAACCGTGCAAGTGCTGGTCAAACAAGCGGTTTCTCATGCGCAAGCAGGAGCGGATATTGTCGCCCCGTCCGATATGATGGATGGCAGAATTGGCGCAATTCGTGCTGCATTAGAAGAAAATGGCTATGGCAATACGCAAATTTTGGCGTATTCGGCAAAATATGCCTCCAGTTTTTATGGGCCGTTTCGTGATGCGGTCGGGTCTGCGGCAAATTTAGCGGGTGGCAATAAATACAGTTATCAAATGGACCCTGCCAATTCTGATGAGGCGATGCGTGAAATTGCTTTGGATTTACAAGAGGGGGCGGATATGGTGATGGTTAAACCAGGAATGCCGTATTTGGATATTGTCCGTCGGGTGAAACAAGAATTTCAAGTGCCAACCTTTGCCTATCAAGTGAGCGGTGAATATGCGATGCTGAAAGCGGCAAGTTTGAATGGCTGGTTAAATGAACGGCAAGTGGTTTTAGAATCGTTACTGGCTTTTAAACGGGCAGGCTGTGATGGTATCTTAAGCTATTATGCTAAAGCGGCGGCGCA
>JAIFMS010000013.1 GCA_020048335.1 Methylococcaceae bacterium | reverse complement strand
AAAATCACAGAGCCTTCTTGATGATGAATTTCGCGTTCTAACGTACAGGTAATGTTAAGGTAGGCCCAGAAGCGGCGGTTTGTCCTGCTTGTAAATCAAATAACTGCACAAGTAACATAAAAGAGGCTTTGGTGTTTAAGTCGTTGTCTGCAATATAAAACCAATGATCTCGGTAATTTACCGCCAGAAAAGCACCTTCAGGGTAACTTTCGCTCACTTTAACTTTAAATAATCCGCCCGCAGGGGTTTCTGACCAATCAAATTTGCCGCCTGTTTTAGCGACCGTTTGTGTGACTAAGCCTTTATCAATATCTTCTTTAGGAATTTCAACATTTTGCGATAAATAAAATAACAAACTGGACACTGAGCGCGAACGCAACGCAATTTGGTCAGTGTCTGTTTTTAAGAAATTAGAGCCAACTTTTGCATAAAGCTTACCCTTGGTCGTTGTGTGAAGATTTAATAACTGGGCAAGTTTTTCAACAAGTTCAGGGTTCCTAGGTGCTTCAAACAAAACCACTAAATCTTTACTACCCAAAGCATCCAAGCCCATTTCTATTTTGCCTTTGGACTGAATTTCTTCCATTAAATCCAACACTTGTTTAAATTGCTTAAACTCAGGCTCAACTTTAGGCGTAGGTCCTGAGGCACGATGGGCATTGGACAGATGATTCATTCGCTCGACACACAGGCTAAAAATCCGTTTCACAGACCAGCCTGATTGGGTCATTACCAGCAGCGAATCCAAGGGAATCGGTGATAACACGCTTTTTAAGAAATCAGCACCATACAAAGGCTGATACGACAGTGTGGGATTATCATTGTAAGTCACGCCTAAAGAAGGCGCGATTGAATTACCCGATGGGCCCAAATCAACATTGGCATTGAGTCCGACATTGCTACTAAAACCTAATGACGCCGTGACACTGGAAATGGTAAGAAAATAAGGTTCATCACTGTATTTTAACCGCACTAAATTCAGCAGCATTTGCTGGTTTAAGGTATTGATAATTGATTGATTGTAAGCAGGATGGGTATTGTTTAATCCATCAGGGCCAAAGCTTGATTGACAGGCGGGCAATAATAAAGATGAAACAAGCAGAAGAGCGTATTTTTTGCGCATAATTTTCCACAGATAAAATTTTATAATTAAACGGTTATTGTGGCATATTTATTTTCGCAAATACCATCAAAATAAATTATACAGCTCCAATTTTTTTCGTAGCGTACTGCGGCTTAATCCTAGCGTCTTAGCGGCTTTGGTTTGATTGTAGCCACATTGGGCTAATACCGTTTCTAACAGCGGTTTTTCAACCTCACCTATCACTAAGTGATACAAATTAGCCGTTTCATATCCTTTTAATTGGCTAAAATAAAGTTCAAGTGCTTGCTTAACATGATTGGACAAACATATCGTAGAATCAGGCTCTGCTGCTGTAGCTTTAACAACATTCATGGGAACATTCACTGGTTAAAAAAATCAAAACTTGCTTGCACAAGCGAGCGTTGTTGCTGGGGATTATCGGCTTGATATAACGCGGTTTTATACGGATTGGGCAATAAACTTAAATCTTGAAAATACCAGCCTAAGTGCTTTCGTGCCATTCTAACGCCATGTGCTTGCCCATAAAACCAATACAGATTTTCTAAATGAGTCAATACCACGGTTTGTTTTTCCTGCAAACTGGGTAACACACTCGGTTTTTTGGCTAAATAATGCAAAATTTGTTGAAAAATCCACGGATTGCCCTGCGCCGCCCGTCCTATCATAATCGCATCGGCCCCTGTATAAGCCAATACAAAGGCCGCTTTTTCGGGGCTAGTAATATCACCATTGGCAATAATGGGCAGTTTTACACTTTGTTTGACGGCTTTAATGGTGTCGTATTCGGCAGAACCTGTAAATTTACAAGCGCGTGTTCGTCCGTGAATCGTTAAGGCCGCAATTCCTGTTTTTTCCGCTAATTGGGCAATCGCAATCGCGTTGCGACTTTCCCTGTCCCAGCCTGTGCGAATTTTTAAAGTGACAGGAATTGTAACCGCTTCTACTACGGCAGTTAAGATACGCGCGACTAACGCTTCATCGCGTAATAACGCAGAACCTGCGGCAACGGCACAGACTTTTTTGGCAGGACACCCCATATTAATATCAATAATATCCGCTCCACGCTGTTGATTTAAGCGGGCTGCTTCTGCCATTTGTTGCGGGTTTGTCCCCAAAATCTGCACTGCACGCAACCCTGTTTCGCCATGCTGCTGCGCTTTTAATAAAGTGCGCTGGTTTGTTTGCAAGGCAGGATTGGCAGAAACCATTTCCGAAACCGCCAGTCCTGCGCCAAATTGCCGACAAAGCGCACGAAAAGGCTGGTCAGTAATCCCTGCCATCGGAGCAAGCAGCAGATTATTTTTAAGCGTGTGACATCCAATTTGCATAAATCAAACACAAGGGTAAAAGGGCGGTTATGATAACGCAAAATTAGCTTTCTCGGGCAGATTCAAATTAGGTTAATTCGATAACAACAGGTTTCAGGAACAATTGATAAGGGCTATAATCGCAACTTACTTGCTGTGTTTATTTTTAAGGTTATCGCTTCATGTCTTTCAAAAAAGTTTGTCTTATCACCTCGCTTATTCTGTTTCCTGTTGCTTGCTCTGAAACGCCTGTTGATGTGAAGCCACAAACAAAACCTAAACCCCAGGTTGCTCAGGTTGTGAAAAAAAGACCTGTTTTACCCGCGTTGCTGTCTGAATTGCCCACCGATGTTGCAAAATTATTGAGCGCAAGCAAATTAAATCCTGATGGCTTAAGTGTTTATATTCACGCGGTTAATAATCCTGCGCCGTTGTTAGCCTTTAATGCGGATATGCCACGCAATCCCGCTTCGGTGATGAAATTAATCACCACTTACAGCGGCGTAGGCATCTTAGGGGCAGATTATCGCTGGCCTGTTGAGTTATACACCACAGGCGAAGTCGCAGGCGATACGCTAAACGGGGATTTAATTTTAAAAGGCTATGGCGACCCTAATTTTAAATCAGGCGATTTACATCATTTATTAGATGATTTACGCGCGGCTGGCGTGAAAAAAATTGTCGGTAAAATCATCATTGACAACACTTATTTTTCTATCGTGAAGCATGATACGGGGGAATTTGATGGCAAACGTTATGCTGCCTATAATGCGCAATCCGATGCGTTGATTTATGCAGAAGGTGTCAGTTATTTTGTTGTGCAAGGAGAACAGGTTTATTCGCCCAATCCTGCTCGCAACGTGCTGATTGATAATAAATTAGTGTTTAAAAATGTCGCGTGTACGGGGCGTTATGCAAAATTGCAAACAGGCATTCATCGCGAAAAAGACAGTGTGCGGATTAGTTTTGCAGGAACTTATTCGAGCCGTTGCCCTGAACGGCGTTATGCGTTTGTGGTCACTGACCCTGAAAATACACTTTATGCTACGCTGTCAAAAATGTGGACAGAGGATATGGCAGGCACTATTGAAGGCGGTGAATTTGCGGTGGCCGCCACCCCTGCTGAGGCAAAATTGCTGGCAAAAATAGAATCCGAACCTGTCAGCGAGGTGTTAGCGATGATTAATAAAAAAAGTAATAATGTCATGGCACAGCAATTGTTTTTAAGTATTGGCGCACAGCAGGAAGGTAATGGCGACACTAGCATCAAAGCCTATCAACAAATTCAAGCCTGGTTTAAAAGTCGCGGCTTGGATTTTCCAGAGTTAGTCATGGAAAATGGCTCGGGTTTAAGTCGCGGTGGACGAGTTAGCGCAAGACATATTGGTGAGTTATTACTCGATGCCTACAATCATCCACAGAAGGATGCGTTCATTAATTCACTGCCTATTTTGGGTGTCGATGGCACATTGAAAAAACGAATGCGCGGGTCTAAATTAGCGGGGCATGGGCATTTAAAAACGGGAACGTTAAATGATGCTAAAGCCTTAGCGGGTTATTTAACCGCCGCAGATGGTGAAACTTATATTGTTGCCATTTTGCATAATGACCCTGCGGTGCGCTATACCGCTCGCCCGATTCATGACAAATTACTGGAATGGACAGCCAGTCAAAACACCGCTAAAACCGCTGTTGCTCCTACGGTAGCTGCCCCTGCGGCAGTTGAATAAATGGACAGTACCGCTGCGTTACTTTGGGGAGTGTTGTTTGGTTCATTAGGACTAGGCTTTTTTATGTACGGAAAAAAACAAAAAGCCATCGTGCCATTGGTGTGTGGCTTGGCATTAATGGTTTATCCGTATTTTATCGCCAATACAATTGCGTTAGTAGTGGTGGGATTATTGTTGACCGCCATTCCTTACTTTATCAAGCTATAAAAAGCTTCATCAACAAAACCGCCTACAGTCAATAAGTAGATAATCATAAGTTATGAGGTACTCAACTTAAAATCCACCCCACCCCTCCTTTTTTAAAGGGGGTTAGGGGGATTTTAATACTCTACGGTGGTTTTTTATTAACGGGCTTGATACTGATTAATAAAGCCGTTGCGATTGGGCATTTTAACTTTCGGCAAGGTGCTGGCGTTCATTAACTGCGTTTCTTGAATCAGATGATTCAAATAGAGTAAATACGCTGTGACCGCATAAAGTTGGTCGTGGTTTAATGACCCTGGCGCATTTAACGGCATTGCCCGCCGTGTAAAATCAAAAACCGTAGTGGCATAAGGCCAATAAGTGCCAATGGTTTTATCAGGCGGATTGTCGGTTAAACCGTGTTTTGCCCCCGCTAATTCTTCGGCACTGCCGCCTGTGCCATCAACACCATGACAACTTAGGCAGTATTGCGTATAGACTTTTTTACCTGTTATCGCATTGCCAGAACCCGCTGGCAAGCCCTTCCCATTGGGAAAAATATCGCCATTCCACGCTTTTTCTAAGCCCTGTGGCGCGGGTTTGCCTAAATGAGGACTGTCATTAGCACACACAGGGTAAACCGCGCAACACAAGAGGAATGCAACTATTTTACGCATACACATGATGAATACTCCCGTTTGCGGTCACTTCCCAACTCACAATCGCATTGTAGTGAAAATAGCCATGCGCTCCTTGTTTTTCCAGCAATTCCGCCCGTTCAGGTTGCACATAACCCGTTTCATCAATCGCCCGACTTTTTAACACCGCAGGTTTGCCCGTCCAATGCCACGGAATCCGAAACCGAGTAAAACATTTGGATAACACAGGTTCTTGCAATTGCGCTTGCGCCCAAGTTTTACCGCCATCGGCTGAAACTTCCACCCGAATAATTTTCCCCCGTCCACTCCAAGCTAACCCGCTGATTTGATAAATCCCTTTTGCATTCAGTTTATGACCAAATGACGGTTGGGTAATCAACGATTTAGCCTCCATCACAAAACTAAACTGCCGAGCTTTACCCGATGGCAAGAGTTCCGTGTATTTAGCGGTTTCATTTCGTGCCATCACAGGTTGGTCAGTTAAATGCAGCCGCCGTAGCCATTTCACATTCACCACCCCTTCCCAGCCAGGCGCAATCAAGCGCAACGGATAACCATTCTCGGGACGAATCCGCTCGCCATTTTGATATAACGCCAAAATGCAATCATCTAAGGCTTTATCTAGCGGCAAACTCACATTCATTAAGGAAGCATCCGCGCCTTCGGCAATCAGCCAGTTCGCACTTGATTTGACCCGCGCTTCCGCCAATAAAATACGCAATGGAATCCCTGTCCATTCGCTACAGGAAGCCATCCCATGAAAATAGCCCACTTGGGTCTCCACAGGTTTGGATTGCCAACCTGCATTACTGTTGCCGCCACATTCAATAAAACACAACACCGATGTCATCGGATAGCGTTGCAAATCAGCCATGTTGAACGTCAAAGCTTGTTCGACTAAACCATGAATCAGCAGTTGATGTTGTGCAGGGTCTATCTCTGGCACGCCATTGTGATGACGCTCAAAATGCAAGCCGCTTGGGGTGATAATGCCTTCTAAATCTTGCAACGGTGTACACGACACGCCATTTCCTGCTGCCATTGCATTGCCCATCGTCCAGCGAATTGTTTTGCGCTCATACTGGGAAGGCTGCCCGTAATTGCTAAAGGGCTGCCCTGGTTTAGCTGTCCACGGCGGACGTGGCGCGTTATTTACCACTGCTAAAGCGTTCTCCGTACTCAGGGCTAAGGCTGAAAATACCAAGCCTTTTTTTAAAAATAGCCGGCGGTCTAATAAACCACCGCCTGCCACCGTTGCTACTGGATTCTCCTCACTCATCATGCCCTCATCTGTTGTGTTTTAATGTTATCAAAGGTTAAATTTAAACCAAAATCAACCAAGTCGCCAATTTAAAAGTGCTTTACTTTTTAATGATAATTGTTATTATTTAGGAAAATTAATCATCATTGGAGTTTTGTATGTATATTTGTGTTTGTAAAGCCGTCACGGACAAACAAATTAAACAAGCCATCAATAATGGAGCATGTAGTCGGCGCGAAATATATCATTGCACGGGGGCAGGGGATGTGTGTGGAAAATGTACACGGCATATTCGGCAAATACTTGACGAAAACCCCGTACAACACCTTATAATGCAGGCAGCTTAAATTTTAT
>JAIFMS010000165.1 GCA_020048335.1 Methylococcaceae bacterium | reverse complement strand
TGGGTAAAAATAACTAAGGGCGAGCCTTTGGGTTGCCAAATTTTTTGATAAGCATGGGCAGATTTTTTCGGTCTAAACGGTAAAATCACCCCATGCAGAATCAACCACCATAACGGTCTGGGTAAATTGACCACGCGCTTATCCCACAGAAAACGTTTTAAAAAAGCGCGTACGGCGGAGGTTTTTAGGGAACTGGGTGAGCCTAAATTAACAAATAAGATAGCGGTTTTTTCATTTGACATCATAGTTTTTGAAAGGGTCTATTGGCGATTGATTAAACTTAAAAATTCTGACCGAGTGCTAATTTCTTTTCTGAAAATTCCTGTCATCACCGATGTGGTCATCACCGAATTTTGTTTTTCTACGCCCCGCATCATCATGCACAAATGCTTTGCTTCAATCACAACCGCAACCCCTCGGGCATTGACTGATAATTGCACCGCATCGGCAATTTGTTTGGTGAGTTTTTCTTGGATTTGCAAACGGCGTGCGTACATATCCACAATTCGGGCTAATTTTGATAACCCTAGCACTTTACCTTGTGGTAAATAAGCAATATGGCATTTTCCAATAAAAGGCAGTAAATGATGCTCACAAAGAGAATAAAGCTCGATATTTTTCACAATCACCATATCTTCGGTGTCCGCCTGAAAAATTGCGCCATTTAAAACGTCCTCTAAATTTTTTTCATAGCCATTATTTAAAAATTTAAAAGCCTTTGCTGCCCGCTTTGGTGTATCAATCAATCCCTCGCGTGTGACATCTTCACCAATCGCACTAATAATTTTGGAAAAATATTCTTCCATTACAATCTCTCTTCAATAAAAACTGTTGAGTATAGCATTATCATTGTGTAAATTTTAATGCCTGTAACAACAGTTGTTCATCCGCCACAGACTGGGTGGCATTTTCACTCAAATGTCGCCGCCAGCTCCGCGCCCCTTTTTCGCCATGAAATAAACCTAAAATATGGCGTGATATGCTATTTAAGCGCGTACCTTGCTTAAGTTCGGCTTGAACGTATGGAATAAGCTCAAAAACAATGTCCGCTCGGCTTTTAAGCGAAGAAGGCTGAAAAAAAAGACGCTGGTCTACCTCAGCCAATATAAAAGGATTGTGATAGGCTTCGCGCCCTACCATTACACCATCAACGTGTTTTAGCTGCTCTTCCACGCTGGCAAGACTAGTGATACCGCCATTGATAATAATTTCTAACGCTGGAAAGTCTTGCTTTATAGTCTGCACAATGTCATAGCGCAAAGGTGGAATTTCACGATTTTCTTTGGGTGACAAACCACTGAGCCAAGCTTTGCGGGCATGAAGAATAAAGGTTTGGCAACCTGCCAAGGCTACTTTTTCAATAAATTCAACTAATTCTGGATAGGAGTCCCGTTCATCCACCCCAATGCGAGATTTAACTGTGACAGGAATTTTCACAACGTGCTGCATAGCTGCCACACAGTCCGCGACGACAGCTGGCTCTCGCATTAAACAAGCTCCAAATCGACCATTTTGTACTCGGTCACTGGGACAACCCACATTGAGATTAATCTCATCATAGCCATAATCTTCGACCATTTTGGCACACACGGCTAAATCCGTTGGATTTGAGCCGCCTAACTGGAACGCAACAGGCTGTTCTTGTGCGTTGAATTTTAAAAATCGTTCGCCATTACCATGTAATAATGCGCCTGTTGTTACCATTTCGGTATATAACAAGGTGTGCTGTGATAGAAGACGATGAAAATAGCGACAATGCCTATCTGTCCACTCTAACATCGGGGCAACACTAAATCGCCTATCAGGTGAATGTCTTGATAATACAAGGGGGGTACTGGTTTTATCAGATTTTTGCATGGTTTTATTGTCGGTTATTTTAGCGTTATTTCTGGCTATTTTTGCTTTGTCAGTGCTACGATAAAGCTATTCAAAATTTTGTAGCACTTTGTTATGGCAACCATCACGAAAAGAAAAAGAAAAAATGGTGAATTTTCTTACACCGCTCAAATTCGCATTAAAAAAAATGGTGTGATTGTACATCAAGAGGCTAAAACTTTTGATAGGCAAGTGTTAGCTAAGGCGTGGGCAGCTAAACGTGAACTGGAACTGCAAGAAAACGAGGCTTATGGTGAACAGAAAAGCGTTTTGATTAAAGACCTCATCCAGTCCTATCTTGAACGGTTCTCTAAAAATTATGGTCGCTCTAAAAAATATGACCTTAACCGCTTGCTGGGGTATGACATTGCCAGTTTTAACGCTTACCAGTTACAAGCCAAGCACATTATCCAGCACTGCATAGAGCGCAACAAAGAAGCCAAGCCGCAAACAGTGCAAAATGATGTGATTTGGCTTAGAACGGTGATGCGTACCATGCGTGATGTGGACGGACACACTTACAATATGGATATTTTCGATTCGGCTGTATTGGCTTTAAAACGTGAAAAACTCATTGCAAAATCTGCGCAGCGGGATCGTCGTCCAACTAAAAATGAACTCTGGCAATTATCGCGTTATTTTGCGCGGCAAAAGTGGTCTGTGCCGATGCTTCGTATTATGTGGTTTGCGATTTACTCGGCTCGGCGCGATGGTGAAATTTGTCGTTTGTTGTGGGCAGATAACGATACTGATAAGCGTACTGGCATGGTACGCGATTTAAAGCATCCAACGCACAAAGAAGGCAATCATCGCCGTTTTAAATATCCGCTCTCTTCTTGGAAAATTGTCGAAAAACAATCTAAAACCGATACGCGCATTTTTCCTTACAGTGAGCGAACGGTCAGCGCGTACTTTGCTAGGGCTTGTAAAGTTTTGGGGATTGTTGATTTAAAGTTTCATGATTTGCGCCATGAAGCGGTAAGTCGTTTATTTGAAAAGGGGCTGCATATTCAGCAAGTGCAATTGATTAGTCTGCATGAAAACTGGACTACCTTAAAACGCTATACTAATTTAAAACCTGATGATTTAAACATTTAACTTTAGGACTTGACTATGTGGAAATACTTATTTTTCGGGCTTCTCGCCTTCAACGTGTACCGCTACTTTTTCCCACCAACAACTTACGACATTTGCATGACCGCAACGGGCAAAACAGGCGTTTTTTGTATTCCTCAGAATTTCAAAGAATCTGAATCTGCCAGCATGATGTCAATTGCCCGTTCTCGCGTTGGTGATTCCCCAAGAATCAAACTTTCGGTTGTGATGGTCACAGCATCGCCTTCGGACCTTGCTCAACTTTTCGACCCTGAAACCATGCAACAAAAAATTGCAGAGGCTTTTAATTGATTTACTTTGATTTCAACCTTGCATAAACAAAATCCGCGAGTGCATCTCTTTCCGCTCGCGGTAAACTTTGCCAAGCTTTAGCAAAGGCAATGGTGTCATCATCTAATTCTGCTGTTTTAACATCTTCCGTTTTTTTATTATTCTCTGTTTTTTGTGTTCTACTAAAACGATGTTTTAAAAAACCATCGATACCTTTTGTTAGTATGTCCTCACTGATTTTGTTTGCTTCGTCCATCATGTCACCGAGTTCACTCATTATTCTCTCCTAAGGATAATTAAAAATTTGCTCATTTTTAGTGAACCTGTTGTTCAATTTTGGGGCTAACTTGACCCGCTTCTGGCAATGTTTCCCCAGTTACCATCCAGTAAGCATACCTGGGAAACTCTTTTGATAGAGCCTCTACTTCTTCCGCTCTTACTTTTGCAGTTGGTTTTGCTTTTCTTAAATTATTCCAGCGGTCTCTATCTATTCCAGTTTTCTGTTCAAGGATTTTTGATTGTATTTGAGTGAAGAGAATTATTTCCCTCATTCTTTCTTCAATGTTCATAGTAAATATTCCTAGAAAATAGTTGCAAGTAATAATACCTATGATATAATTACTAGCAATAGTTACTAATCATGGCTATGCTGTTTTCATTGTGACGCAATGTAACGCTTTGAAGGTTAATTATGGAACAAGCATTACAAACAATCAACTATTTACCTGTACCTGTCATGCACCAAGAGCGTTTTGCTGAATTGGTGGGGGTTTCGGTAGGAACAGTTAATGGTTGGGTAGATAAAGGATATGTTCCTTCAATTGTTATCGGACGGCATCGGTTAGTAAATATGGCACTTTTAACTAAGGACTGCTTAGAACAAATAAGCGGTTAATTTAATTATTTATTCATTGAGGCAAACCAATGACTACTCAAACGATTTCAGATTTAACAATTTTACACGCTGGTGAAGTTTGCCCGCTGTCCTCTGATTCACCCGCTGATGTGCAGGGGACAGCACCAAATTCACAAGATTCAATTCCTTTATCTGATTTACCCGCTGCTGTGCAGGGGGCGGCAACAACTTCACAAGATTCAAGATTAGACATTAATGATCCTAATCTCACATATGTAGTTTCTAGCTATTTTATCAATAACGATTCTTCATCTCGGTTTACGATTAATACTTGGTTTTACGCCTACAGTTTAAGTAAGTCACTGTCTGAATTACAACGTGATAATTATTCGGATTATTACATTCAAGGTTTATATGCTGGTGAACTTGCCCAGCCGTCCCCATCACCAGTTAATGTGCATCCATCAGATGATGTACAGGGGGCGGCAACCAAACAAGTTCAACATTCTTTTGAATCGAGTCTTCCGATTATTTCTGAACAATCTAAACAAACGATTTTTTCTTTTACAGATTCGGAGCTTGAATCACAAATAAGGTCTCATCAGAATTTTTTAAAATCTCATCCTGAGCATTTTTGTAGTTTTTTACCTCATCTTTTATTTGAGTTTGATAGGCGCGAAAGAGCTGGTGAACTTGCTGCTGTACAGGGGGCGGCAACTACTCAAGATAAGGGCTTCGTTCAATCACTGCTAAATGGCGTTTATGATGTTGCTGTTCAAATTGCCATCCCATTCAAAAAACCTGCTAAACCTAAAACAATTCCTGATTCTGTCCCCGTTCAAATTACGCTCTTTGAGCTTTTAAAGCCTTATGCACAGGTTCAATATCAGAACATGGTGGCTTTGCTTAAGTCGTGTGTGAGTGATTTAGAGCAATTAAAAAATCCCCTTTCTCGTCTTTCTAAAATCCTTGGCAAAAAACGTGAAAGTAAAATAGATGTACTTGCTAAACAAGTGCCTGCCATGTCGCGTGATGTTGTTAATTATCAAGTCATGTGGGGGTTGTGATGGCAACTGTATCAATTACTGTTTCTGCTTGTTCTGAATGTCCTTTTGTTCGGACAAGAAAAGACTATTGCATTGTTGGGTCTCAACTTGGTTTAGTTGATGGCTATGGCGTACAGCGTGATAATTTGTGGATTAATTCTTATTACATTGATAACACTATTCATCCTGATTGCCCCTTAAGATTTTCTTCTTTGACTATTCAAGTTGGTCAAGCTGATCAATTTGAGGTGGTGTGATGGCAACTGCATCAATTTATCGCCCTTCGCTTGAATCACTTATTCAAGACAAAATTCCATTCACTGCATTGCCCAATTCATTGATACATCACGGTGAACTGGGTTTAAAGCCTCGTGATGCTTCGGTTCTAAATTATCTCTTAAGTAAACCCGCACAGTGGAATATCTGCCCTGCTGCAATTGCTCACGCCTTATATATAAGCGTATCTACGGTTAAACGGGCATTATCGTTTTTAGTCAAATTGGGTTTTGCTGGTTATCAACGTTTCGCTGATGGTCATACAAAATGGTTTGTTAAGTTGCCTGATGAAAAACCACAATACCAAAAACCACATCGGGCTAAACCAGAGCGGGTTAATGAGTCTGTATTAATAAAGAATGACAAATTAGAAAGCAATAAAGAAACAACAAACGATGTTGTTGTCTCTTTGCCTGATTATGTTAATGGAACACCAACGGTTAAAAAAGAATTCGGTTCGTTGGATGTTAGTTTACAAGCTGCTGTTTTAAAAACCTTGGCTGCTGCTATGTTGTGCGCGGGTAAAGTTAAAAATCCAACTGCTTATCTTCTAGGTTTAGTTAGGAATGCCGCTAAAGGCTCATTTTCGACTTCTAAGCAACAAAAAACAATTATAGTCAGTGACATATCAAAACCGAATAAAAAGCTTATAGCGGTCAATTTACGCAATGAATTAGCTGCAATTAAACAGCTTTATGACTTAGTTCCTAACGATTTGCTGTTATCACAAATTCAAGCTGTCGAACTGAAAATTCAGCAGGTGAAAAATGATTAAATTAAGAGATTTTTTTTGGGAACTTTTTGTTTTTTTGAAATTTTTTTTTAATGGTGTGGAAGTGCCGTTTGTTCAATGTCCTCATTGCACTTGGTATACCGACTCTGGTATTGAGGTTTCAACTTCAAGCGTTGAGGGTCGGAAAACTTGTGCTTCTTGCGGTGGTTTTTTGAACTGAACCGATGATGTTGAGTTAGAACAAATTAGTGTTTTTTAGTTTTTTTTTGGGATTGGGCTGGCTTGCTTCTCTTTCTCTCTCGCTCGATGGTTTGTAACTTGCCCCTCGGTCGGTCGGTCAGTCGGTCGCATGGCGCATAAAGGACAGCCGTTTTTTATCTTAGTCAAGGGTCAAATATATTTTTTTTTGCTTTTTAAAAAAAAATATATTTGATTTATTTTACCCTTGACTTAGATAAAAAGGCTGTCAACTTGCGCCATAAAGT
>JAIFMS010000073.1 GCA_020048335.1 Methylococcaceae bacterium | reverse complement strand
TGTTGCTAAAAAAGCTGTTGCATAAGCGTTTTGGGTTATTGCCTGATTGGGCTGAGGTTAAGTTAGCGCAGGCTTCGGGTTATGAATTGGAATCGTGGGCAGAGGCGATATTGGATGCAAAAACTTTGGAAGAGGTTTTTGGGTGAAATAGATTTTTAAAACCGCAAATTCCCCTAACCCCCTTTAAAAAAGGGGGAAATCAATGTTTGTTGATTGCGCTTGTCCTTGATAAGCTATAATTTATTCATTTTTTAGGGAAAAAATAGCATGTCAAATAAGGGTCGAAAATTAATCAGTTTTGATTGGGCGATTAAAAAAATCTTACGCAGTAAAGCCAACTTTGAAGTATTAGAAGGCTTTTTAAGCGAATTGTTATTTGAAGACATCACGATTAGCGAAATTTTGGAAAGCGAATCCAATAAAAATGCGTTTGATGACAAGCAGAATCGTTTAGATATTAAGGTTAAAAATTCAAAAGACGAAATCGTGTTAATTGAAATTCAATATAATCGTGAATTAGATTATTTACAGCGGATTTTATATGCCACCTCAAAAACCTTGATTGAGCATATTAAAGAAGGCGAGGCGTATTCAAAAATAACGAAAGTCATTTCGATTAATATTTTATATTTTGATTTTGGCACAGGCGATGATTATATTTATCAAGGGCGTACTTCGTTTACCGGAATGCACACTCATCATGTATTAAAATTGAATGCGTTTCAAACGGAATTGTATAAAACCGATAAAATAGAAAAAATTTATCCTGAGTATTATTTAATTAAGGTGAAAAACTTTAATGATGTTGCAAAAGATACCTTAGACCAGTGGATTTTTTTCTTAAAAAATGAACAGGTTAAAGACGGATTTCAGGCAAAAGGATTAGAAAAAGCGAAAGAGATTTTGGATTATTTAAAATGTTCGGAGCAGGAAAGAAAAGAATATGAAGCTTATAAGGAGTCGTTGCATTATCAGGCGAGTATGTATGAAACGAATTATACGGCGGCTAAAATAGAAGGCAGAATGGAAGGCGAGAAAATCGGTATTATTAAAGGTGAGCAAATTGGGATTGAGAAAGGTAAGTTTTTGGAAAAAATGGAAATGGCAAAATCTATGTTAACCGAGGGGATGAATATGAAAACCGTTAGTAAAATCAGTGGCTTAACTGAAGCGCAAATCCGCTTTTAAATTCTATCATGCAAAAAACGCTCTTTATGCCGCCGTATAAAAAACAATATGTTAAAGAAAACTTTTCCTTTGTTCAGCACATTTTATTGCGCTACAATAACAACAGTTAAAAAATATTAACCTTGAATTGATGAAAACTAATTTTAATTCCTCGACGGGTTTATTAATTCGTCCCGCACGCGATAGCGATAAACCGTTTATTGCCGCATTACATCATACAACCCGTGATGATTTACGTTTAATTGATGCCAAACGCGATTTTATTGAAACCTTAATTGAACAACAATATCACGCGCAAACAGTTGGTTATGGTGAAATGTTTCCCAATGCCATGTATTTTATTATTGAAATGCAATTTGAACGCATTGGGCAAATTGTGGTCGATTTTGGCATGAGTGATGTGCGTTTGGTGGATTTTTCTTTAATTCCCGCCGCACGCGGTAAAGGATTGGGTAAACAAGTCGTGCAAATTCTACAAAATGCGGCGGCAACGAATCGTGTGCCTTTAACGTTGGCAGTACAAACGTTAAATCTATCGGCAAAAGCTTTATATTTACAGTTAGGTTTTGTAATAACAGACACTAATGGCGTATATGAGCAAATGATTTGGTATCCGCCATCCTTTAATGCCCCAATAACGAGCTAATTCGTTATTGGGGGTTTAAAAGCTTTTAAGCAAAAATAATTTGATACCAAGCGGCATTATCGCGTGGCTCTGATGGCATAATCCGGTTAATGAACACGTTTTCTAAAATGCCCAAAGTGGGGTGGTGCAGATGACAATAATTTGCAACAAAAGCGTGTTCCAAAGGCGTTTTAAACAACAATGAAAACGGAATTCGCACAGTAGAATCAGCTAATGAAATTGCCGCTTTGGGTTTTTCCTCGACTTCTACCAACTCAATGGCGACAACTTCACCCCCTTCCACAAGAGTCAATTGGCACAAGCTTTTTTCAAGCGGTTGGAAATCTCGCGCTCGTACAGTAGCTAACATTTTTTTGCCTTTAAGTAAAAAGTTTAACGACTACGGTCTGTCTGGATAGAATCCTGCTAGCGCAATACAAAAGTTGATGACTAAAAAAGGATTCATGAGTGACATAGGCTGATTTCCGCCGGTAGGAGCTATTGTTGCACCGCTAGCAGAAACTGTCGTTGATATGCCGCCTAAGTTTACTGGACTGGCTGGAGCTGCATTGAAGTAGTTACTTGCAGGAGTAAGCCCAGCCTTTCCAGTGGCTAAATAAACACCAGCAGTTGGCGTTGTTGTATTACCGACTTCAGTAGCCGCCTTCACAGTGGTGGTGGCAGTGACAGCACCGAGGTTAATGCTGTGCGTATGCGCGGCTAACTGGTTTGCGGTTAAAACGGTATTTTCCACGCCAGCTTTCTGAGCTAGTGTGCGGTTTGAAAGCCCTGTACCGCTTCCCTGACATAAAGGAAAGCGGCCCCTTAAATCAGGCAGATTAAAACTGGTTGTATTGCCTCCATAAGCGTTTCCCAGTAAAGAATACAACGCTTGATATTGGTTTACAGCGAGTGAACTGCCATCGCACAAAGCCCAATCTCTCGGTGCCCAATTAAAACCAAACATAGAAATTTGTCCAACAAACGGTTCCATAACACTCTCCTCACAGATTAAAAAATTATTTTTTCAGGCGCAACCATCGGTGACTGCTACCGTTGGCTTTTATCGCATAAATCCTAGTAAAAGTAAATGGCTTTTAATCTTAATTGATGTCACAATTTAGACAGTCGCGCATTTTGCGAAAAAACTATTATGGCATTGATTTTGCTATAATTTTTATGTAAAAATTTAGAAGGTCTTTATCATGTCAAACTCCATTTTATTCATTGATGCCAACGTGCCTGATTACGCAACCTTGCTTGCAGGGGTTGCCAGTGATGTTGAGGTTCACGTTCTCAATTCAACGCAGGACGGCGTAGCGCAAATCGCCGCTGTTTTAAAAAGTCGTACGGGGGGGCGTTAGATTCGATTCAAATCGTTTCGCACGGCAGTAGTGGCGCGTTGTCATTAGGCACAACTTCTTTAAATAACAATAACTTAGCGCATTATGCCGATGCGCTAAAACAAATTGGCGCATCTTTAACCGAAAATGGCGATATTTTGCTGTATGGCTGTGATGTGGCACAAGGGGATACTGGACAGCAATTTATTCAACAATTGGCGAAATGGACTAGCGCGGATATTGCCGCCTCAACGGATTTAACCGGAGCTACGGCATTAGGTGGGAATTGGATTTTAGAAGCGAATACGGGCGATATTGAAGCGGTTAGTTCGATTTTAACCACAACGGCAATCAATCAGTATCAAAGTATTCTTGCTGCACCCGCAGATGAAAATTATGAGGACAATACATCTGATACGGGAACAGTAGCGGTCGGTGCATCTGGGAGAGCTATTGATGGTATTACCTATAAGATGGACGATATAACCGCACCAGCCATTATGTATACTCCAACTGAGCTCACTACACCCCTGACAGGTATCAGCTCGCGCGCTATGTGGTTGAATGCAGCACCACTCGCCCAAACTCCCGCTACTTGGGCTGAATTTAGTGCAGCGAATGCTTTCAAAATGGTTTCGCTCACTGCCAGTGTACAGGCTGGTACTGCTTTCCTTAATGGTGTTAATGGTGTCAACGATGAAAATTATACCGTTACTGGATATAATAGCGTGGGTACTCAGGTTGCTTCGGATACCCTTAATTTTACAACCAGCGATGCAACAGGTTCTATTACTTATGCAAGAACCACAACTGGAGTGGAGTACACAGGGACGTTAACCTTTACGGGTACAACTTGGGACAATGTTTCAAGAATTAGGTTTACAGGGACAGATACAGGCATCGGAACTAGCGTTTATGCAAGCCTAATATTAGATGATTTGGATTTTTCACCCGCTGTGGTTGGCGACACCACGCCACCGGATACCAACATTACCGCTAATCCTGCCTCTTTAAGCAATTCCAGTGCCGCCAGTTTTTCTTTTACTGGTACAGATAACGTAGGCGTGGCGAGCTATGAAGTCAATTTGGATGGCAGTGGATTTACGGCTGGCAGCAGCCTCCAAGACTATACAGGACTGACAGACGGTAGCCATACATTTCAGGTACGCGCTAAAGATGCGGCGGATAATGTGGATGCAAGCCCTGCTTCTTATACTTGGACAGTGGATACTACCGCGCCCACCGCTACCGTTACTACAGCTACGATTGCAAACTTAGGCAATGCGGTAGTAAAAAGTTCAGAAACCGGCACAGCGTATTTGGTGAAAGATACGGTCGCGGTGACAAATCTGGCTTCAATCACCAACGCGGCAGATAATAATTTTAATCAAGCGACTATCAGTTTGGCGAATACCGATACCGATTTGTCTGCGGCTGGTTTAGTCGATGGCACTTATAAAATTTATGCCGTAGACGCGACAGGGAATTTATCAGCGGCGGCAAACAATAGCGTGACGGTTGATTCCACCGCGCCAACCGCCGTAGCCTCTATCGGTTCATTGTCTGCGGATACAGGAACTGCGTGGGATTTCATAACCAATACCGCCGCACAAACTCTTTCAGGCACTTACACAGGTACAATCGGCAGTGGTGAAACCTTAAAAGTTTCATTGGATAGCGGTGCAACGTGGGTTCCGGCAACAACTGCAGCTGCGGGTAAATGGACATTGACAGGCGCAACCATCACCACCAACACGGTGAAAGCCGCAGTATTTGATGTTGCTGGCAACTCAAGTGCGGCAGCCTCGCAAGCCGTAGTGCTGAATACCGTATCGCCGCCTACTTTTACGTTATTTTCAGAAAACTTTAATGGGCTTGGGACAACAGGTACGATTTATGGTCCTCAATACACAACTGGTTTCCCACTTCGCTATGCCAGCACTTTATCCAATTGGACGGCAAGTGGACAAAATGCTTTTCATACTGTTGAACTGGGTGCTAATACGGGCAACTGGGGATTAGCATTTCTTAAGGATAATGTTGCCACACAGACCAGCTCTTTTACCGCTAATGCTTTAAACGCAAGTTACACCGTTAAGTTTGACGTGGCGGCTGCGGTTTATATAGAGCCAAGCGAAGCTTCCACCATCGCGGATTCTGTTATTATTGACATAAAAGATAATAGCAATACCACTATTCAATCTTATGAAGTTGCAGGACATAGTTTTAACGACGAAGCATCTTCAGGCAAATTGCCTTTTAGTGCCAATCAATTCACCTATACAGGGAATGGCAATGGCAATGCGCATATTGTCATACACGCAAAATCACCCACTGTTGCTCGTTTTTTTGCCACCCTAGACAATTTGTCTGTTATTCCCAATTCTACTATAGCTATAACAGCGACAACGGGGAGTGAAGATACTGAAAAGCTTATTACATTTGCCGACTTAAACACTACCACCAAAGCAACAGATACAGATGGCAGCGTTACCAGCTTTGCAGTCAATGCAGTTTCAACAGGCACGTTAAAAATCGGTAGCTCCTCTGCAAATGCCGTTGCGTGGGCGAGTGGTAGCAATGATGTCATTGATAGCAATAACAAGGCTTATTGGACACCCGCTAGTAATGCTAATGGTACATTAAGTGCCTTTACCGTTAAGGCTAAAGATAATGCTGGCTTACTATCAGCTACATCCGTACAAGCACAGGTTACGGTCGCCGCTGTGAATGATGCACCGGTTGCCAGCGGCAATGCAACGTTGACCGCAATTAGCGCAAATGAAGCTAATCCAGCCGGCGCAACGGTTAATTCACTTTTTAGCGGCAATTTTTCGGATGCTGTTGATAATGTTACCAACGGTTCGAGCGCGAATACGTTGGCAGGGATTGCCATTAGTAGCTATACCGCTGATGCTACTAAAGGCGATTGGCAATACCAAGTAAATGGCACAGGGGCGTGGACAGCGATAACCTCGACCACTGTATCGACAGCCATTACCTTAGCCAGTACCGATTTATTGCGTTTTGTCCCAGCCGCTAATTATTCTGGTTCAGCAACCGTACTTAATGCAAATTTGATTGAAACCGGTCAAACGATTACCAGTGGCAGTGTTATTAATTTAACCAATGCTACCGGCGGCACGACAGCTATTTCAACAGCCACCGTTGCCTTGAATGAAACAATAAATCCACCGCCTGCCGATACCACACCGCCGACTATTGCAATCATCACGAATGACAATGCGTTGACCGTTGGTGAAACCGCGACTTTGACCTTTACCTTAAGTGAAGCTTCGACCAATTTTGCCGAAGCCGATATTACGGTAGCAGGCGGTACGTTAAGCAATTTTGCCAGCACCAGCAGCACCGTTTATACAGCAACTTTTACCCCGACCGCCAACAGCACCACTGCGGCAACGGTTGATGTGGCGGCAAATAAATTCACCGATGCCGCTGGCAATAACAATACGGCGGCAACACAGTTGGGCATGACGGTTAATACGGTGCCTGCCGATAACACCCC
>JAIFMS010000202.1 GCA_020048335.1 Methylococcaceae bacterium | reverse complement strand
AAACTTTCAACCTTTTTTTTACGCTTCAACGTGGCAAAAAGTTATGCCATTGCGCGAACACGGTTATTTAATCTGCTTTTATTACGCGCGGCATTATTTTTATGAATAAGCCCTTTAGTTACTGCGGAATCAATAATAGGCACGGCGGTTTGATAAGCTGCTTGCGCTTTTTCTTTGTCGCCTGAATTAACGGCAGCGATTACTTTTTTTATAAAAGTCCGCAAGTTACTGCGTTGTCCTGTGTTGCGAATACGGCTTTTTTCTGCCTGACGCGCTCTTTTTCTAGCTTGTGCTGTATTAGCCATAGTTACTCGATTCTTGCTATGCGTTGTAAAAGGGCAATATTATGATTTTAAATGCTATTATTGTCAACATGAATGGGCAGACTTTACGATAAACTAGGATGAAAAGTGAACAAACAGCTTTTTAAATCAACCGCTATTGTCGGTAGCATGACCTTTTTATCCCGAATTTTAGGCTTTGTGCGCGATATGTTAATTGCACGACTTTTTGGTGTCGATGCCAGTACTGATGCTTTTTTTGTCGCCTTTAAAATTCCTGATTTTTTGCGGCGGCTGTTTGCAGAAGGGGCAGTTTCACAAGCGGTTATTCCTGTTCTTACCCAGTATCAACAAACCAATCCCCACGCCTTAAAACAATTTATTGACAAAGCCTTTGGTACATTTGCGGTTGCCTTAGTCCTAATCACGTTAATTGGAATCATTGCCGCGCCGCTACTGATTGCCTTACTTGCCCCGGGTTTTACTTGGCACAGTCTGCAACAGAATTTAGCCGTGCAACTATTGCGTATCACCCTGCCTTACCTGTTTTTTATTTCTTTGGTGGCTCTTTCTAGTGCCATCTTAAATGTTAAACAAAAGTTTGCCATCCCCGCGATTACCCCGATTTTTTTAAACCTTTGTATCATTGGTGCTGTGATTGGGTTAGCCCCCACGCTACCCGAGCCGATTTTCGCACTCGCGTGGGCGGTGTTAGTCGCAGGACTGTTACAGTTATTCTTTCAACTCGCCGCATTAAAAAGTTTAAAGTTATTGCCGCATTTTAAAATTGACTTTAAAAACAGCGGGGTTAGGCAAGTCGCGCGGTTTCTATTGCCTGCGATTTTAGCCTCTTCCTTAGTACAGATTAACGTATTGCTGAATGCGGCATTTGCCTCTTTTTTAATCAAAGGCAGCGTTTCTTGGTTATATTACGCCGATAGACTGGTTGAATTTCCACTTGGCATCTTAGGAATCGCCGTTGCAACGGTCATTTTGCCAAAATTATCACAGGATTTTGCTACACAGGACACAAAAGCCTTTTCCTATGCCTTAGATTGGGGCTTACGTTTGGTATTATTAATCGCTGTCCCTGCGGCACTTGGTTTATTTTTATTAGCAAAACCCCTGATTTCAACCCTGTTTCAATCGGATGCGTTTGGGGTGCGTGATGTACAAATGACAGGAAAAAGTTTAATGGCGTATGCCGCTGGATTAGTCGGGTTTGTGAGTATTAAAGTATTAGTTCCAGGCTTTACCGCTCGGCACGACATGAAAACCCCAATGCGCTTTAGTGTTTATGCCATCATCGCAAACATTGTCCTTAGTTTGTTACTGATTTCTTTTTTAGCGCACACAGGATTGGCGATTGCAACCTCAGTTGGCGCGTATATAAATGCCCTGTTTTTACTATTTGCCTTAATCAAAGAAAAAATTTATCAGCCCACGCCACACTGGAGATTGTTTTTAAGTCAATTAGTTTTCGCAAATGGGATTATGGCTGCTGGGCTTTACTACTGGACAGATACAACCGCGTGGTATCAATGGGAAACGACAGAACGAATATTTCATTTAGGAGGTGCTATTATGTTAGCCATATTGGTTTATCTTTTCAGTTTGCTGTTAGTCGGGTTTAAACCTAAACAGCTGCTGATGATTAAACAAGAACGCTAACCTGCCTTTAATGAAAAAAAAATATCGCTTCATTAGTGCTTGGATGCACCTTATCATCCCTCTTTTGCTGATAGTGGGGTTGGTGAGTGTTCGATTAATGGACTTTGACTTTGTAAAACAAGTCCGCCTCAATGTCTTTGATTATTATCAAAAATTACAACCCCGTCCTTTTGAAACTTTACCCATTAAAATCATTGATATTGATGATGCAACCTTAGCCCGTTTAGGACAATGGCCTTGGGCGAGAACCCGGATTGCAGAGCTTATTGAGCAATTAAAATCACAAGGGGCTGTTGCGATTGGGTTTGACGCACTTTTTGCAGAAGCGGATAAAACCTCCCCGCAAAATGTGGTACAAATTTGGGCAAAAAATGCGCAATTAAGTTTAGAATTGCAGAATAAAATCAAAAATTTGCGTAACCATGATGATATTTTTGCCCAAGCAATGAAAGAAGCCGATAACGTGGTGTTAGGCTTTTCACGCATTTATGAAGTCAACAATACGTTTGAACCTAAATTAATTGCGCAATTTATCAGTGATAATCCTGACTATAAAGAAGCCCTCACTGTTGCCGAAGGAGGAGGCATCAAAAATTTAGATATTTTAGAACACGCCGCCAAAGGCAATGGTTTGTATGATATTGATGCCGAAATTGACAGCATCGTGCGCCGTTTACCGTTGCTATTTCGCCTCGGTGAAAAAGTTTATCCCAGCTTAGTGTTAGAATTATTGCGGGTACAACAAAAAGCAAGCACGATTACCATTAATACCAGCGACCAGCAGGGCAAACTGCGCATTAGCACCATTAAAGTGGGAAAATACATCATCCCAACGGATGATTCGGGTAATTTATGGATTCATTTCACTCAAACTCAACGTGAAAGAAGCATTCCCGTATGGAAAATTTTAGACCCGCAACAAAGCTTTAATCTAAAAGGCTCGATTGTTATTATCGGCGCTTCCGCGTCTGGCTTAAAAGACCAACGGATTACCCCGCTGACTTCATTTACCTCCAGTGATGAAATTCATGTCAATGCCCTAGAGCAAATCCTTAGCCAACAATTTTTAGCCATCCCTTCGTGGGCAATGCCGATTGATATTGTGTTAGTCATTGGCTGGGGGCTTTTTTTCATGCGCTATATGCAGCGTTTAGGGCCAATTTTTAGCTTATTTATTTGCATTGTTTTTATTGGTTGTCTGCTGATTTTATGTTTTTACGCTTTTTTTCGTTACGATTATTTAATTGATCCTCTATATTCTTCAATTAGCATTCTACTTGTTTATTTTATTATTTCATTAATTAATTATTTAAAAACAGAATCCGAAAGAAACAATGTCAGAAATGCGTTTAATCGTTATCTCTCCCCTAGTTTGACCGAGCAATTGGTTAAAAATCCAGATAAACTCGAATTAGGCGGTGAAATGCGCGACATGACCATTTTGTTTTGTGATATTCGGGGTTTTACCACTATTTCAGAACAGTTTGATGCACATGGATTAACCCAATTTGTAAATCAATTTCTAACTCCAATGACTAAAGTTATTTTAGAAAATAGCGGCACAATTGATAAATACATTGGGGATTGCATTATGGCATTTTGGAATGCCCCTTTAGATGACCATGACCACGCGCTTCATGCAACGACTTCTGCGTTGTTGATGATGAATGAATTAGTTGAATTAAATTATCGGCAAAAAGAAATTTCTAAAAAAGAGCAGCGGTGTTTTATTCCGATTTCTATTGGAATTGGTTTGAATACAGGGATTTGTTGCGTAGGAAATATGGGTTCAGAAATGCGATTTGATTATTCAGTTATTGGCGATGATGTTAATTTAGCCTCCCGTTTAGAAGGGCAATCAAAAACTTACGGGGTTAATATTGTCATTGGGGAATCCACTTATGCAAAAGTAAAACATGATTTTGCCACATTAGAATTGGATTTAATTCAAGTCAAAGGTAAATTAAAAGCGGTGCGTATTTATACAGTTGTAGGCGATAGGCAAATGCGCGACTCTGATTTATTTATGAAATTAGAAGAATTACATCAAGATATGTTGATGCACTATCGGTTAGAAAATTGGACAGATGCCTTGCAATTAGTTAAGCAATGTCAAAAAATACAGTCGCTTGATTTAGCCGCATTTTACGCGCTGTATGAAGAGCGAATTTGTATTTTTATACAAAGCCCACCACCAGAAAATTGGCAAGGCATTTATATTGCTACGTCTAAATAACAAAAACAGTACATTTTTTTTATGCGTTTTTAACAGGTATTTTGGCAAAGTGCCTTGAACGTTGATGAGGATTTGCGTGATTTTTTCTCTGATGGCTATTTTGGCAAAACGGTTAGAACACAAGGAAAGCCATTTATTTTAGTGGCGAGGTTGTAATGGGTTTTGCTGTTGTTTTAGTCATCACAAATTTTCTCATTTTACAGTATTCTAATGTTTATTGAAGTCAGCTTGGCAATTTTGCTGAAGTCTTTTTTATTGTAAGTAATCAGCTCTGTGCAATGTTTTTCTGCAATTGCCGTATGAATACAATCGTTAATTTGTCTAAAGCCGATTTGTTCGGCAATATCGCTGGCGCGTTTAATTTCTGTTAGCGAATAATTCACTGCATTGAGTTGAAATAAATCATTCGCAATGGACTTTATTTCATTTTCAGAAACTTTTAATTTTCCTAATACAAAAAGAATTTCTTGATAATTCAATGTGGACATTATGTAATCTTGTTTTGAATAACTTTCGATAATTTCATTGGCTTGTTCGTGTTTTTCTAAATCCTGTTCGACAAGGCTATGAATCCAAATATCGGTATCGAAATAAATCATGTTTAAATTTCCATATCATTGACTTCATCAGCCAAAGCCGTTAAATCAATATCAGCCGCGACTTTTATATGACGTTTCTTATTGTTTTCCAGAAAGTTTTTTAATGCGTTTTCTTTTTTTTGGGGTTGGGTTACTTGCAGATTTTTATGGGCATAGCGTTGTTGCAGAAAAAGGTAAAAGTCGTAAAGTTCAAGCTGGGCTTGCAACGGTAATGTAGATAAATTAATCGGTTCTATGACTTGCATGATTTTTCTCTATTTTGGTTTAATGCGGTTAAGGGAAAACAAAAATGCGAAAGGTTTTTGCGTTATTTTGGCAAAGTGCCTTGAACGTTGATGAGGATTTGCAGGATGTTTTCTCTGAGGGTTATTTTGGCACTATCACCACAGGATTTAAGCCTACTCGCATAGCACGTCTGGCGAATTTTTTATCATCAAAAGAAGCTACACTGTCACAATCTTTATAACTGGCATGATGTAACGCATCGGCAAAATCAAAACCGAGTTCAAAGTTAGCGACAGCTTGTTCAATAGTGGCTCTGTCTTCCAAACTAACATACTCAAGTGATAACAAGTGCTTAAAAACGCTGATGATTTCAGCGGCTGTGAAACGATAATACCCACGCATTACCCATTCCAATTCTAACAGCACTGTTTTACAAACCAGCAAAGGCTGTTCTGATTCAATCAGTTGTCGCGCTAACTCGTGCTGTTTTTGCGCTTCGCCATCGGCTTCATCCTGAATGTAATAACGCGCTAAGATATTGGTATCAAGCCCTATCATGCTCTAATAAACTCGCTGGGTCAAAATCGGTTGGCACGGCGGCGCGGTTGCTTTTTAGCATGGCAAAGCCTTTTGTGGAGTTGGGCTTTGTTAATTGCGTTTGTATTGCGGTTTTATTTTTGGTTTGTTTTTCAAGCAAAAATTGATAAAAATCAATAAGTTCTTGTTGTAATGGTAGAGATAGTATTGATAAATCAAGCGTGTTTGTTTGCATGGTTTGCCTCGTTTTAATCAATTTTGAATAGGGGTTTTGGCAAAGTGTCGGGAACGGTGATGAGGATTTGCAGGATGTTTTCTCTACTTTCTGTAAATTGATTAGATTATAAACGGTACGCAAAAAAGTGTGTCCACCCTACTCGACTTGCAAGTTAATTGAGAGGAGGGGTTAGTTATGAAAAAACTCCTCAATAATTTGAAATGACATTCCAATCTGTGGTCTCTCTGGTTGAAGATAAGGGAGAATTTCATTATTAAACAGTGTTTCGGTATTTTGGAGAATATCATCGGTGAAAATTAAGCAAAACACTCCATGTTGCTTGAAGTATGCGCGGTGTTTTCGCATTTCTTTTGCAAAATTATCAGCTGCTAACTCGTTTATTTGCTTTTGATTTAGGTCACCAATTTTGCTTAGATAGCCATGCGTAGACCAAGGCGATAATTCAAAACCAACCTTTTCTAAGGTGTAGGGGTTTATAACTAAGAAATCTAGTCTATAAACGTGTCTTACTTGAAGACCTGCATAGCGAAACTCAGGAATTAGTAGAGGTACTGATTCAGGTTCTGGACTTGATCTAACAAAGTCACAATAATGCCCTGCAATTTCATATTCATATTTTGATCTTGAGTTTCTGACGATAGTCTCTTGAAAAAACATTAAATATTGTTCAATATCTTTAAATGTAAAGATTCTACTTGTACCAGGTATGACAAGACCAGTTTGCATTATATGCCCTATTGTCCAATAAGCTTTTGGAAATGCACGAATCTCACTCTTATCATTTTCCCAATATCCATTTACAAATCTAGGAGTTATTAACAGACCATAGTTCGCGTGTTCTTGTCCAATCCAGATTTCAGCTGCTTCGACAGGAGGTCTATTTTTTGAAAGTTCGTCAAAATGTTTC
>JAIFMS010000095.1 GCA_020048335.1 Methylococcaceae bacterium | reverse complement strand
TGCCGCGCCTTCCAGTGTGCGTCTCGCCGAAGACGGCAGTTACACCTTTAAATTAACAGACTTTGGTTTTCAAGACCATAACGATAATATCTGGGATGGTGGCAATAACTTAAAAAACATCCTCATTACCCGCTTACCCAGCACGGGCGTGTTGCTATTAAATGGCGTGGCGTTGACGGCGGCGGATTTACCGAATAAAGCCATTTCAGTGACCGACATCAATGACGGCAAATTGACTTTTCAACCTGCGACGGACGGAAACGGCGACAGTTATGCCAGCTTTGATTTTAAAGTGCAAGATGACGGCGGCACAGCTGACGGTGGGATGGATATTTCAGAAAATACTGCAACCATGACGTTTGCAGTGACTGCTGTCAATGACGCGCCCATTGCCAGTGGCACAGCCACACTAGCCGCGATAACTACCAACACCAGCAACCCCGTTGGCGACACGGTGAGCAATTTATTCGGCAGTTGTTTTTCCGATGCCAAAGACCAAGTTAGCGGCGGCTCTTCCGTGAATACCTTTGCGGGTATCGCCATTAGCAGTTATACCCTCGATGCCAACAAAGGCGCGTGGCAGTATTCAAGCGATAGCGGCACAAACTGGACGACCTTAGCCAACGCCACAATTGCTACCGCGCTAACCTTGGCAGTGAGCGATAAATTGCGTTTTGTTCCGGCGACTAATTATAGTGGTTCTGCCACCACGTTAAGTGCAAATTTGCTCGAAACCGGTCAAACGATTACCAGTGGCAATTCGCTGGATTTAACCAATGCCACTGGCGGCACGACCGCTATTTCCACAGCAACCGTTGCCTTAAATACAACGATTAATCCACCGCCTGCACCGCCGCCACCTATTCCGGTTAATCATGCGCCGTCTGGCACAGTTACCATTAGCGGCACAACCGAAGTCGGTCAGGTTTTAACGGCGGCAAATACGTTGGCGGATGCCAACGGTTTGGGAACAATTGCTTACCAATGGAAAAAAAGCGGTACAATTGTTGCAACAAATTCAACAATTTATACGCTGACCGCTGCCGATGTGGGCAAAACGATTACCGTGACTGCCAGTTATACCGATGGCAATAATTTTTCTGAGCAGGTTGCCAGTTCGCCTTCTGCCGCTATTACCGCTGTGCCGGTTGTCGTTCCACCAGCACCAACGCCTGCGCCTGTTGATACAACACCTGCGCCAACGCCTGCACCGACTCCAACACCAACGCCTGCGCCTGTTGATACAACACCTGCGCCAACGCCTGCACCGACTCCAACACCAACGCCTGCGCCTGTTGACCCAACGCCTGCTCCTGTTTATTCTGGTGGTTCTGAGCCTGCACCTGTCATAGTTGCGCCTGTCATCCCGCCCACTTTTATAGCGGATGGCGTAACGGTGCAGCAAACCTTCACGACCGCGAATGGCGCACAAGTCGGTCATTTCGCCGCGCCGCCAATGCTAGCAACCCGAATCGAAGATGACCGCACCGCGCATCCAAAAGCCGCCGATATTCCGCTTGGCTCGGTTAACAAAAATGCCGGCGTTGCATTGGCGTTGCCGACCAGCGTAGGATTTACAGCCGACGGCGTGACTGGTCAACAGTATTTGTATACCGCTTTTAGCCATCTCAGTGACGACACCAAAGCCGTGTTTGGTGCAGAGAGCGCGGCAGTTGTGGCGGGAATACGCTTTTTGTTCAACACCACTGCGAATAGCCAAACTTTTTTTGAACAAAAAATCACATTATCTTATGACCCTAAAACCAATATAAATCAACCTGTTATTATAGACGGTACGCATACGGGTTCAACGTCAGTCCTGAATACCTTTGTAATTGACGCGAGCGCGTTGCCAAAAGGCAGCCTTCTGGAATTGAAGCATGTTGATTTCGCGGTGATTAGCGGCGAAGTCACGGTTAAATTAGACCCCACGTCTAATAGTGTGCATTTAGGCAGCACACAAACGCAACAATCGGTGTTTGCTGGTGCAGGGGATGACGTGGTGCAAGTGGACAGCGGGTCGCGTATTATTCACGGCGGACTGGGAACGGATACGGTGAAAGTCGCAGGGAAATTAGAGGATTATCAATTAAATCAAAGTGTTGCTAAAATTACCCTGACTTCGCTGACAAATCCTAACGATGTGCAAACCTTAGTGAATGTGGAAAAAGTCCAATTCGCTGACCAAACCCAAACCTTCAGTTTTGATGACGCGATTAAAGCGATTGCTGGAACCTATCAGCAAATGTTCGGACGGCAAGGCGATGTAAATAGCGTAAATTTTTGGACAGATGCTATTAAAAAAAAAGGCTTATCGTTGGGACAAATGGCGGTAGAATTTATGCACTCCGCTGAACAACTGCAAAAAATTGGTTTTGATATTAGCAAAGCCGATATTCCGACCCAAGTGGAACAGTTTTATCAAAGCTTTTTAGGACGCACCTTTGATACAGTGGGTAAAGCGTTTTGGGTCGATAAACTGACCACCGGTGAACTGAATTTGGAAAGTTTAGCCACCACCGTAATCGAATCAGTGGAAATGCAAACTCTTTATTATGCTCCCGCACTGCAATGGGATTTTTCGTTGTAGGATTTTAAATCCCCCACCTTCCCATTCCCAAGTGCCAGCTTGAGAATGTCTTACCATCAGGCTCTGTAGCCATGATTTTATTTTACCGCAAAACCTCTAAAAAAGCCTACAATTTGAACAACGCTTAACTCAGTCAGTTAAAAAATAAGCGACAAACCTAGTCACAACAGGAAACCTTGAGATGAGACAAAAAACCTATTTAATTTGTTTACTTATTTTTACCTCCGCCGCTGCTCAAGCCGAAGATACCTTACAAGCGGTATTAAATCGAATGAAAGCCGATAACGCGACTTCATTGGCGTATACCGAAAAACGGACACTGAAAATGCTTACCTCAGAGTGGCAAGGGTCGGGCTTTTTATATGCTGCTCCGCCCCACACCTTACTAAAAGAACAACGCCGTCCTGAACTAGAAATAATGGCCAGTGCAGGAAAACAAGCCTTTTATTTTCACCCCAATAATAATCAACGTTATCAAGCTGATTTGGATGAAACGCAACCACAGGTTGTAGTCTTTAACGAATTACTGCACGGTAATTTAGCCGCTTTAGAAAAGCTCTATCAAGTTGATTTTAAACAAAATCCTAAAAACTGGCGCATTACCTTAGTAGCAAAAAATACGGCTGCCGATAGCAAAGCCGCGAAAATCCTTGTGCAAGGCTTACCTGAACAGCCTGCTGATTTGATTACCGTGATACAGGCAGATGGCGACCGCAGTGAATTTAGTCTTACCCCTGTTGCTAAAGGTGAAGGGGTGCAAAAAAATATTAATAAGTTGCTAAAACAAATTCAAGGACAACCCTAATGCGAGTTAGCCGTGCGCAAATTTTTTTAGGGTTTCTGCTGGTTTTATTGGGACTGACCACTTTTTTTACCACCTTTAAATCCGATATTGGTCGCTTTTTTATTACCTCAACAACGGCTGAACAAGCGTTGTTAGCCGGTGAAATTCAATCAGGCGTGTTATCCAGACGTTATATTCTTGCTATAGGTTCGGACAAGCAAAAACCGTCCGCCGCCTTTATTGCCAGCTTTACCCAGCAATTGAAAATAATTTCAGGCGTGAATGCGGTTTGGAATGCGCAGGAAAATCACAGTGCTTTAGAAACCCTTGCATCGGTTTATGCAAAGCAAGCGGCGCATTTATATAGTTACCAGCCCGCCCACGATTTAACCGCCTTATTGACAGCCGCAGGGCTTGCAGAACGCGCGAGGCTATTAAAAACAAGTTTACTATCGCCTTACAGCGAGAGTATTAAAAAAATAGCGGCGGTTGACCCGTTATTATTATCACTGCAAAACTTACTGGAAAAGCCCACGCATTTTTTAAATCCTGCACCAGCGAGTCGTTTTTATGAAAACCTGATTCTTGAAACCACCATGTCGGGGATGGACGCGAGTGCGCAAACGAAAATTCAGCAACAAATACAGACTATTTTTAGTCAGCAAAAACAACAGTTTGCCGAAGAAAGTCACTTGGAAATGACAGGCGTTCCCGTTTTTGCCAGTGCCACACAAAATCGAATGCAGAACGAATTAACACGAATTAGTCTGATTTCAACGCTTGCCTTAGGCGGGTTGTTTTTCTGGCTATTCAAATCCCTACGCCTGTTATTTTGGGTCGGCGCGTTATTACTCAGTGTGGTATGCAGTGCCTTATTGCTGACCCAACTGGTGTTTGGTTTTGTTCATACCTTGACTATCGCCATTGGTACAACACTGATTGGTATTTGTGTCGATTATCCGATTCACGCTCTGGTGCATGGGCAAACAGTGGACAAAAAGCAGCGGGTATCTACCATTGCAAAAATTTTTCCTTCGATGTTACTTGGTGGAGCAACAACATTAATTGGTTATTTCGCGTTAGGACTCTCAGGTTATCCAGGCTTTGAACAAGTCGCCGTGTACGCGGGCGCAGGTATTTTTCTTGCCCTTTTTTTAACCCGTTATCTTTTGCCCCACTTAATTCAGGATGATGCGCCTGCCACTGCCACCATTCAGCCTGCAACGTATTGGTTGCGATTTGCGCAACAACACCGTGAATCTTTCTTTATCGCACTTAGCGCATTATTAATAGTCAGTGTCCTCGCCTTGCCATCGTTGCATTGGATGAGTGATTTACAAGAATTAACGCCTGAGATGGCCTCCTTAAAAGCCCAAGATGCTAAAATTCGGGCGCGGATGGTCAGTGTAGAACCGGGTCGATTTGTATTAATCACTGCCAATAACAGCGAGCAGGCTTTACAACGACTGGAGCAAATTTATCCGCTGCTTGATAAGGCAAAAAAACAAGGCGCATTGCGCGATTATTTTGGTTTGTATCCGTGGTTATTATCGCAACAACAGCAACGTGAAAATGCTCGTCAACTTCATGCCGCTTTCAGCACGAAAAATACGCAACAATGGCAACAAGCTTTAACGGAACAAGGGCTTTCGGTAGCTTATTTAGGGCAATTAACCTATCCAGAATCGCCTTTCTTAACACCTGAGCAAGTGTTTGCTACCCCGCTAGGGCATTTACTTGAGCAACAATTGCTTACTTATAAGGAACAAACGTTAGCCATTATTTGGTTGGCAGACCATGAGGCGCGTGCGTTACAAACCCTGTTTGCTCATCATCCGTTTGCCCATTACATTAGTCAACGCGATAGGCTCAATGAAATGGCGGTAACGTATCAACACAAAGCACAAGTGATGTTGTTATTGGGGCTGGGTCTGATTGGGTTGCTGCTAAGTTGCCGCTATAAAGCAATCTGGCAAGCTTTAGACACTTTAGCCCCTGCGTTGTTGTCGGCTATTTTTGTGTTAGCAGGTTGTGCGTTGACAGGGGTAGCGATAAGCTTTTTACACTTGGTGGGCTTGTTATTAGTGGTATCCATTGGGGTTGATTATGGAATTTTTTATCGTGAAAATCGCAGCGATAATTTAATCTTAACTTATCAAGCAATGGCAGCGTCGATGCTGACCAGTGGCATTGCATTTGCTTGTTTACTCTTGGCAGACACCACGGTTTTAAAAATACTCGCCCAAGTTGTCAGCAGTGGGGTATTGTTAAGTTTTTTACTGTGTCCTATCTTAATTAAAAAGCCTTAACTCATCTTTAAACTTTTTGGAAACTGCGCGAGGATTTATGACCACGCTTTATTATCACCATCCTGATTTTTTAAATCATCATCCAGGAGCAGACCATCCTGAATCGCCTGAGCGGTTAAAAAGCATTGCCCACGCGCTACAAGACAGCCAATTCAATGGCTTAAAAAAAGTCCTTGCCCCTTTGGATAAGGATGCAGAAGCTAAAATCCGCTTAATTCACAATCAAGCGATGATTGATAGAATTTTAAAAACACAGCTCACCGAACACGACCAACACTTATTAGATTATGACACGCTATTATCCGCAGGTTCTGCACAAGCGGCATTACGCGCCGTCAGTGCGGTGTGTGATGCAGTAGACAAGGTGTATACCCAGCAGGCAAAAAACGCATTTTGTGCGATTCGCCCGCCTGGGCATCACGCCACGCCACAGCAATCTATGGGGTTTTGTCTGTTCAATAATGTCGCCATTGCTGCTCGCCATGCACAAAAGCATCACGGCTTACAGCGGGTAGCGATTATCGATTTTGACGTACACCATGGCAATGGCACTCAAGCGGCGTTTTATCACGACCCTACGGTTTTTTATGCCTCCAGCCATGAAATGCCGCATTTTCCAGGAACAGGCTTGCCGCAAGAAACAGGGGTGGGCAATATCGTGAATGTGCCGTTACACGCGCGTGAAACAGGCGAGTCGGTGCGCAAAAAATATACCCAAATTATTTTTCCTGCGTTGCGTGCTTTTAAGCCACAATTAGTGCTGATTTCGGCAGGGTTTGATGCGCATAAGGATGACCCGCTCGGTTCGGTGCTGTTAGTGGAAGAGGATTTTCGTTGGTTGACAACCGAGTTAGTTAAGATTGCGCAACAACAGTGTTCGGGGAAAATAGTCTCTGTTTTAGAAGGCGGCTATGATTTAAAAGCTCTAGCCGCCAGTGTCGCTGTTCATGTTGCCAGTTTATTAAAAGCTTAAGTAGAAACATATAAGTTATCAGGTCTCCTCATTTTGAAAT
>JAIFMS010000003.1 GCA_020048335.1 Methylococcaceae bacterium | reverse complement strand
AAATAATATCGCTGCGTTGGGTCTTGAATTAAATCATTTAAAATTGAACTAAAACCTAAAATTGCATTCATCGGCGTGCGAATTTCATGGCTCATATTCGCTAAAAATTCACTTTTTGCTTGATTGGCATGGTCTGCAATTAATTTTGCTTGTTGTAATTCCATTTCAGCCAAGCGATATTCAGTAATATCATGAATTAACACTAATAAATGCGGTTCATGATTACTATGAAATGTCGCAAAATTATAATCTAGCCAAACTTCTTTTCCATTGGGCAGGACTAATTTAACCTCTTGCCGTTGTGGGGTTTTTTCGTGTAAACAGGTTTGCGCGGCATCTAATAAATGGGTTGCTTGCCAACTGGGAATATTATAAAAATTTTCACTTAATACCTCCTCGACTGTTTTTCCCAATGTCATTGCGGCTGTTTCGTTGCAGGTTACACATTGCCCAGAAGCACTAAACACTTTGACGCTTGCAGAGGATTGGGAAATGATTTTTTTATTTAAATCTAACAGATATTCAATTTGCTGTTGATTTTGTTTATATTGCGTAATATCACGCACGAAGGTGCAATTATATTCTTCGTCTTCATATTCAATAAAATGAGCAGTCACATCAAACAATACGACACTACCGTCTTTTTTTAAAGCCGAGGTTTCAAAACGCAATATTTTTTGTTTTTTTAAATTTTGCCAATGCGTTTGCCAGGTTTCTTTACATTGATGTTTCAAACTTAATTCAAAGCTATTCAACTTTAAAAATTCTTTTAATTCATACCCAAGCATCGTGCTTGCAGCTTGATTGGCATAATAAATTGAACCATCTGATTTAATCCAATAAATCCCTTCATTAGCCGTTTCAATAGAAAACTGGGTTAGGCGTATTTTTTTTCAGTTGAAATAGAAGCTATTGATTTTTCTGTCATAAATGAAGATTAAAATGCGTTTTGACAGGGTAAAGACACGGTGATGCAGGTTTCTTTACTCGTTGTGGCCATTGAAATATTACCCTGCTGGGTCATTGCCATTAATTTGGCAGAATAAGTACCAAGTCCTGTCCCATGATTTTTTCGGGCAGTGCTGTATTTTTCAAAAAAAGTATCCCGAATTTCTGTGGGAACATCACCTGGATTGGTAATTGTAATCATGCCATTTTGCTGTTCTTGATACATCTTAACAGCAATGGTTTCATTCAGCGAACAAGCCTCAATTGCATTGCGAATTAAATTGGAAAATAAAGAATAGGTTAAATTTCTTTCTGCGTAAACGAGAAAAAACTGGTTATCATCACTGTCTGACTGATTTTCAACGGAAATTGTTATTTTGATGTTATCAGGTTCAAGCAGCATTCTTATATCTTGCCTAATTGTTTTAATAATGCCCACTACATCCACTAATTCAGGACTATATTGATAACAATGCCGTTCCATTTTAAATAAATCTAAAGAGTTATTAATCATACAAAGCATTTCATTTCCCGCCCTAAGAATCTGCTCTAAATAATTATGCTGTTCATCAGTTAAATTAGTATCCATTAGCATTAATTGAGGATACCCCATAATGGCATTAAGCGGCGTTTTTAAATCATGCTGGGTAATTCTCTCAATATCTTCGCGTAACCGTTTATTATGAATACGCTCTAAATGCAGAGCCACTTTTGCCTGTACAATCGGAATAAAAAAGGGTTTGTGAATATAATCAATTGCGCCTAGCGATAAGCCTTTTAATTCATCTTCTTGTTCAACCGCTGCGGTAATAAAAATAATTTCAATCTCTTGTGTTTTTGAGTTGTTTTTTAAAATTTCACAAACTTGAAAGCCATTCATATCAGGCATCATAATATCAAGTAATATTAAATCAGGTCGTTGTTCTTCAACCGCTTTCAGGGCAGATTTACCATTTAATGCAATGGTCATTTTGTAATCAAATTGTCCTAAGCTTGTTCCTAATACACGGATGTTTTCCGGGTTATCATCAACAATCAGAATATGTGAGGTATTATTTAGCATGGCGAAGTCAATAAAAAAGGGGAATAAAAAGCGAGTTTTTTGGCCTTAAGTGTAACCTGCATTAGGTGAAAGCAATTAAAGCATCATGTTTTAAACTTAACACGATGACAACCGTAGACTTTATCACTGAATTGTTCTGTAAAAGACCTAAACTTTCAATTGAAGCGAAACATATTATTTTCAGTAATAAGGCTTTTATTCTGCACGCTTGTTGCAAGCGCGGATAATGAAATGGTAGAAATTGATTGAGACTGTTATTTTAAATCTTGGCAGAAATTTATAATTTCAGGCATCAAAAATGCCCTCCTTTCATAAAGGAGGGTTGGGGTAGATTTTAACCCTCTCTTTTTTAAAGAAGGGCTGGAGTGAATTTCAAAATGCAAATAATTTTTAATGAGCGTGTTATTGTTTTACAAACGCATCGGCATAACAATAAAGCGGAATGCTTCTTGATTGGGTTCTTCAATAAAACAGCTACTCGCATTCGATGCAATGGTTAATAAGGCAGTATCTGCATCTAAATTGGCAATGGCATCTAATAAATAAACAGCATTAAATGCAATGATAATAGGCTCGCCTTGATAATCAATGGCTAATTCTTCTTCCCCTTCATCGTGTTCTGGGTTATGCGTGGTAATTTTTAACAAATTGTCCGCTATTTCAAAAGTAACCCCTTTAAACTTTTCATTTGCCAACACAGAAACCCGGGTTAAAGTTTCTTTAAAACGTTGTTTAGGAATTGCAATCGGCTCAAAAAAGTCTTGTTCAAACACTTTGCTAAAATCAGGGTATTTTGCATCGACTAATTTGGCAGAAAACACCAAGTTTTTAATATAAATCCGAATATTATTCGTTGAAAACTGCACGTTTAATTCAGCTTCGGGGTCATCTAAAAGACGGGTTAATTCAATTACACCTTTACGCGGCATAATAATCCGTTCTTCAAAACCTGTTTCTGTATCCATTTCATCTTTATAAATAGATAAGCGATGTCCATCAGAGGCAACTAATTTTAATTTGCTATTGGAAATATTGAGCATTAAACCGTTTAAATAATAGCGCACATCTTGGTTTGCCATACAAAAAATAGTTTTTTCTAAGGCTTTTTTTAATTTTCCCGCATTAATAATAAATTCATGCTCTAATTGTGCTTCAGAAAATTCAGGATAATTATCCGCAGGTAAGGTTGATAAAGAAAACCGGCTCCGCCCTGAGGTTAATTTAACTTTATCTTCCAAGGTTTCAAAATTAATTGCAGATTCAGAAGGTAAAAGCCTGCAAAGGTCTAAAAATTTGCGAGCAGGCACGGTTATTTCACCATTTTGCGCCCCTTCCAAGGTAATTTTTGCCACAATTTGAATTTCCAAATCCGTCCCCGTTAAAATTAATTGGTCATCATTGACCACAACTAAAACGTTGGAAAGGATTGGCATGGTTTGCCGTTTTTCAATCACACTGACAATTTGTTGTAAAGGAGTTAAAAGCTGTTCACGGTTAATAGTAAATTTCATAGATATAACAAGTGGTTAATAAAAATAAAAAGGATTTTAAAAGCTTAATGGGATAAGGTTCTGAGTAGATTTAAGTAATCATCAGAAAATTTTGCATTGCTCATGCGCAGTTCTTCAACCCGCTTACACGCGCTGATAACGGTTGTGTGGTCTCGTCCACCGAAAGCCTGACCGATTTCTGGATAGCTGTGGGTGGTCAACTCGCGGGCTAATGCCATTGCCACTTGTCGCGGGCGCGTAATGGCTTGTTTGCGGGTTTGGGCGGTTAAGTCAGCCACTTTTAACTTAAAATATTCTGCCACGGTGCGCTGGATGTTGTCGATATTGACAAGTCGTTCTTGCAATGAAATTAAATCATGCAGAGTTTCTTTGGTAAATTCTAAAGTAATATCCCGCCTTGTAAATTGCGCACTGGCAACCACCCGGCGCAACGCGCCTTCAAGTTCTCTGACATTGGACGGAATGCGTTTGCTGATAAAAAAGGCCACCTCTTGCGGCAAGACTAAGCCAATGATACTGGCTTTTTTCATTAAAATTGCCGCTCGGGTTTCTAAATCAGGGGGTTCGATGGCAACAGGCAATCCCCAGCCAAAACGGGATTTTAATCTATCTTCTAAGCCTGCAATTTCTTTAGGATATTTATCGCAGGTTAAAACCACTTGATGTTTTTTATCCAGCAAATTATTAAAGGTGTGAAAAAACTCTTCTTGCGAGCGTTCTTTGCCCGCTAAAAATTGAATATCATCGACGAGCAACATATCAATACTACGATAATATTCTTTGAACGTGTGGATGGTGTTTTGTTGCAAGGATTTGACCATATCTTGGACAAATTTTTCTGAATGCAAATACACCACGTTCGCTTCAGGATTTTTTTCTAACACCGCATTACCAATTGCGTGCATTAAATGCGTTTTGCCTAAGCCAGAATTGCCATATATAAACAAAGGATTATACGATTTTCCACTGTTTTCAGCCACTTGTAAGGCAGCCGCTTTTGCCAATTCATTGGATTTTCCTTCAATAAAACGGTCAAAAGTAAAGGCACGATTTAAAAAATCAGGAAGCTTTTTTTTAACAGGCTGATTTTTCTTAATTTTAAGAACAGGGGCTTCGGTTGTTGACGCTTTTGAGCCAATTTCTAAACGCAAAATCAATGTGCCATTAGAAAACTCGCCAATCGCCTCTTCAAACTTGGAAAAATAATGCTGCTTTACCCAGTCTAATACAAATCGGTTGGGGGCAAATAATTTAATCTGCGCACCATTTTCTTCTGCCTGTAACGGGCGTACCCAAGTGCTAAAATCAGAGGCGGGGATTTCATTTTCTAGCCTAGAAAGACAGTTATTCCAAGTCAAGCTCATGGGTTTTTCAAAATAGTCAGTTTTAAGAAGGAAAGGTAAGCAAAAGATAAAACAAAATACCGTTTTATCGCCTGTTGTCAATAGCTAAATGTATCAACAACATTGACAGAATCGTTACATTCATTCTATCATCCGCAGTCTTTTTTATCCGTTTTTTATTAATTATTCACAATTGACCCTAAGGTATTTAAAGTTATGAAAAGAACCTATCAACCCAGCAAAATAAAACGCGCTAGAACACATGGCTTCCGCGCTAGAATGGCAACCAAAGGTGGGCGCAAAGTGATTAATGCTCGCCGTGCCAAAGGACGTTCTGAGTTAACGGTTTAACTGACTGTTTGTGTCAACAACAGGATTTTGTTTTCCTCCGCAATCGCGTTTAAAAACACCCGCCGCTTATAAAAATGTTTTTGCCCACCCTGTCAAAGCTTCCGATAAGTATTTTACCCTGTTAGCTATCAGGAATTCGCTGGATAAGCCACGATTAGGGTTGGCGATTGCGAAAAAAAATATTAAGCGTGCCGTTGATAGAAATAAAATTAAACGCATTGCCAGAGAAAGCTTTCGCTTGCAGCAACAGACGCTGATTGCGTTAGATATTGTGGTATTAGCGAAAAAAGAGGCGGCAATAGTGGATTCTAAATTACTTAGAAACTCACTGGAAAAACTGTTTTTACAACTGGTAAACCGATGCGATTCTTAGCACTCGCACTGATAAAATTTTATCAGTATTTTATCAGCCCTCTTCTTGGGAATAGCTGTCGCTTTTATCCCAGCTGTTCGCATTATGCCGTCGAAGCCATTACGCTTCATGGAACCGCTAGCGGCTTCTATTTAACACTCAAACGCTTACTAAAATGCCACCCTTTCCATGAGGGCGGGCTTGATCCTGTTCCAAAAAAACTTGGTAAAAAGAATGGATAACGTTAGATTTATACTTGTTGTTGCCTTTATAACGATTTGTTATATGCTGTGGGGAGCTTGGCAGCAAGACTATGGGCCAAAACCTGTACTCAGCACTGTTGACCGTCCAAGTATCGCAGAAACCACAAATACGCCAGCCCCTGTCAACTCTCAAAACACAGTGTCGAGTGAAAATGCCAAGACACCCCCTGCGGTTGTGATTAAAGTCACCACTGATTTGTTTGCGTTGGAAATTGACTCCGAAGGCGGTACGATTCGGACATTGGATTTATTACAATACCCGCTTGAAAAAGAAAATACAGCTGTCAATACCTTGCGTGAACTGGCAGGAATGGACAAAAAGAAGGTTGATTTAACCCCTATTCGTTTATTTAATACCAGTGCCGAAAAAGAATTTTTAGCGCAAAGTGGCTTAATTGCCGATGCAGGCTCTGCCCCTGCCCCTGACCATCATCAAAAATTTACCGTTAGCCAAACAAGCTATAACTTAGGTGCAGACAATACCCTAGAAGTCCCTTTAACCTGGGATAACGGACAAGGTTTGAGTGTTACTAAAACCTTGACCTTTACGCGCGGCAGCTATGGGATTACAGTGAGTCAAAAAGTCACCAATCGTAGCAGCGTGACATGGACAGGCAAACAATACAATCAATTGTTTAAATCGGATTTTGTTGATAAATCAGGCAATAGCTTTATCCGTACTTACACAGGTGGAGTGGTTTATACCGAAGCGGATAAATACAAAAAAGTCAGTTTTGAAGACATGGCAAAAGAAGCCCTGAATACCTCTTCAAAAGGCGGTTGGGTTGCAATGATTCAGCATTATTTTGCTGCCGCTTGGATTCCACCCACCACGCAAAATAATCATTTTTACAGCAAAGAATTACAAAACTCGCGTTATG
>JAIFMS010000150.1 GCA_020048335.1 Methylococcaceae bacterium | reverse complement strand
AAACCTTCCAGAATCTGTGTATTTGTTGCTACTACTGCCATGATAATGACTCCTAAAAATTTTAAAATTTACTAAAAAAACATCTCTCAACATAAAACGCTTAAGACGCTTTAGTTTTGAAAAAAACCTCTGCTGAGAGTTGAAAAAACCAACAGATCTATTAATTTTATCATCACTTTTTACTCCAAAAACGACCGTTATTACCACAAATTTGCCAAGCAACTCTGCTCTAATCGTAAGTCATCTTACTAGAAAAGGATGTGGCAATACTAACAACACCTTTCATTTTAAGCAACTATTTCGGCGGTTTTTGTGATAATCTTGACTAAAAATCAAACCTACCCACTTGAAAAATCGCTTTTAAATCCCCCCACCTATAGAGCCATTTTTAAATCCCGCGCCTTACAGCGTCCCTTTTGAAAAGGAGGTTTAAGGCGTTCAGAATCCACCCCACTCCTCCTTTACGAAAAGGGCGTTAAATCCACCCCAACCCTCCTTTACAAAAGGAGGGAGAAAGAGGCGTTAGGAGGGATTTCCTTTTTTCCGCCACTTTAACAACGGACTTTCAACGCTATGATAGCCGACAGCACTTAACAAAGAAGCCAATCCCCAGACTAAAAGACACAACGCTTGGGCTTCAATATTCGCTATAGTTTGTACTAACCATATTACAAGAAAATGACATAAAAACACCCCGTAAGACAAGTGTCCTAGGTAATCATCCCATTTGTTTTGTGAACCTTGCCTTAATACCAACACCAGGACAACACCGATTAAGAACCCAACAATCACTTCGACATTGAAGGCTTGATAGGGGATGTGGGCAATATAACAGCCACTGCCAATGAGAAAGACGGTAAGCCACAGCCCTAAAACCGTTTTATGCCCCCTGTCATAAATAAAAGAGCCTGTCAGAAAGATAAACCACACACCAGGAAGTAGGCGATAGCCGTACCAATCGGTTTGTAACTGGCCTGTCATGGCAAGGGCAAAAACAAGTACGCTAAGACCAGCGATGAGAGGGCGGAGCCGTGAATGCAGTAGCAAAACAAAGGGAAAGGTCAGATAAAACTGCCATTCTGTTCCCAGCGACCACGCTTGTGGTAACAGCATCGCTTTGTCAAGTTGGTTAAACATGAAAAAGTTGAGCGGTATAATGCTCAGATTGGCGAATAACTTTTGTCCATCCAATGGAACGGCTAAATAAGGGGTTTGAATCGGTAACGTTTGAACAGCCAGCAGGGTTAAGGTTAAAAACAACAGGTATTGCGGATAAATTCGTAAAATCCTGTCCCAGTAAAACCCACCGATAGCAGAAAGACTGGCATAACGGCGGCGTATCAGTCCTGTCATCATGTAACCTGATAACAAATAAAACACCACCACCGCCATCACGCCGATGTTTTTACCGTATAACGTGATGTTGTTGTGACTTAATACCACCAACGTGGCAAGTGCATAGCGTAATGTGCCGAACAAGTCCTTTCTAATCCTCTTTTTAAGCTAACTGGTTTAATGTGCTAAGTGGGCAATAACTTCTTCTGATAAGCCTGTTACCTCCATGATGAGCTGTTTATCAAAGCCTTTCAACAACATCGTTTGTGCAATATCTAACTTAATCTGTTCCATACCTTCTTGCCACCCTTTTTGCCACGCTTCTTGCCTGCCTTTGGCAACGCCTTCGGCAAACCCTTCCGCTTTCCATTGGGCTTCCCAGCCTTTTACGGTTTCTGCTAACATCGTTCTGACCTCGGTTAAATCATAAGTAGTAAAACAAAAGTTTTGGAATGCAAAACCTAGGTTTTGCACTCCCTCTAGATAAGTAGTAAAACAAAAGTTTTGGAATGCAAAACCTAGGTTTTGCACTCCCTCTAGCAAATAAAACATACAAAAACTTTGGCTCACTTACTTATAAATTTTCAATGGGTTGTTCCAAATGACGCGCTGACCACACTAATATAGTTAGCCATTTTTTATAAAATCTGTTCGCGCTTAATGCGTTAAATGAATAATAACCTCTTCAGGCAATCCTGTTATTTCGCTAATCATTTGTTTGTCTAAGCCTTTCAATAGCATCGTCTGGGCAATAGCCAATTTGGTTTTTTCTGTCCCTTGCACAACACCTTTAGCAAGTCCTTCGGCAAGTCCTTCGGTTTTCCACTGAGCTTCCCAGCCTTTTACGGTTTCTGCTAACATCGTTCTGACCTCGGTTAAGTTATGTAAATTTTCAATGGGTTGTTCCACTTGGCGGGCTGACCGCAACACCCGCTTAATCCACAACGTAAAATAGCGATTTAAGGCTTGCTGCTGTGGATTTTTTAACCAATTCAGCAAATCATCCACTACCGCGATAATATCAGTGTGGGTTTGGGCGTTTTCTAAACGAAACACCGCCGCGACTAAATTTTTTAACGGATGTAATTCATTTTGACTAAAGCGTCCTTCATCGAGTAATAAATAATGCAAAGTCGGTTTGTAATGTCTGATGTTCTCTGGCAAATCCGCAATTAATTCGCTTAATTGGGTTGCTGCTGTCCAGCGGTGTTTGCCATTATATAAAACCACAGGCACCACAGGCGGTAATTGTTGTGATTTATTAAAGCTAGGCTGTTTGAGTAAGTCCTGATACAGCAAACCGATATAAGTCATCAAGCGCACTGCCATAAACTTATCAACTGTCGATTGAAATTCTAGCAATAAATACACATACAGCCATTGGTCTTGGCATTTAACCCGCCAGATTAAATCATCTTCGCGACTGCGTAAATCATCGGAAACATAATGGCTCGCCACTTTTTCTAAACTGCTAAAATCCAATTGTTTCACCCAAGGTTCATGCACAAACCCTTCGAGTAAATCAATTATCATCTGCGGTTCTGAAAACAGCAATTTGTAAATATTATCGTGGTCGTTCATTAAGTAGTGAGCCTAAAGTTATTAGGTACTAAAATCCCCCTAGCCCATAGGTATTTACACAACTTTTTAAGTGTTGATTTTACTGATATTTTTAAGAGGTGTCATACCAATGTGGGCGTGAATAAATTTGCGCCCACATCCCATTAAACTTGTATAGATACCCATGGGGCAGGGGTGAGTTTTAAGAGGCAAGCGCCATTTGCTGATAAGAAAATTCGGTCAGTGTGGCGGCGTTTTTGGCATGTTCTAAGGTAATGGCGACCAACAAACCGTTTGCATCTAAATCAAGCAAGGTGTTTTCATTTAATTCCTGCGTTTCTACAATTTCATAATCATTGAGTTGAAAATACAGCGTATCAGTTTCGGGAAAGTATTTTATTTTCATGGTGTTATTCCTTAAAGCGGCGGTCAAAAAAGGCATTGTGAACGGTTTCACCATCTTCGAGTAAGACAATGCGCAAATAGCGGTTTTCATTTTCTTGAATTTTTGCCCAGCGTCTGATGCGGTTATCGCTTTGCATTTCTTCGTGAATGGGGTGGTTGATAACCTGTTCAATCCATTCGTCTTTAATCAGCGCACGGTCGGGGCGTTGTTTCGTAAACTTAAAATATTCGGTAGTTTTGAACATGGCATGATAAAAAGTGAATCAAGAATAGGTTTGGCGAGTAACTCCTGCCTTTCGCAAAGCAGGGCAGTGGGCATAGGTATCTACACAACTTTTTAAGTGTTGATTTTACTGATATTTTTAAGAAGTGTCATACCAGTGTGGGCGCGAATTTATTCGAGCAAGTGGTTGTTTTTAAAAGCGCGAATAAATTTGCGCCCACATCCCATCAAACTTGTGTAGATACCCATGGGGTTGGGGTGGATTTAAATTCAATAACTTTTATTGACCATAATGGCTTTCAATATACCGTTCCACTAAGGATTGAAACTCTTGGGCAATGAAATCGCCTTTTAAGGTCACAGTTTTTACCCCATCTTCATAGACAGGCGCGACAGGCGATTCCCCTGTTCCGGGTAAACTAATGCCAATATTGGCATTTTTACTTTCGCCAGGTCCATTAACCACACAGCCCATGACCGCGACTTCCATCGTTTCAACGCCTGAATATTTTTCCTTCCAAACAGGCATTTGTTCCCGCAAAAAGGCTTGAATATCCCGCGCCAAGGTTTGAAAATAATCACTGGTGGTGCGTCCGCAGCCAGGACAAGCAATCACCATCGGCGTAAAGGCACGAAACCCCATGGTTTGTAAAATCTCTTGCGCCACCAATACTTCTTTGGTGCGTGCCGCGCCTGGCTCGGGGGTTAAGGAAATCCGAATGGTATCACCGATGCCTTGCTGCATTAATACCGATAACGCCGCCGCCGATGCCACAATCCCTTTAGACCCCATCCCTGCTTCGGTTAAGCCTAAATGCAGAGCGTAGTCACAGCGATTGGCTAAATCTTGATAAATGCTGATTAATTCTTGCACATTACTGATTTTACAAGACAAAATAATTTTATCTTTGCCTAAGCCTAATTCTTGCGCTTTCGCTGCACTTTCAAGTGCCGATAACACAATCGCTTCGCGAGTTATCGCGCTTAAGGGCAAAGGTTGGGCTTGTTTGCGATTGTCATCTAACAGGCGCGTTAAAACGGCTTGGTCTAAACTGCCACCGTTGACACCAATTCGGACGGGCTTATTGTACTGACAGGCAAATTCAATCATTTGTTGAAATTGTGGATCACGACTTTTGCCACGCCCGACATTGCCTGGATTAATCCGATATTTATCCAATGCGGCCGCACAATCTGGATATTTTTCCAGTAATTTATGCCCATTAAAGTGAAAATCACCGATAATCGGCACAGAAAAGCCATTTTTGGTTAATTGATTACGGATTTCATACACCGCTTGTGCGGCAGCTTCAGAATTGACCGTAATCCGTACTAATTCAGACCCTGCGTTAGCCAGAGCCCTAATTTGCTCTACTGTGCCTGAAACATCGGCGGTATCGGTATTGGTCATCGACTGCACGACAATAGGTGCGCCACCCCCTACTTTGACAGTACCGACTAAAACGGGTTGGGTATTTTTGCGAGAGCTGATAGACATAATAAAAAATCTTTGTTGGAAAAAATGCGGTTATCTGAAAGAATAGAAATAATTCCCTATCCCTTGTCCTTAAATTTAACAGGGTAATAATCCCCTTGTTATAATTTAAAGGGAGGGCATTAGGGATTTTTTATAACAAAAATTATACCCCATAGCAGATAGGCATAGAGTTAAATTGTGAGGATAAATTATTTTTCTGATATTCATTTAGAATTTGGCTTATTGTCTGTTCCAAATAATAACGCAGACCTGGTCATCGCCGCAGGTGATATAGGTATTGGTCGGCAAGGCATTGATTGGTTAAAGACCATCAACAAACCAGTCATTTATGTGGCAGGCAATCACGAATTTTATACCCATGAATACAGACATACCCTCAATTTATTGCGCAGTGAATGTGCCAATACCAATATTGCGTTTTTAGAAAAAAACAGGTTTGTGTTTCAAAATACCCGTTTTTTAGGCTGTACGCTTTGGACAGACTTATTAATCGGCGGGGAACAAAAAGCCCACGAACTTGCCACCCGCTTAAACGATTTTAGAACCATCCGCTTTAAAGAACAGCCGTTTGATCAAGGGGTTTTTACCCAATTGCATCGGCGTTCTTTACTATGGTTAGAAAATCAATTAGCAGAACCCTTTGCAGGAAAAACCGTTGTTATCAGCCATCACGCCCCGTCCCGGTTAAGTTGGAAAGAAGAGCAGAATAATGAGATAAAAAAAATGGCTTATTGCAATCAATTGGACAAACTGTTTTCTCAATATGATATTAGTGCGTGGTTTCATGGACATATTCATTGTTTGAATGATTATGAAATCGCAGGGACACGCATTTTGAGTAATCCGCGTGGCTATCTTAATCGCAAAGAAGTCAAAGGGTTTAATCCCAATAAAATTATCCTGATTTGAAAATTGCCCCCCTGCCCCGTCCTTATTGCCAAGCGTAAAAAATGAATCCCACTATTGAATTATTTTCCCAAGGTGAAGAAGTTGTCACAGGACAAATTACCGATACCAATGCCGCGTGGCTATCACAACACTTAGTCGAAATGGGCTTTTCTGTCACCCGTCACACAGCGGTAGGCGACAAATTAGCTGACTTAAAAGCCTTGCTCACCGAAATTGCCCAACGCGCTGAGGGTTGTCTCTGCACAGGCGGCTTAGGCCCTACGAGCGATGATTTAACTGCGCAAGCGGTGGCAGAGGCTTTTGGATTGCCGTTGGAATTTGACGAAACTGCCTTTGAACATATCCAGCATTTTTTTCAACGCCGTGGGCTGACCATGCCTGCGGTCAATCGTAAGCAAGCCTTGCTTCCCAAAGGAGCGATGCGCATTGATAACGATTTTGGCACAGCCCCTGGTTTTTGTTTATTACAAAACAACTGCTGGTTTGTGTTTTTACCCGGTGTGCCGTATGAAATGCAGCAATTATTTATCCAACAGGTTAAAGCCGATTTAGCAAGCCGTTTTACTTTAACGCCCCAACGTTTAATTACCCTCAAAACGTGGGGAATGGGCGAATCACAATTGCAACAGCAAACCAATCAAGTTACGTTACCCGAAACCGTGCAGTTAGGTTTTCGGGCAAGTTTAGAAGAAAATCAGATTAAATTATTATTTCCTCCTGATTATCCTGTCACAGAAATAAGTCCGCTTGTTACGCAACTGCTTGAAAAGCTAGGGACAGCGGTGTTTGCCGTCGATGGTTTACATGAACAGGCAGGCGATATGGTCAGTGTGGTGTCACAATCGCTCACCGCACAAAAACAAACCGTTGCGTTGTTAGAAACCGCCAGTTGTGGCTTGTTAGCAGCAAAATGTATCGGGCAACCTTGGCTAATTGAAGCCAGTTATCAACAAAAATTTAATGCCTTAGCGCAAACGCAAACGGCGAGCCAATTAATTAATACCGCTCTCGATTTAGGACGGGCTTTGCAGCGCAGCAGTTGTGCAGAGTTTGCCTTGGTGCAGCTTTATTCAGGCACCCCTGCTGCGTTTGCTGACCCACAACAGACGCTGACCTTATATAATGTTCTGACCACCGCCCGCGGTTTTTGCCAACACACGCAAATAATCACAGGCACATTGCAACGCAAACAACATCAGGCAGCTTTTTCCGCACTGGATTTATTGCGCCGTTTTTTACAACACACAGAATTACTATGCCCTTATTACGATTAACCAATCTTTCCATTGCCTATGGCACGCACGCTTTACTGGATAACGCCCAATTTCAACTTGACGCAGGTGAGCGAGTTGGACTTTTAGGACGCAATGGTGAAGGAAAATCCACCTTAATGAAAATTATTGCAGGAAATGTTCAACCCGACCACGGCGAAATTTGGAAACAACCGCAATTAAAACTCGCGTGGCTGGAGCAATCGCCGAATTTACCCGATGACAGCACTATTTATGATGCGGTTGCCAGTGGTTTAGGCGATTTAGGACAATGGATTAGCCGCTATCATGCCTTATCCTTAACCCTTGATAGCACTGATGAAAAAGCCTTAATTGAATTTGGCGATTTACAACATCAATTAGAAACCCATAACGGTTGGCATTACAGCAATCGTGTTGAAGCGACCTTAAGTAAATTAAATTTACCGCCCGATTTGCAAGTTGGAGCGTTATCAGGCGGTTGGAAACGCCGTGTTGCCTTGGCGCAAGCCTTAGTAATTGAGCCTGAAGTTTTATTATTGGATGAACCGACTAACCATTTGGATTTTGAAAATATCAGTTGGCTAGAAGAACAATTGCTGAGTTTTCAAGGCGCGGTGTTATTTGTAACCCACGATAGGTCTTTTTTACAAAAACTCGCCACTCGAATTGTTGATTTAGACCGGGGACAATTAGTCTCCTGGCAAGGCAGTTATCAGGATTATTTACGCCGAAAAGCGGCAGCATTAGAAAATGAAGCCAGTCAAAATGCCGAGTTTGATAAAAAATTGGCACAAGAAGAGGTGTGGATACGGCAAGGCGTGAAAGCGCGGCGCACCCGCAATGAAGGACGGGTACGGGCTTTGGAGCAGTTACGCCGTGAACGCGCTCAACGCCGTAACACCCAGTCCACCAGTAAATTGAGTTTGGAGCAAGGGCAAGCATCGGGCAAAAAAGTCATTGAAGCGATTGAGGTCAGCTTTAGTTATGGCGATAAATTGATTGTCAAAGATTTTTCTACCCTGATTCAGCGCGGCGATAAAATTGGCTTGATTGGCATTAATGGCGCGGGAAAATCCACGTTATTAAAATTATTATTAAAACAGCTTGAGCCAACGCGCGGCACGATTGAACAGGGAACTAAATTGCAAGTGGCGTATTTTGACCAATTGCGCGACCAAGTTGACCCTGAAATGACGGTGGCCGATGCGATTGCCGATGGCAATGATTTTGTCGAAATTGCAGGCAATAAACGTCATGTGATGTCGTATTTGGGGGATTTTTTATTCAGTCCCGCGCGGGCGCGTTCGCCGATAAAAAGCTTGTCGGGCGGGGAAAAAAGTCGCTTATTACTAGCTCGTTTGTTTACCCGTCCTGCCAATATTATTGTTATGGATGAGCCAACCAATGATTTAGATTTGGAAACCTTGGAACTTTTGGAAG
>JAIFMS010000117.1 GCA_020048335.1 Methylococcaceae bacterium | reverse complement strand
GAGTTGGATTAACAAAAATACTCACAACTACTTTATCTGCCTGATCTTTTCCCTGAGTGATTAACTTTAGATGCCCTTGATGCAAATTACCCATTGTTGGTACAAAAGCAATCCTTAATCCTGATTGTTTCCAATGTTTAATAGTTGTTACTAAAGTTTTAATTGTATTAATAATTTGCATATAAATTAAGAACTAAAATAAAAAACCCCCACTACCTTTCGATAGTGAGGGTTCTAATTCCCATCTAAAAACTTTATGCTCTTAGATGTATTTCATTAGATGAAAGATGGAATTAATGGAGCATCAACCATAACCATTTGACGGTTGCCTTCTGCATCAAAGAAGAATAACAATCCAGCAAAACGGCTGTCTGGATCATAGATCAAGTCAGCTAAACGGTAAACTTCCCACGCCGCATCAGATGCTGTAACTTCAACAGTTCTTGTCTCACCTGGAGCCAATGGGCTATTATCACTTACAGTTAAACCTTCTTCAGCTAAAATGTCATCAGGATAACCTGTTTCATCTTCTAATACAGCTGGATCTAAGAAACGTACTGATGCTGTGTTGAACTCGCCTAAACGAACTGCTGAATCACCATTGTTTGTGATCGTCAATGTCATTTGCATTGCACGACCAGGCACACGGTAAGACGCATCTTCAACTTTTACAGATACAGTAGTTTCTGGCATTTCAATTGGTTTCATACCACGCAACAAACCAGCTTGAAGTGGTGTTGTTACAGGATACTTATCATTTGTTGTACCCATAGAACCTGCAACGATAGCAATAGTTGCAACAGCAAAACCAACAGCAACTTTTTTATCAGTCGCTGAAATCAATGTATTTGCTTTACCACTGCTTACAGCAATATGTCTAGGAACAAACAACGGACGTTTAATCCAGAATGCTAACCAAGCCAAACCAAGGGCATACCAAAAAGCATGCCAAAAGTAAATATTGCTCAAGTTGTAAGTTTCTAAGTTAATGGTTTCACCTGTCAATGTGGTGATGTTATTAACAAAATCTCCCATTGAACCAGTGATAGTTACCCATTTACCAGGACCTATGATAGGACCACCACCTTGAACGTTCATCATAGTGTGGACGTGCCAGTCGCCTGGACGACGTGCTTTCAACAATACTTTGAACTCATAAGTTTCGCCTAATTCCAACGATACTGAACGTGGAACCAATTGACCACCGATCCAAGACCCTGCACGAATAAATACAGGACCTGGAATACCAATGTTCAAAAAAGAAACTTCTGGTTTATCAACTGTCTCTGGCCATCCAGCGAAAACATGGAATTTACCAGAAATGGTCATTGTGTCATTAACCGCAACTGAGTCTTTTGACCAGTTAAGATCGAACCAATGAATAGTACGCATACGCATAAACGCAGCCTGAGATTTTTCACCATGTGCTGAAGCTGTCGGTGCGTAAAACACAGATGCTGTAAGTGACATCAACAGTGCAACGAAGGACAATTTAGCAAACCTGTCTTTTATCATTTTCATATATCCTCCTCTATTAACTAGAGAATCTATTTTTTTAGATTATCTGGCAATAGCTAGTATTGCCAGCTCTCAAAATTTCAACTATCTTTATAAACGTTTAAAATCAAACAGCATCATCGGCAACGAAATCAGTTTTTGAAAACCATTTGCCAAAGAAATGCCATAAGAAATAAATAATGATAGAAACGAAACCAGAGAAGAATGCAGATACAGGAGCAACGTCTTTACCGAAAGTTCTCAAAGTACCTTTCTCAACCATTCTGATATACTCAGGAGTACCAGTTCTTACATAGTGATAACCTTGTAAATCAGCTAAAGTCATCATCATGCCATTGTATTCAACAGGAACATGCAACGGAGCAATAATTGGCCAGTTGCCTGGGTAGAAAAGCAAACCATATGCCAACCCACCAACCACAGCAGTAACAGTTAGACTGCTTGAAAGCATCAACACAACATCAAGAACAATAGCTCCAGGAATCAAGTTAGATGGGAAGCAGAAATTGACGGGGAAATATGTCCAACCCCAGAAGTTCAAATATCTGTTTATCCACTCACCTAATAACAACGCTAGAACAGAAACCACTGCACCAAAAGGCAAGCGGTAACGATATTGAAACGATAGGTGCTACAGTTACCCATAAACGTCTATCTTTCCAGTCAGTCCAGAAATCCCAGTCACCGCCAGTTAGCATATAATGGATGTGATAACCACCGAGAACGGCAGTAAATAACGTAAAGAGAATCATCCAGTCAAACGTACGAGAAACTTGTACTGCTTCTGCACGTGATCTTACAGCTGATTGAGATGCGCTCATTAGCTTACCTCCTAAAAATTAAAATTATATTTGTTATATTACTATCTACTATCAATATGTTCCACCCTAAGAGAGCGGAACATACATAGGAGGATAGTATTCTCACCTAGTCAGCAAAAAGCTTAAGCTAAGTCTTTTTTCAGTAACTTTGTAATTGTCATCACTTCTGTGTTTACCACACCCATGATTGCAAGAGCTGCCCAACCAAAGAATACGAAACCGTAATGCAATGGAGCAACAAACAACTCTTCCATAAACCAAAATGTGTGACCCCATTCGTTCAAACCAACATTTGGCAGAATCATGAAAGGACCGACAACAGAAACCAAATACATCAAATGTAAACCTTCTTGGTATGTAGGCAATCTTGTTTTTGCATACATGAAAGCACCAGTACCAGTGATGATATAAATTGGATATGACAAATAGAACTCAATGATGTGACTTGGTGTAAAGTCAGTATCGCGAACAATTGTTTGATGCCATGTACCATCTTGCTCTGTGAAATAAGAAGCACCCCAGTAAATAGCCCAACCGTACATTACTAACCATGTCCAGTGAGTAAAATGCCGTCTTAACTCTTCACGTGGAGTAATAGACATTACTTTACGATCACGAGTTTTCCACAAATAACCATTGATTGCTGAAAACAACAATACTTCAACGACTAATTCGATGTAAAGCATATTCATCCAATATGTTTCAAATTCAGGCGCGAATGAGTCAAGACCTGCTGACCACCCGTAAACACCTTCGTACCAACGAATAAATGAATAAAACACTAGATACAACATAAACCCAGCAATTAGGTTTCTTTTGTTTAATAGCGGTGCTTCTGTAGCATCAGCCTTAACTGACTCAGTTGTAGCTGCCATTTCTACCTCCTAAATATTATTAAAATTCCCAGCCATCACAGCTAGAAGCTTCTTGATTTTATCCTTGACCAAACATTGTACCTTAAAAATTTAGGCACATTCACATACGTCCATGCTGTGGGAGTTGAGTTTACCAGTTCGGTAACTCATGTCAAGTCAAAAGCGCATTCAGCTTATTAAAATCAAACTATTGACCAGCCTAATAAATCACAATACCTTGATATATATAGATTATTTTTTTATACTATTAATTTTAATAATGCCATTTTAAACTATTTTTCATCTAAACTTGACGGTCAAGCTTGGCGGTTATTTGAGCTTTTATAAATTGATACTCTTCCTACTTGTCATCTTTTGCTAAAATCAACCTTTCTCACTTCACCCACCTTTAAATTTACATGAATATACGTTTCAAAATTGTTCTTTTCGTACTGTGTTTAGTTGCTTTATTAGTATTTCAAAGTAAATTAGTCATGCCAATGGTCTATAAAGTCATTGCCTCGGATGCTTTTCTTGAGGAAACAGATGATGTTGGGAGTCAAACACCTGTTTCCACCGACATGACACGCCTTGCTTTCAACCAATGCAATGATTACATTAAAACAGACTTAGGCTCAGATATTTCGGTTGTTTTTCCTGCGGCTCCAATCAACTCTTGGGACATAGGAAATTACGAATATATGATTAATGCTGACATTTTAGTGACAACCAAGGAAGGAACTACTCTACCTAAACGCTATGCCTGCAACATTAAATATAAAAACAAAAAAGATATGACCGATGCCTCTAATGCAGATAGCTGGTCTATTGATGGTTTATCAGGATTGGAAGACTTATAATTTTTGCATCAGGAGCTAGCAACGCTGGCTCCTTCTCTTTAACTAAAATGCGTACTGGTTAATTTTTCGTTACTCTTTTTTCAATTGCGTTGCGTAAAAAGCGGCTCCCCACAGGGCTGCTTCCCCATTAAGACAAACTTTCACTGAAATAGGTTCTAAAACCTTTTGATAACGACCTTTCGCTAAAAACCCTGCCATAAACATTCCTTGCTGCATAAAAGGCAAAATTTTTGCTGCAATACCACCTGCCAATATAACACCTTGATAAGGCAAACATTTTAAAGCAAGATTAGAAGCCTCTGCACCATAAATGCGACAAAACAAAGACAAGGCTTTTTGACATAATAAATCTTCACCACTCATCCCTAACTGACTAATCACAGCGGCTGGGTCTGTCACCCGCATCCGCGCTTCGGTATCACAATTTATCGGCGCGTAATCAGTAGACTTAAAAAATTGGTATAAACTAACCAGACCTGTTCCTGATAGCACACGTTCGTAGCAAACATGATCAGGATATTGATTCATCAAGTATTTTAATAAAGCTATTTCTTCTTCTGTATTCGGTGCAAAATCGGTATTGCCACCTTCAGTAGCAATAACATGATACTTTTGCCCATCCCACGCCACAATGGCTTCACCTAATCCTGTCCCTGCGGCTAATACGGCTAGATTACCTTGGCATTTTTTTGCAGAAGGATTTAGTTCCACAAAATCCTGTTCTGGTAAATTTAACACACCCCATGCCATCGCCTCTAAATCATTTAGTAATACAACTGATTTAGCAGAAGTTTGCTCTGCAATCTCGGTAGCTTTTAATAACCACGGTAAATTGGTTGTTTGGCACACCCCTTCAATGACTGGCCCTGCGACACCAAGACAAACAGCACAAATGGCTTCACCCCCTAAAAAATCAGCCAGAATTGCATCAAAACTTTGAAACTCAGCACTGGCATATTGCTGTTTTTTATAGCATTCCCAGTGTGAATCGTTTTGTTGATACAACGCCAGCAGCGTTTTTGTACCCCCTATATCGCCTGCTAAAATCATCACTACTCCGAATAGGCAGAAAAAACAGCACTGGATTTATTTTTATCAAAACTGACAACATCATAAGCTTCTTTTTTACCGCCTGTTTCCATTCCAGGTGTTCCAGCAGGCATAGCAGGCACGGCAATACCCACTATCGCAGGTTTAAGCTTTAATAATTTCCGAATGTCACTCGCAGGAACGTGTCCTTCAATCACATAGCCATTGACCAATGCAGTATGGCACGATGCCATTTCTTTCGGAACGCTCTGTTTGTCCTTAATCGCTTGTACATTTTCGGTAATAATATCTTTCACTTGGAATTGATTTTCTCGTAAATGTGCAACCCATTTTCCACAACAACTACAACTGGGGCTTCTATAAACTTCAATCGGCGTTGCTTGTGTATTTTTTGCAGTTGATGCAGGCGGCATTTGTTCAGCAGCGACCACAAAGCTGAAGCCTAACAATCCCACAAATACCATAATTTGATTCATATTCTGCTCCTCTTTTTTACGAGTGATAAACTGGACTTAACTCATGTACCGCATCAACCATCGCTTTAACATGATCAGGATTGACATCAGGCAAAATTCCATGCCCTAAATTAAAAATATGCCCCGAACCTTGCCCGTAACTATGTAAAATCGCTTGTACTTTTTCTTTGATAATTGCAGGTTGGGCATATAAAGACACAGGGTCAAGATTGCCCTGCAATGCCACTTTTTCACCGACACGCGCTCGTGCTGCACCGATATTGGTTTGCCAATCCAAGCCTAACGCATCATATCCCGCATCTGCCATTGTCTCTAACCACAATCCGCCCCCTTTGGTAAACAAAATCGTAGGGATTTTTTGCCCATTGTGTTCAGTTTTTAACAATTGTCTTACTTGTTTGGCATAGGCTAGTGAAAACATAGCATAATCTTCACCGCTTAACATTCCGCCCCAAGTATCAAACAACATCACCGCTTGCGCCCCTGCCTCTATTTGCGCATTCAGATACGATGCAACCGATTGAGCTAATTTATCGAGTAATTGGTGCATTAAACGCGGCTCGTTGTACATCAAGCTTTTAATTTTTTGAAAACTTTTACTACTGCCGCCTTCGACCATATAAGTGGCTAATGTCCAAGGGCTGCCTGAAAAACCAATCAGCGGCACAGCCCCTTGCAAGTTTTTTCTAATCAGACTCACCGCATCTGTCACATAACGCAAGTCTACATAAGGGTCAGGAATCGGCAATGCGGCAATATCGGCTGCGTTTTTAATGGGATTTTTAAATTTAGGCCCTTCACCTTCGGTAAAATAAAGACCCAAACCCATTGCATCTGGAATGGTTAAAATATCCGAAAATAAAATTGCCGCATCAAAAGAAAAACGGCGCAGCGGCTGTAATGTGACTTCACAAGCTAATTCAGGATTAGTACATAAGGCTAAAAAACTCCCCGCCTGTTCGCGTATTTTTCGATATTCAGGTAAATAACGTCCTGCTTGCCGCATCATCCACACAGGGGTGCGAGGAACAGGCTGTTTGAAAAGAGCTTTAATAAAAATATCGTTTTTTAGGGAAGTCATGTCAAATGAAAAAATTAGTTAAAAAAAAGAGCTGTGATGTGGAAAGTTATAAAACTTTAGTACCCCGTATAATGATTAAGTGTTTGTTCCAATAGTTCACGCTCAACTTGCATCGGCAACGCCGCTTTACCAATTTTTTCTAAGGCAATAAGACGAATTTTTCCATCCACATTTTTTTTATCCACTGCCATGAGTTCAAGATAGTGTGCTGTGGTTAAATTTTTTGGTGGAATCACAGATAACTTAGCACGCTTTAGAAGAGCAATAATTCTTTTTACCTCTTCATTGCTTAACCATCCGAGTCGCTGCGATAAATCTGCGGCTTGACACATTCCTATCGCTATCGCCTCACCATGCAAATATTCACTGTAATGCGTGCCTGTTTCAATCGCATGACCAAAGGTATGCCCTAAATTTAAGGTAGCACGCACACCCGATTCAAATTCATCTTCTGCCACAATACGGGCTTTATTAAAACAAGAGCGTTCTATGGCAAAGGCTAATGCTTGATTATCACGGGCAATTAATTTTTCTATGTTAGCTTCCAGCCAAATAAAAAATTCAACATCACAAATCAGCCCGTATTTAATCACTTCGGCTAATCCTGCTGATAATTGTCTATCATCAAGCGTTTTCAGCACACAAGTATCAATAATGACCGCTTGGGGTTGATAAAAAGCACCAATCATATTTTTGCCGAGCGCGTGATTTACTCCAGTTTTTCCACCTACTGATGAATCAACCTGCGCTAATAATGTGGTTGGTATCTGAATAAAAGGAATTCCGCGTTGATAGCACGCCGCAGCAAAACCGCCCATATCACCAATCACTCCACCACCTAAAGCAATTAAAGTGGCATTACGACTTAATTTTTTTTCCAGCAATACCGTAAAAATCGCTGAGACCGAATCAAGCGTTTTGTACTGTTCCCCATCGGGCAATATGACAGTTTCAACCTGATAGGCGGTCAGTTGGGCTAATAATATCTCTAAATACAGTGGAGCAACGGTCAGATTACTAACCACCAATACCTGCTTAGATTTAATGTGAGCCGCCAATAAATCTGCTCGCTTTAGCAAATCTTCGTCTATGTAAATCGGATAACTTCTGTCACCCAATGCAACTTGTAGTTGTTTCATAACATCACGGGATAATCATTAAACTGTTGATAAGCTTGCAATATATCTTTGACAACTTGCTTGCTTTGCAATTCACCTGTATCAATTTTGAAATCAGCACAGCTTAAATACAAAGGGTCTCGCACTTCAAAAAGGGTTTCTAATCGTTGTTCTGGGTCTTCTGTATTAAGTAACGGGCGTTGCGTATCACGCCGTGTTCTTTGCAAAATATGCTCTATTGAACATTGCAAATACACCACAAAACCTTTGCTTTGTAAGTGTTTTCTATTTTCATCGCGCAAAATAGCTCCACCGCCTGTCGCTAACACGATACCCTCTATATTGGTCAGTTGGGCGATCATTGCCTGTTCACGGTTTCTAAATCCGTCTTCCCCTTCATATTCAAAAATAGTCGGAATATCAACCCCCGTACTTTCTTCAATGGCTTTATCACTATCATAAAAGGGTAATCGCAAAGCACTGGCTAGCTGTCTACCTATGGTGGTTTTGCCAGCCCCCATCAAACCAATTAAATATATATTTTCTGATTGTTTCATAGATAACTGGGTAAGAAGTAAATTAAAAAGAGGGGGCATTATGCCCCCTTTTGAGTTCAAATTGAAGTTTGTTAGTGAATTGACAGTGTACCTTTTACAATTTTTGGTGTAACAAAAATTAATAATTCACGCTTACTATCACTGACTAAATTTTTTCTAAACAAAAAACCAACCCCTGGTAAATCACCAAGGAAAGGAATTTTATAAGTATCCTGTCCTGAATCATATTCATAAACACCCCCCAACACCACGGTTTCACCATCGTCGATTTGTACCGTTGTTGTCACCTCTCTTTTTTCAATACTGCCATTTCCACTAGGCGAAGGGTTATTTTTACTGACCCAAAGTTCCATGATAATACTGCCATTGGGGGTAATTTGCGGGGTTACTTCCAATTTCAAAGCCGCATCTTTCCAGGTTGTTGATGATGCGCCCCCTTGTCCTTGGGTAGTAAAAGGAATTTGCACCCCTTGCGTAATCGTAGCAAGGACTCTATCTGAAGTCATTACTCTAGGGTTGGCAACAATCTCACCTTTGTTTTCATTTTGCAAAGCGGACAATTCTAAATTCAACACATAATCTGCTCCCCGCGCCAATGTTAAACCCAAAGCACCGACAGGATGTCCTGACATTGCCGCTGCCCCTAGGTCTATCAAGTTATTT
>JAIFMS010000162.1 GCA_020048335.1 Methylococcaceae bacterium | reverse complement strand
GTGTTCGGTTTTTAAATAGGTGATATTTTTGATTTCACCTTGTTCTTCGCGTAATAGTTCACTTAAGAAATCCATTAATAAATCTTTGTTCGCTTCTTCACCGAAAATGCGTTTAAAGCCGTAATCGGTGAAAGGATTGATGTATTTTTCGATAAAATCAGCGTTCATGGTGGGTGTTTTTAAGGGGGGGTTAGCGGTGAATTTTAGCATTTTTTTGGGGATTATCGTGTCCATTAACAAATACTGATAATTCTGTTCAAAAACACCCATAAAAAAACCGCCCTTCAGTTTCCTCAAGGGCGGTGGTTTTACATCGTAATAAAGGTTAGAAAAACAGTTTTTTAACCTATCCAATCGCAGGGTGTTCTTTTAGCCAGTCCTTTAATGCGTCATTCATGCGAGTTTGCCAGCCTTTACCCGTGGCGCGAAATGTTTCAATAACTTCACGGTCAAAGCGGACAGTGGTAGACACTTTAGTCAATTTAGCTGCTTCTAATCCGCGCAAGGTGTTTTGCAATGAGGCTGGCAGAGCCAAAAAAGGGAGTGCCTGTTTAAAATCCGTTTCAGTGAGTTCACGCACTTCGCCGTCGGCATCAGTCAAGGGTAATGGGTTTGTCATATTTACGCGCCTCTCTTAAATTGGCTTTACGAAAACTAACGACACGAATGCCGTCTGGAGTGTGTACAAAGCAAAGAACATGTAGTCGTTTATCCAGATAACCGATAGCGATTTGGCGACATTCGCCGTAATCAAAACGGTCATCAATCAAGTAAACTGCGGATACAAAATCAAACGCCTCAGCACGGGCAAAGCTCAAATTCCGTTCTTGGATATTTTTAGTATTTTTGGCAGGGTCAAATTGAATTTTCATCGGGTCAGTGTAGTAACAAATAATTTTTCAAGCAAGTGTTTTGTTACTACACATAAAAAAACCGCCCTTTAGTTTCCTCAAGGGCGGTGGTTTTAGCGAGATTGCGCCGATAAAGACAATTTATAAAAACAACAAGTTTTCAAACGGCTTATTTTGTTTCCAACGGTAAGTATGAAAATCACGCTTATCGGTACTTAAAATTCTGCCGTGTTCTAAATGTTCTGCCAACAAAACCAGAGAGGCATCTGCAAAATCCATCGGTAAATCAGCGTATTGTTACATGAGTAAAAACAGGCGGTTTTTGTCTTGTTTGGGGATTTCAAAAACATCAAACGCGCCAAGCTGATACATTTTTATAAAATTGAGTTGGGCTTGTATACCTTGCCGTTGCAGTGAAATATGGCAAACTTCTGTCATCACAGGGTAAGTGGTCATCAGTCTTTCGGCGGTGGTTTTGGCAAAATGATTGGCTTGTTGATGGTGTTTATCCTTTTTATCCGCTAGCGCAATCCAAAAGCCGGTATCAGCAATAATCATAGTTTATGATTCCAATCGAGAATATCTTTATAGTTTTCTGACAGGTTTTTGTTCAATTCTACACAGCCAATAAAGCCAGATTGTTGCATGAGTTGATAAGCGGTTTGTCCTTCGGTTTTGGTTGTATTTTTGGTAAATATTTCATCAATGGCAAAGGCAAGCAGTTCAGAGGTGTTTTTTTTGAGCAGTGACTCAAGTGTCTGTAATTTTTCTAGGTGTTGGCTATCGAGTTCAGCGGTGATTTGCATGGTTTTTACCTCTTGTTTTTAAATTCTGGCAAAAGTGTACCACATAAAAAAACCGCCCCTAAGTTTCCTAGAAGGGCGGTAATTTTGCGTGAAACTTAATAAACCTCATCATGAGAACCTAGTGTTTGCAGCAAAATAGCTTCAGAACTTTCAAAGTGTACAAATTCAAAAATAATCCTTAAATCGTAACCGCCGCTACACGCCCACAATCCGATGAGATTGCCTTTGAGTTTATGCGTTTTAAGCTTTGGGTGAAATGCGTCTGCTTCGAGCAACGTTAAAGACGTTTGTAAATCATTAGCAAGAGAAGGGTGTTTTTTAAGAAATTGTTTAGCTGCACGAATAAAAGCTGAAGAACGGAGAAGTGAGCGTTTCATGACAGAATTTCTTGCATCAGTGCCTCTACAGAAATCGGTTGGCAATGTCCCTGATTAAATTCTTCTCGTGCTGTTTGAACATCCGCTAATAGTTTTTGACGACTACGTTCAGCAAATCTGCGCTGCACAATAGTCAGGAGGGTTTCTTGTTCATCTAGCGATAAGGTTTCAATAACTTCTAAAACTTCGTTAAAAGGTAAGGCGATAGACATTATTTACTCCTGTACGAATTAAAAGTAAGAATTTTAACATAAAAAACCGCCCTTCAGTTTCCTAAAAGGGCGGTTTTTATCTAGCGAGTCAGCTTTAAAATAGAACTACATTACGATACACAATATCCCCCTCTGTAATGGCAATGTCATTACCCTAGAACTACATTACGATACACAATATCCCCCCCCTCTGTGAAAATGTAATCACCCGACGGTGATGACGACCAACCTGTCAGCTTAATTAACACATCCAACGCATTCGGTGTTAAAGAAGCCGCACCGTCGCCATCCACAAATAGATACGCATCAGAGCCTTCTTTCCAAACAGCAACTGCCCCCACTGTACCAACAGTATTAGAAACAGCGGCAATATGTTGTGCAAATGAGGTATCGGCTGCATTAAACACAGCGTCATCATAACGACCTGCTAAAAGATCAACCTTCCCCGCAACTGAATTAGAACCGCCTTCGAAAATTGATAAATTTGTTGCCCCAAAATCAATTTTCTCGCCGCGAGTAAAATCATTGATGGTGTCAAAATTGCTGGTAGAAGGCACACCTGAATCGCCTTTAGCAAATACGAATGTATCTGAACCTGCGCCACCAGTGAGAAAATCATTACCCACACCACCGAAGATAAGGTCATTGCCATCGTTACCGAACAGCGTATCATTCCCTGCTAACCCGTCAATTGTATCATTCCCTGCTAATGCGTCAATGATGTCATGACCCACAGTGCCTTGTAAGTTGTCATTACCAATAGTAGGACCACCAGGAGGAGGTGGCACTGCAACAGGAGAAACTCCTCTAACAACAGCTGCCAAAGAGTTAACGGTAACATTTACCAGTTTAATCAACACATCATTTGCACCCACCGCTGCCACGCCGTCACTGATAAACACAAAGGTATCCGCGCCATTGCCCCAAACCGCCGAGGTTCCCGCTGGGGTTGCCCCTAACGTATTAGCAACCGCAGTGATTTGTTGCGCGAGCGTGGTATCCACCGCATTAAAGGTTGCCACACTATTTGCATTAATAGCCGCGCTGCCTGCATTGGCAACCGTTACTACATTGGCAGCAGGAATGTTGGCTGCTTGCGGATATTCAATTCCATCGCCAAGTACCCAAGGTTGTTGAAAGTTGATGATGGTGTCAAAACTGCTGGCAGAAGGCACACCTGAATCGCCTTTAGCGAATACGAATGTATCTGAACCTGCACCGCCGACCAGAGTATCAATACCCACGCCACCGATGATACGGTCACCGCCCAAGAAATTGTCGCCATCGCCACTGGACAGCATATCATTCCCTGCCAACCCGTCAATGGTGTCATTTCCTGCTAATCCGTTAATGATGTCATTGCCCACAGTGCCTTTTAGGTTGTCATTACCAATAGTAGAACCAGCAGGAGGAGGTGGCGCTGCAACAACAGTAACGCCTTCAACAAAAGTTCCCAAAGAGTCAACGGTAACACCTGCCAGTTTAATCAACACATCATTTGTACCCACCGCTGCCACGCCGTCACTGATAAACAGAAAGGTATCCGCGCCATTGCCCCAAACCGCCGAGGTTCCCGCTGAGGTTGACCCTAATGTATTCGCAACCGCAGTGATTTGTTGCGCGAGCGTGGTATCCACCGCATTAAAGGTTGCCACACTATTTGCATTAATAGCCGCACTGCCTGCATTGGCAACTGTTACTACATTGGCAGCAGGAATGTTGGCTGCTCGCGGATACACAATTCTATCGCCAATACCAATATCACCTTTTTCAAAGTTGGTTATCGTGTCAAAGGTGGTGGGCGAAGGCAGTCCTGAATCACCTGCAACGAACATAAACTTATCTGCGTCATAGTAACCACCGCTTAAATTGTCTGCTCCTTTACCGCCTGTAATAGTGTCTGGAGAGAAACTTCCTCCGCTAATTGTGTCATTATGTGTTCCGCCAGTAATCTCATTATTTATGGGTGTCATGTAAGTTGAGTCAAACCCCCGTAATGTTTGCGGATTTATTCCCGCAGTACCATCAATACCTGCATATTCAGTAACACCACCACGCAACAACATCGTTAAGTCAACCAAAGTGGTGGCAGTTGTACTTTTAACCACAAAGATGTTCCTGTCAATAGCTGGTATTTCAGTCCTAGCGTTTATGAGTACTGTTCCTGTTGTTAATGCCTCTGCTTGTGGAGCTGAAAAAACAACCTTACCGTTAAAACTAATTTTTTCTACATTAGTCAATGTTAAAGATGCCGCACTAAGGTCAGTGCCGCTTTTTAAGACCAATGTGTCATTACCAGCACCGCCGTCAACACTAATTGTTGAACCCGCTGCAAAAGCAGTTGCGGGTAACGTAAAACTATCATCACCGTCACCTAAACTGGCATTTATCGCGACAGTGGTGGCTGTCGCATTGCTAAACGCCACTTTGTCACTTCCTGCTGAACCCGTAAAAGCCAACTTTTGTGAAGTGGCGGTTAAATTAGCGTGAGTGTAATCTAAACTACCAATCAACTTTGACGCATCAACGGTTTCCACTTTACCCGCTGTTACTTGTATCTCTTGCGGTGTCGCTGTTGTTCCGCCAGCAAAAACCACCTTAGAGCTAACAAAACCCGCTGACATATCGACAACCGGATAAATCGCATCCACGCCTGTCACTGCGGGTGCATTGGAGTTAATGGTGAGTAATTTTCCCGTCGCGCCTAATGTGATATTGCTTTGTGTTCCTGTCGCATCCGCATTCACCGTTAAGCTAGCAATCCCATCGCCTGTGACAATATTACTGACCGCCGAAGGTTTAGCGTGGTCAACTAAAGCAGTTCCTCCTACAGAAGTCGTTGATAAATTTAAAGTTGTTGCTCGCGTCACCCTGCTTAAGTCGATGGCTAAATTATCCGTTTGACTTAAATTAAGGGTTTCGATATTGGTGATAGTTGGATTAGCGGGTGTCGGTGCTGCTAAAGCCACCCGCGCGGTTAACACGTCTTTATCCGTAGTCGAAGCATCGGTCACAATGTCACCGGCGTGTAAGGTGTCGGCTGTTGCGGGATTACCGACAACTTGGTCATTACCGTCTTTCAGACCAGCAATATTGTCAGCAGGATTCACCGTTAAACCGCCACTTCCAGCCAGCATAAATTTTTGCGTAGTCACCGAAAGTTTGCCACCTTTACCATCCACAACATCATAAATCAAAGCCACCTCACCGGTATAACCTGCTTTCGGGGTAAACTTTAATCCATTAAGCGTACCATTAGTCGCCGTTAAATTAGCCACCGATAACGGGTCGTTGTCAGGGTCAGTGATACCTTTTAACAATTCAGCCGTGTCAATCGTATAAACCGTGTCTTGTGTGCCATTGGCTAATACGCCCGTTGCTGCACCAACTGGTGGGCGATTGATACCGCTATCATCCTGAATCGTGCCAATTACCTGTGTGGTTGTTCCGACATTGTAATTTTTACCAGCGGTCAACAATAACTTGACGGTTTCATCACCTTCTTTAACACCGTCCGCTTTAACCACAAGAGTAGCAGTGGCTGTAGACGAACCTATTGCAAAAGTGACTGTGCCGGTTTTGCCGTCTGCATTAATAGTGCCGCCTTGTACGGTATAATCATCCGCTGTTGCTGTGCCGTCAATCGCATAATTAATTGTGACGGTATTTTTAAAATCACCCGTGCGGGTAAACGTATAAACCAAATTACCTGTACCTTCGACTACTGTAGCTGGCGAAACACTCAGCGAAATAGCTTGTGCTGGTATACTAATCCCAGCTTTTATTAATCCATTTGTCAGCGTTGTTGGGTCTACGATAGGTTTAAGATAGCCAACAGAGGCATCTTTCGTGGGGTCATAAACAGCTTGACCCTTAGCATCTATGGAAACACCTGTCATATTCGGGTCAATGGCATTAGAACTTACCACCCACGCTTCACTAAACGTTACTTTGCTTTTAATTGTCGTTTGCGCACCTGTTGCCGTGTCTTTTTGTAGTTGTGTTAAGGTAGAAAAAGCCATGTCATTAGGATTAAAATCTAACGTGGCTGAAATAAAATCCGATACAAAATCGGTGCGCGTCACTGCTTTAGTGGTAATTAAATTTGTCCAAAACGCGCGTCCGTCCGTATCCCCTGCAATGCCTAAAACTTGTGAATAAATTTTATCCACATACGCTGAATCGCTTAATGTAGCAGGATAAGCGGTTGCCCACTCAATGCGTGCAGAAAAAGCCGTTGCCGCCCCGCGCGTGTCCAATGTGCCTGTATTAAAACCATTATTCCAATAGTCATACCCACCTTTATCAGGTGAACGGACATAAATTGCGGCATATAAGCCGAATAAAACTTGAGTATTTGCTGCCATTTTAATTCTCCAAAAATTAGTTAAATTTGTTTAAGTGTTAAAGCGTAAATTGCGTGACTAAACACGACCTATCCACTATCCACTTTCGGATGAAAAATAAGTTACCTCTAAAACTGTGTTTTTGACTTGACATAGCCGCTGCTTCCAAAATTACTAGCTAATAACTTTAAAGTTCAGTTTATAGAAAATCCCTACAAAATAAAAGAGTTGCGCTAAAAAAAATAATTGCATGGCAGTTATATAGTATTTTCACCTAAAATA
>JAIFMS010000138.1 GCA_020048335.1 Methylococcaceae bacterium | reverse complement strand
AAGATAAACGGACAAAAATCTTGGCTGATTACAAAATTAACGCACAATAAATGAATTTATGGTTTGTTGTGACTTTGCATCATTGTTTTTTACCTTCACAATGCTACAAGCACCCACACAAATTATTTCGATTAGTTTTTTAAAGAGCGTTGCAAGAAACTTGTTTCTTGCTTCACTTCAATCTCTCGAAGTGAGCCGTGCATTTTACATCGTTAAAATTATTTGTCAACAACTGTTTTAAAATAATTTTTTTATTCGTTCTTTCGTTAAAATTGCGTCACCGCTGAAAGAAAGGAGCATTATACAGTGATTATTTATTTCGTCAAGGATTAATCAAAAAAACATTTATCGCAGGGATTAAAAATTTTGAAATCTATCTCAAACCTTCCCTTTAAAAAAGCTATAGGGCGGATGATACAAGACTTATGCATAGAAAAAATATGTTTTAAAATCATTATGTTACTTCATCAAAGCAACGTTTCACTGTTTATAATAAGGCTCTATTTGAAAACACTAAATTCGTACTGTTGGTAGCTTTCCTTAAAAACCAGTACTGTTTTTTTGCTGCGTCGTTTGAACAATAAGTCCTATTTGCAGCGCAACTCAATAACGGTGGTTGTTTTAGCGGGGATGGCGGGTGACGTTGAATCATTTCATGTAAGTTGATGTGAGGAACGACCCCCAACATTTACGGGTATTAGGTTGTTTTTGTTGAGGTTCACCAGCGCACATCAACTTACCGCGCTACAATTCACCCATCCTATGGCTCTAACCTTGTTTTTTGATTCCGAACGATTTTTATAAAATTGTAAAAATGCCCGTTCTGCATCATTGACAATGATTCGTGCTAAAAAATCGGCGTACCAATTAAAATTTGTAGTCACGCTGGTATTGACCTCAATAGATAATTGAGTTCCGTTGCCAATGGGGGTCAAAGTGTAGGCAGTTGATTCCAAGTTGAAATAATGCCCTCCTATAACAATATGTTCATCAAACGAACCTGATGGGAATGATTTCGACCCAAACTTGTAATTCCAAGCAATGTGTTTATTAAGTTCCCATGTACTAATGATTGCTTCAAACTCTACACCACGTTGCCAGCGAAGTTTTCGTAATCCACCAACTCTTCCTTCAAGCGTGCGTGCCTCAATGGGATAAGGCGCACCGATATGATAGGCTAAACCATTTTGAAGTTCGGAAGGGCGAATGTTGAGTGGAAAATTAATATGATGCCAGACTATTTCAGGTGGAGCAGTGACGTAAATAGTTTGTGTTATGGTTTGGTAAGCTGTGACATCGGATAGTTTTCTTTCTAGGGGCGCAAATAAAAAGGGTAAGACAATAGTGACAGATAGCAACTTGGAACTGTGCGACCCACCAAAATTGGACATCAATGCACCAAGAATGCCACCCATCACGGCAAGCACAAGAAAGATAGGTATCGCCATTACGATGCAAATTACCCCTTCGCGCAATATTGCACCCGCAGAAAAAACAAAAAGTATGACAGAAAGTGAAGAGAGACAACTTGATTTTAGTATATTTTCAGGTGTTTGGCGTGTGGCAAGAAAACCAACTAAAATGCCTATTGAGATGGGAATTCCAGCAAGAAATGACACTAACATAAGTCCGCTAACACCTTGACCATGTTCAGAAAATACCTCTCCAAAAAATGTATAGCTTCCTATGCCGTAAGTTGCACCGATTGCCATAATGATGATGGCAACAATCATTTTTAAACACCCTCTGGCAAATCTAATTAACAATGATGTTTCAAGTTTGGATTCAATTTCATCTTGCATTTGATTACTCTAAAAATGGTCATTCATAGACTAAGGCTCTCGAAAAATGGGGATAAAGACATCGGGTGAAAAATAACAGCAGAATTCAACGCGACTGAAAAACCTGGAGCGCAAAACCACCGCACTCCAGATTATCGAGAAACGCTTAATTATCGGTAACAGCCCCTTGCGAAGCAGAATTGACTAATTTGGCATATTTTGCCAACACCCCGCGTGTATAGCGTGGCGCGGGTTGTTGCCATTGACTTAACCGATGCGCAATTTCTTCCGCCGCCACATGCAAGGTCAATTGCTTGCTTTCGGCATCAATGGTGATTTGGTCGCCATTTTCCACAATCGCCAATGCGCCGCCACTGTAGGCTTCCGGCGTAATATGTCCGACCACAAACCCATGCGTACCGCCCGAAAAACGTCCATCAGTAATCAGCGCGACTTCTTTGCCCAAGCCTTTGCCCATCACCGCTGAAGTCGGCGACAACATTTCCCGCATTCCAGGCCCGCCTTTGGGCCCTTCGTAGCGAATCACAATCACATCCCCTGCCACAATGCCGCCGTTCAAAATGCTTTGCAACGCCAGTTCTTCGGTATCAAACACTTTCGCTGTGCCAGTGAAAACCAGACCTTCTTTGCCAGTAATTTTCGCCACCGCGCCTTCGGAAGCTAAATTGCCATATAAAATAACCAGATGACTGTCTTTTTTAATTGGCGCGTCCATTGAATGAATAATCGCTTGGCTCTCAGGATACGGCGCAACCTCGGCTAAATTTTCTGCTAAGGTTTTGCCAGTGACGGTTAAGCAATCGCCGTGTAACAAGCCTTTTGCCAATAAAATTTTCATTAACGGCTGAATCCCACCGATGTCAATTAATTCAGACATTTGATAATGTCCACTGGGTTTTAAGTCCGCTAACATCGGTACATTCGCGCCAATCCGCGTGAAGTCATCCAAACTCAAATCGACGTTTGCCGCATTCGCCATCGCCAATAAATGTAGCACTGCATTCGTTGAACCGCCCAACGCAATCACCACCGTAATGGCATTTTCAAACGCGGCTTTGGTCATAATATCGCTAGGTTTAATGCCTTTTTTCAGCAATTCCAACACCGCCGCGCCTGCCCGTTCACAATCTAAGCGTTTTGCCTCAGAAACCGCCGCTTGGGCAGAACTATTCGGTAAACTCATGCCTAATGCTTCAATTGCCGAAGCCATCGTGTTAGCTGTGTACATTCCCCCACACGAACCCGCCCCTGGAATAGCTTTAGTTTCAATGGCTTCTAATTCGGCATCATCAATTTTATTGTTAGCGCGTGCGCCCACCGCTTCAAACACCGAAACCACGTCCAGTTTTTTATTATTATGGCAACCGGGTAAAATTGTGCCGCCGTACACAAACACCGCAGGACGGTTTAAACGGGCAATTGCCATTAAGCAACCTGGCATATTTTTATCACAGCCACCGATAGCAACAACACCATCAAACCCTTGGCAACCGACTACGGTTTCAATGGAATCGGCGATGACTTCGCGAGACACCAACGAATATTTCATTCCTTCGGTTCCCATTGAAATGCCATCCGATACCGTAATGGTATTGAAAATAACCGCTTTGCCATTGGCTTGATTCACCCCTTTTGCCGCATCATCCGCTAAATGATTGATGTGCATATTGCAGGGTGTGACCATGCTCCAGGTTGAGGCAATACCGATTTGTGGTTTTTTAAAATCTTCTTGTTTAAAACCAACCGCATATAACATCGCACGGCTGGGGGCGCGTTCCATCCCATCGACTACTAAAGAGGAAAAAGAACGCGAGGATTTGTCGTCTGAATGAGCCATTTATGTGTTTCCTACTGTGTGTGTTTAAAAAAATGAAGGGTAAATTTAAAACGTATCCCAATTATGACTTTTACGCCGCCAGCTTAATTTAGGCAAAATATAACCGAGCAGCACTCCGAATAATGACAATAATCCGCCATACATAAACCAATCTTGATTAGAACTGGTTTCTAAGGTTTGTTTTTCTAATTTGAGCTGCTCAAGTTCTTTATTGAGTTTAATAAAGTTTTCTTGTAGCGAATCACGCTGTTTTCGCACTTCTACCGCATCGGCTGAAATCAAGCGCAACTCATCTAACTGAATTACCAATTTATTGCGTTCTTTGACCAATGCCTCGGTAATTGCATTCGAGCCTGCTTTTTTAATTGCAGCTAACTCTGCCTGAACTTGGGCGTGTTCTTGTTTTAATTTGGCTAACTCTTGATTTGTTTTTTCCAAATAAAATTTATTGACAGGCTCTTCGTTAAGATAACTTTTAAGAACATACCCCACATCCCCGCTGGCTAGGCGAATTTTGGCATATTCAGAACTACGCTTTTTTGATAGTAAAATCAAGGGGGTGCCACTGGTCACCGTGCTTAAAATAGCACTATCATCAGAATCATCGGCTTTTACATTAACGGTCATATTGTCAGTCACATACACCGTTTTAGCACTGACAAATCCGCTTGATAGCAAGAGTAAGAAAAAAAATGCTAGCTTGTTTTTCATAACGACCTCGGTTTTTTTAGTGCTAAGAAATAAAATGCGATTAACGGGTACTCAATGGTTTTAAGCACACATTAAAAATTCGAGCAACGCTTTTTGAATATGCAGCCGATTTTCCGCCTCAGCAAACACCACGCTTTGTTTGCCATCAATCACTTCGGCGGTGACTTCTTCACCCCGGTGAGCAGGTAAACAGTGCATAAACAAAGCATCTGGATTGGCTTGTGCCATCAGGGCTTGATTGACTTGGTAGTCTTTAAAATCGCGCTCTCGTTGCTGTTGTTCTTGTTCCTCACCCATACTAGCCCACACGTCGGTGACAATCAAATCGCTCTTTTTTGCAGCGTCCATTGATGAGGAAAAAAGCTGTACCCTATCATCGGCAAAATCAAGCCATTGTTTAGCAGGTTCATACCCTTTAGGACAAGCGATGTTGAGATTAAAATTTAACCGCATCGCCGCATCAATGTAAGAATGACACATATTATTGCCTGCACCAACCCAAGTGACTGTTTTTCCTGCAATATCCCCGCGATTTTCAAAATAGGTTTGCATATCGGCTAACACTTGGCAAGGATGCGATAAATTCGTCAAGCCATTAATTACAGGCACGCGCGAGTGTTGGGCAAACGTAGTGACGGTGCTGTGTTCATAAGTGCGTAACATGATACAATCGACCATGCTTGAAATGACTTTTGCACTATCGGCCAACGGTTCACCCCGTCCTAATTGGGTATCTTTGGAGGATAAAAAAAGAGCCGTTCCTCCCAAATGCGCCATTCCTGCTTCAAAGGAAATCCTCGTACGGGTCGATGATTTTTCAAAAATCATCGCCAAAACTTTTCCTTTTAAGGGTTGAAAATCAGCAGGGGGTTTATTTTTTAGTTCAACAGCACGATTAATTAAACCGCGTAGTTCAGCGTGGGATAAATCATGGAGGCTAATAAAGTGTCTGGGTTGTTTCATAATGGTTACATCGGTTGACTGTGTTCTTGAATCAGAATAGATAACGTGTGTACTAAAAAGTCAATCTGTTGATTTTTGATAATTAAGGGTGGCAATAGGCGAATCACTTTTTCGTTGGTGACATTAATCAGCAAACCTTGTGCCAATGCGGCTGTCACTAACACCGCACAAGGAAACGCCAATTCTATCCCTATCATTAGTCCTTTTTGCCGAATATCTATCACTTGAGGATTGTCTTTTAATGCTTGCGTAAAAGCATGGGCAATTTGTTGACCTTTTAAATGCGCCCGATTGACTAAATCTTTTTCGTCCAGCGTTTTTAATACGGCTAAGGCGGCACTGCAAGCCAAAGGATTTCCGCCAAAGGTTGAACCGTGCATCCCTGCGCTGAATAACTGTGCTGCCTCACCTCGCGCTAAACACGCGCCAATCGGTACACCATTACCAAGAGCTTTGGCTAGTGTACACACATCAGGCAGAATTTCATTGTGTTGAAAGGCTAAAAATTTTCCCGTGCGTCCAATGCCAGTTTGAATTTCATCCAGCATCATTAATAACTGATGTTGGTCACACAACGCGCGGATTTTATTCAAATAATCAGCTGCTGGAATATTCACTCCCCCTTCACCTTGGATAGGTTCAACTAATACCGCTACACAATTTTTGTGTGCATGAATCGCTTGTTCCAATGCGGCAATATTGTTAAACGGCACACGAATGAAACCAGAGACCAACGGTTCAAAGCCTTTTTGTACTTTTGGATTACCCGTTGCACTCAAAGTAGCTAAAGTGCGCCCATGAAAACTTTTTTCCATCACGATAATTTCAGGTTTTTTAATGCCACGCTGATGCCCATAATAACGCGCAAGCTTAATTGCCGCTTCATTCGCTTCCGCGCCTGAGTTGGAAAAAAATACATTATCCATTCCGCTTTTGGCGGTTAATTCCGTTGCTAACTGTTCTTGGGCGGCAATGTGATAAAGATTTGAGGTATGGAGCAAGGTTTTACTTTGCTTACTTATCGCTTTGGCAACCGCTCTATGCGCATGACCTAAATTACACACGGCGATACCCGATACCGCATCCAAATAGCGTTTATTGTTTTCATCCCACAACCACGCGCCTTTTCCATAACTAAAGGTAACGGGTAAGCGGCCGTAGGTTGGCATAATATGACTGGTCATGATGGATTACCTTGTGTAAAAACAAAAAGGGCAGCTTTTGCTACCCGTATAGAAAAATGTTTGATTATAATTTTCTAAAAACGCTCTAGCAACCTATTGTTTTAAAAACAAGGCTTTTTTTATCTGTTTAATCTTGATAATATTAGTGGGTTTTCAGTTTACTATGAGTAGTTTCAATGGATGTTATAGAAAAAATTAAAGCCCAGCTTGCCGATAATTCTGTTCTTTTATATATGAAAGGCACACCTGATTTCCCTCAATGTGGTTTTTCTAGTCGAGCAGTACAACTTCTTGGGGCGTGTGGAGCAGAATTTACCGCAATCAATATTTTTGAAGACCCTGAAGTGCGAGAAGCTTTGAAGAGCTATTCTAATTGGCCCACCTATCC
>JAIFMS010000152.1 GCA_020048335.1 Methylococcaceae bacterium | reverse complement strand
CCCTGTTGCGGCGGTTATTTCTGCAACGGTGTGATAACCTTTGGCAAGCAATTGGTTGATTTTTCCCTTGGTTGTACCTGTGCAGAAACAAATAATCTCTGTTTGTGTCGCTGACGTGCTGTTATTCATGGCGGATTTTCCTGTCTAAAAAAGTCGATTTCTTACACATTTTAGGCGTTGCCGTATCGGGAATACAAATCTTTGTCTTCAAAAAAATTTCTTATTGCCTTTCTTAAAAATATTGTGTTTATGCACAATTAGTTTGAACGCTATAGCACAAAACGCAGCGCGTAAAAAAAGGGAGCCGCATAAAGCAGACTCCCTTTTTTGTGATGTGCTAAAAGCGATTAGCCACCAAAATCATCTAACATGATGTTTTCAGGCGGAACACCGTTATCTTCGAGCATTTTAATCACCGCACTATTCATCATTGGCGGTCCACACATATAAAACTCACAATCTTCGGGTGCTGGATGATTTTTCAAATACTCTTCAAACAACACATTGTGAATAAAACCTGTGTAACCTGTCCAATTGTCATCGGGCAGCGGGTCAGATAAAGCAACGTGCCATTCAAAGTTATCATTCTCTTTGGCGAGCATATCGAAATCTTCCACATAGAACATTTCCCGTTTACTCCGCGCTCCATACCAAAAGCTCATTTTGCGCTTGGATTTTAACCGGCGTAATTGGTCGAAAATATGCGAACGCATTGGAGCCATCCCTGCACCACCGCCGACAAACACCATTTCTGCATCGGTATCTTTGGCAAAAAATTCACCATAAGGCCCTGACACGATACATTTATCACCTGGTTTCAGGCTGAAAATATACGATGACATAATCCCCGGAGGCACAGTTTCAGGCGCGCGCGGTGGCGGTGTAGCAATCCGCACGTTTAACATAATTTCTTTTTCTTCTGGGTAAGAAGCCATTGAATACGCCCGCAACGCGCCTTCTTTCACGTTGGAGATATAACGCCAGATATTGAACTTATCCCAATCTTCATGGAAACGTTCTGCAATATCAAAATCGGCATATTTTGCAACGTGGGGTGGACATTCTATTTGAATATAGCCACCTGCACGATAGTTAATTTCTTCCCCTTCAGGTAATTCTAACACTAACGCTTTAATAAAAGTGGCAACATTATCGTTAGATTTAACCGTACATTCCCATTTTTTTACTCCAAACACGTCATCTTCAACTTCAATCACCATGTCTTGCTTCACAGAAACTTGGCAAGATAAACGCTCACCGTGTGCTGCTTCACGTTTGGTAATGTGTGAGGTTTCAGTGGGTAAAATCTCACCGCCACCTGAATGCACTTTAACCCGACATTGCGCACACGTTCCACCACCACCACAGGCTGATGGCACAAATAATCCGTTATCAGCCAGAGCGGTTAATAACTTTGAGCCGACGGGGACATGGATTTTCTTTTCATTATTGATGAGAATTTCCACATCTCCAGAGGCGACCAATTTATTTTTTGCACCGATAATCACAAAGACCAGTGCAATCACAATTCCTGTGAAAATAATAATTCCTAATGCAATTTCCAGCATTATGATACCTTCTTAAAGTTGGATTCCAGAAAAAGCCATGAAGCCAAGTGACATCAGACCCGCGCTAATAAAGGTGATTCCTATGCCTTCTAAGCCTTTAGGAATATCACTGTATTTGAGTTTTTCGCGTACACCTGCCATCACCGTGATAGCCAATGCCCAGCCAAAGCCACTGCCTACGCCATAGACCGCGCTTTCAGTTAAGTTGTAGTCTCGTTCTATCATAAACAAGCTACCGCCTAAAATCGCGCAGTTTACCGTGATAAGCGGTAAGAAAATCCCTAAGGCGTTGTACAAAACGGGGAAAAATTTGTCTAAAATCATTTCCAAGATTTGCACTAACGCAGCAATCATACCGATACAGCTTAACAGGGATAAAAAGCTTAAATCTACGCTGTCTAAGCCCATCCAACCTAACGCGCCTTCTTTTAAAAGCGCGTGATAAATCATGTTGTTAGCAGGAACAGTGATGGTTTGTACAATCATCACGGCAATGCCCAATCCCATCGCCGTCGAAATCTTTTTCGAGACCGCGAGGAAGGTACACATCCCCAAAAAGAAGGACAATGCTAAGTTTTCAATAAAAACTGCTTTGATGAATAAACTAATATAGGCTTCCATTAGTGATGCCCTCCTTCACCGTGAGAAATATCCATAATTTTAAAATCGGCTTTTTCCCGTTGATTCGGTTTAGTTTGCCGAATTGTCCAGATAATCAAACCAATTAGAAAAAACGCGCTTGGTGGCAATAGCATTAAACCATTTGGTTGATACCAGCCGCCGTCTTTAATTAAAGGCAATATTTCCACCCCTAATAATTTTCCTGAGCCTAATAATTCTCTGAAAAATGCCACGATAATTAAAATTAAGCTATAGCCTAAACCGTTACCGATACCATCCATAAAGCTGGCTAACGGGGGATTTTTCATCGCATAAGCTTCGGCACGTCCCATCACAATACAGTTGGTGATAATTAATCCAACAAATACAGACAGTTGCTTGCTGACATCGTAAGCTACAGCTTTGAGAATTTGGTCAACCACGATAACCAACGAAGCAATAATGGTCATCTGCACAATAATCCGAATACTGCTGGGAATATGGTTACGAATCGCACTGATAGCCGCACTGGAACACGCCGTGACAGCTGTCAATGCCACCGCCATAATCAGCGAAGTTGACATTTGCGATGTGACCGCCAATGCTGAACAAATTCCAAGAATTTGTAATGTCACGGGATTGTTATTGACTAAGGGGTCGGTCAATACTTTTTTTGTATCACTCATAATTATCCTCCTGTTCTAACTTTCGCAAGATACGGGGCAAAACCCTCGTTACTCATCCAGTATTTAATCAGATTTGTGACACCTGCGCTGGTTAAGGTTGCACCTGCTAAACCGTCCACTTTATAAACCGCATCGGCTTTGCTGGTGTCTACGTTTCCTTTGATTAACCCCAAAGCGACATCACCTGACTCTGAATAGATTTTTTTGTCTTTCCATAACGCCCGCCAAACAGGATTAACCACTTCACCACCTAATCCTGGGGTTTCGGCTTGGTCATAGAAGTTAATGCTTTGTACCGTTTGACCATCCGCATTGACCGCTAAAAAGCCATACATGGTTGACCATAAGCCGTAACCGTGGACAGGTAAAATAATGGATTTAATTTTATCGCCATCTTTGACCAAATAAATTTTAGAAATTTTGGCTTTGCGTTTAATGCTGGCAATGTCTTTTTTAACAGGAATGTCAACACTTTGCGCTGGGTCTTTCGCCGCTTTGCGTTGGTCGTAATTTTCTACGTCTTTATCTTCAACATAGTTTCCTGTTTCCATATCAACTAATTTTGCTTCAATCAACTGCGCAAATTCGGCTGACACATCGGTATCGGCATTTAATAAACCTGCAACATCGAGAATATTTTTCTTCATGTCAAAGGCTTTGTTTTCATGTTGCAACGGTTTTAAAGCCACCGCTGCCATTGAAACCAAAATCGCACACACAAAACACAGTGATAACGCAATGGCAATGGTTTTTTCTAAACTGTCATTGCTTAATGCCAAAATTTTGTCACGATACACGGCAAACTTTTGATATTTTTCACAACTCTCTAATTTAGCTTGTATTTTTTCATTAAACATGGCGTTTCATCCTTCTTCTGATGTTGGCTTGAACGACAAAGTAGTCAATGATAGGCGCGAACATATTAGAGAACAGAATCGAGAGCATCATTCCTTCTGGAAAAGCAGGGTTGATAACGCGAATAATCACCACCATCACACCGATTAAAAGTCCGTAAATCCAGCGACCTGTATCGGTAGTTGCCGCCGTAACAGGGTCTGTTGCCATATAGACCATTCCAAAAGCAAAGCCACCTACGGTTAAATGCCAGTACCAAGGCATGGCAAACATCGGATTTGTTTCGCTGCCAATCGTGTTTAACAACAACGACATGGCAACCATTCCTGCAAACACACCGCCCATAATCCGATAGGAAGCGACACGGGTGTAAAGTAAAAAGGCTGCACCGATTAAAATGGCTAAGGTTGAGGTTTCACCCATTGAACCTGGAATAAAGCCTAAAAAGGTTTGAATCCAGCTATAGCCGCCTGTGGTAATCGCATCAATGCCGCCTGCTGAAACCAAACTTAACGGGGTTGCAGCAGTAAAGCCATCAACACCCACCCAAACAGAATCGCCTGACATATAAGCAGGGTAAGCAAAGAATAAAAATGCCCGTCCTGTTAAAGCAGGGTTTAAAAAGTTTTTGCCTGTACCGCCAAAGACTTCTTTGCCGATAACAATACCGAACGAAATCCCTAATGCAACTTGCCACAACGGAATATCTGGCGGCAAAATCAAGGTGTACAGCATGGAAGACACTAAAAAGCCTTCGTTGACTTCATGACCGCGCACCGTGGCAAATAAAACTTCCCATACCCCGCCAACCGCTAAGGTGACAAAATAAATGGGGAAGAAAAATAACGCACCGTGCATCATGCAGGACAAGGGATTTGCTGGGTTGTAACCAAACAACATCATTGGAATGCTGCGCCAACTGTCTGCTTTGGTCAAGCCCATCGCTTCCATCGCTAAATTGGCTTGATAACCTGAGTTATACATCGCCATTAGGATGCAAAAGAACGTGGCGATTACCACAAAAGTCATGGTACGTTTCAGGTCATTACCATCACGCACATGGGTTGTACCGCGTGTTACAGTGGCGGGTGTATAGATAAAAGTATCGACCATTTCATACAGACCGTAATACTTTTCTAGCTTTCCACCTTTTGTAAAATGCGGCTCTATGCTATCTAAAAAATCTCTAGCCGACATTATCCTTCCTTCTCAATTTTAGTTAAATTTGCGCGTAAAACGGGCGCTAAATCATGTTTACCTGGATCAACAAAGGTAAATAAAGCCATATCTTCGTCATCAAGTTCTAAACAGCCTAATAACTGGGCTTGGTCACTATCCCCCACAACTAATGCTTTTAGTAAGGGCGTTGATAAAATATCCAGCGGCATCACTGATTCAAAAACCCCCACTGGCACAATGGCTCGATTACTGCCGTTTTTGTCAGTTGTTAAAGGAAATAAACGCCCGATTTTGCGGTCTACACTTGAGGTATAAACGTTCATGGCAGAATATTTATCTTTGCCTGCCACAATCCAGCCAAATAATTCCCGTTGCCGCCCTTCTTTTAAAACAGACACTTGCAAGCTATAGCAACTTAAAAAAGCCGCCCAATCTGTGGCTTCGTGACCATACAATACAGAACCTGAAATGACCCTGTTTTCACCTTCGTCACATTCATTAGCGACTAAATCATCGGTATTTGCACCAACCCGTGTCCGCACTAAGCGTGGATTTTTAACCGTAGGCCCTGCTAAAGACACAACCCGTTCAACATTTAATTTGCCCGTCGTGAATAATGCACCAATAGCAATCACCGCTTGATAATCAATATGCCAGACCGTTTTTTGAGCATTGACAGGACTGACAAAATGAATATGTGTGCTAGGCAAGCCCGCAGGATGGGGACCTGAAAATTGTGCCACTTGCGCATTATTTGCTGCAATATCTGCCCCTGGTGCTTTACACAGATAGGTTTTGTCAGCAGAAAGTTTGGCTAATAACGTCAAACCATTGGCAAAATCATCGCTACGCTCTTTAATAATAACCACAGGGTCAGCTGCTAAAGGGCGCGTATCCATTGCGGTAACAAAAATAGCACTAGGCGTTGTCGTAGTCTGTGGAATTTTTCCGTAAGGACGGGTTTTAAAGCTTGTCCAAAGACCTGCGGCTAATAAATTTTCTTTGACTTGGTCAACAGTTAAATTAGCCAGTTCTGTGGCAGGGTACTGTTTGAAAGTTTCGGATTCTTCGCCTTGCAGCTCAATCACAACCGATTGTAAAACCCTTTTTGCACCACGATGAATCGCCGAAACGACACCTGCACCGGGTGCGGTGAAAATAACATCAGGATTTTGTTTGTCAGAAAACAAAGCTTGACCCAGTTTGACTGTATCGCCTTCGCTAACTAACATTTTAGGCTTTAAGCCTACATAATCCCGCCCTAGGAGTGCAACGGATTTAATCGCATTGCCCTCCGAAATTTTTTGTTCAGGCCCACCCGTAATAGGCAGGTCTAAACCTTTAGTGATAGTAAATTGCATAGTGTATAAGCCCATCTCTCCAAAGAAGTTGTGGCAAACGATTCCTCTTAAAAGATTTTAAAAATATAGTCGCGTAAGAGGCACTTTATAAGATGTAAAACTTTGTTATTACACCACAAACAAGGCTATTGCTCAATGAGCAATCATTAACTCATGCTGATTGCAAAAGCTGTTGTAGCAGTGTACTACTCCATTCTTTTAGCAATGTCTGAAACCTGACAAGGCTTAATAGAAAAACTTGATAAAAATTAAGCGGATAGTATTATACATTCACTGGCATAAATTTTGCTTAATTTATTAAAAAACGAATCATTTGCCAGGAGAAGCCCATGTTTTTATCAGAAACCTATCGCAAAATTACCCGGGATGGCTTGTGGGATAACAATATTGTATTTTCCCAAAACTTAGCCTTATGCCCTTTGTTGGCGGTAACAGGAACAGCGACAAACGGGTTAGGAATGGGATTGGCAACGTTAGTGGTGCTGATTGCTTCAAATGGGATTATTTCAATGACCCGACAGTTGATTCCCAATGAAGTGAGAATTCCTGTGTTTGTGTTGCTTATCGCTTCCTTAGTGACGCTTGTTGATATGGCCATGAATTCCTGTGTTTGTGTTACTTATCGCTTCCTTAGTCACGCTTGTCGATATGGTCATGAATGCGTGGCTGCACGAACTTTACAAAGTTTTAGGGCTTTTTATCCCCTTAATTGTCACCAATTGTGCAATTTTGGGGCGCGCCGAATCCTTTGCCTCGCGCAATGAAATCAAACAAGCATTGTGGGATGGTTTGATGATGGGACTTGGATTTACGATTGCCTTGGTTGCACTAGGCGCGGCGCGGGAAATTTTAGCCTCAGGGACTTTATTTGCGAATGCTTCGTTACTATTAGGCTCGGCGTTTGAATTTATGGAAATAACCTTGTTGCCAAATTATAAAGGGTTTCTATTGACCGCTTTGCCACCTGGTGGCTTTATTATGTTAGGTTTCATCATTGCAGGAAAACGGCTGCTTGATCAGAAACGCGCTGAACGGCAAACAGTAAAAATTCAGTTATCGACAGAAGAACCTGTTGTCTAAATTGTTTTTGAGGAGATAAAAAAATGAATGTGGGGGTGTGTTATGCCTTAGCAGATAGGCAATTGTGGATGCGTTTAGAAGTGCCAGCAGAAAGCAACGTAGAAGAGGCGATTAAATTGTCAGGATTATTAAAGCTGTATCCTGAAATTAATTTGGAGGTACAAAAAGTGGGCATTTTTGGCAAAATGGCAAAATTAGATACGGTGATACAGGAAGGCGATAGAGTAGAAATTTACCGTCCGATTACCGCTGACCCTAAATTGGTGAAACGGCGCAAGCTTTAGGTTGCGATATGAATGCTGGTGGAATTCTTTGTTTTTCAGCAAAGCAACAATAGCCTGCAATTGCGCAATTTGTACGTTCAAATGCTCTTTTTCTTATCGCATTCTTGCAATATTTGGGCTATTTCATTTTAATCACTTCGGCAATTACTTCTTGTAATAAGCTAGGACGAATATGCAATGTAGTTTGGGATGGAATGGATTGAAGTAAGTCTATTACCTGTGATTTTGACAGAAGCTGTTGCCGAATAGCACGAAGTAATACCCCTAATGTTCCGTGGACTGCGATATTTAAACTTTTCGCAGCTAGCCTAGCGGCTGTATCATCTGTTAATAATAGGCTGTTTGAGACCTCACAACATAAATGCAAAGCCTCCTGTTCACCGCTATGCAACGTATAAATAGGGATAAGCGCATTCACTTGTGCTGAAAAAGAGTCAGCTCGTTGTCGGATAAATTTGATTTTAGGATGCGACAAAGCAAAGGGGCGATGTTGTTGAACTTCATGGCAAACAGTTTCAGGAATAATCACTTTTTCAAAACCAGCCAAAAGCGCAAGACTATCTAATTCATCCAGATGAATAATGGGACCTGCATCTGCAATAACTATCGTGTTAGTCTTTGCCATGCAAACCCCATTCAATATCTTCACGGATGAAACGTTCAGTGAGAATTTGCTGATGTGATTCAACATAACGGCGGACAGCTTCTATAATCAACGTATCTATATTAATCATCCAGCCTTCATTGACCATATCTTGGGCTTGTTGTAATAATTGGTCTGGGATTTTGGTTTCTATTGCTGTCAACATAAAATTATTCCGGTTGTGATTTATTTTTATCCACATTTTCCAACAATACAATCATCTTTTTTAAATAGGCGATTTCTTTATCCCGCTCTTGCAATAATAAACGCGCTTTTTTTAATTTCAGCTAGCACTGATTAATAATTGGAAATAAAAAATCCGCGTTCAG
>JAIFMS010000140.1 GCA_020048335.1 Methylococcaceae bacterium | reverse complement strand
TCATAAAAAAGTTGAAAGCTTTGTTAAAAACAATATGAAAAATCCAGATAGTTATCAACATATTGAAACTAGATATACGGATAAAGGCGATTATTTACTGGTTGGCACCAAATACCGAGGAACAAATTCTTTTAACGCGATAGTTCCAGAAACAAAACTTTTTAAGGTTGATATTGAAACAGGTGTTGTTTTAGGAGAAATGTAGTAGCACATAGGCTAGGTTAGCTGTTTTCACAAAGAAAAAAGCCATCAACACGGATGAATGAGTAGAATAACAACAAAACCATCAGGTCGCTGTAAAAATACAGTTCCACAGATTAAAGAATCGGCAAATAGGATACATTGTGAGCAGAAAAAATTTTCGTACCATCAAGCGCGTTGTAGTAAAAATCGGCAGTTCCTTATTAACTGAAAATGGACGGGGTTTAAATATTCCTGCCATTAAAGAATGGGTCGCTCAAATGGCAAGCCTCAGACAGCAAGGCATTGAGGTTGTGCTGGTTTCATCAGGTGCAGTGGCAGAAGGAATGGTGCGTTTAGGGTTAAAACAACGCCCCAAAACCTCACATGAATTACAAGCTGCCGCCGCTGTTGGGCAAATGGGACTGGTGCGGGTGTTTGAAAATCAATTTCAACAACATGAATTACAATCGGCACAAATTCTGTTAACCCACGATGATTTAACCAACCGACAACGCTATTTAAATGCCCGCAGTACAATACTTACGCTGCTAGAATTTGGTGTTGTGCCTGTGATTAACGAAAATGACAGCGTTGCCACTGATGAAATCCGCTTTGGTGATAACGACACGCTGGGTGCTTTAGTGGCTAATTTAGTGGATGCTGATTTACTCATTTTACTCACTGATCAAACAGGCTTGTTTGATGCCAACCCCAGTCTTAATCCAAACGCCCAATTAATTGAATCTGCCAATATCAGTGACAGCCTATTGGATGAAGTGGCGGGGGAAAGTTTAAGTGGTTTAGGGCGTGGCGGCATGGCAACTAAAATTCGTGCCGCGCGTTTAGCCGCACGTTCAGGCGCGGCAACGGTAATTGTGGCAGGAAGCATTGAAAAGGTTATTACGGCGGTAATCGCAGGCGACAATATAGGAACGTATTTAATTCCGACACTCGCCCCTCTTGCGGCTAAAAAGCAATGGCTGATTGCACAATTGCAACTGAAAGGACAAATTGTGCTGGATGATGGCGCGGTTGAAGTGTTGCAAAAAAAGGGCAAAAGTTTGTTATCTATTGGGGTCACTACCGCAACAGGCACGTTTAAACGCGGTGATTTAGTGTCTTGCGTGGATTTTCAAGGCAGAGAAGTCGCACGCGGTTTAATCAATTATGACTGGAAAGAAACCTTGAAAATAGCGGGCAAAACCAGCAAAGAGTTTGAAGAAATTTTAGGCTATGCCGATGAGGACGAGCTTATCCACCGTGACAATATGGTGGTGATTACTTAATTTGCCAAAGGAATTGGGTTATGGAAAAAGCATTTCAGTTAGTTTGTGATTATCAACCTGCGGGCGACCAGCCGACTGCAATTGCCCGCTTACTTGAAGGGTTGCAAGACGGCGAAGTTCACCAAACTTTACTGGGTGTCACAGGGTCTGGCAAAACCTTTACCATTGCGAATGTGATTGCACAAAGCCAACGTCCTGCAATGATTTTAGCCCCCAACAAAACCCTTGCAGCGCAATTGTATGGGGAAATGAAAAGCTTTTTTCCCACCAATAGCGTGGAATATTTTGTCTCCTATTATGATTATTATCAGCCCGAAGCCTATGTGCCTGCATCGGACACATTTATTGATAAAGATGCCTCGCGCAATGAACATATTGAGCAAATGCGTTTATCGGCAACTAAAGCGTTGATTGAACGAAAAGATACCATTGTGGTGGCAACGGTATCAGCCATTTACGGACTGGGTGAGCCTGAATCGTATTTTCAAATGGTGCTGCATTTAGTGCGCGGTGATGTGATTAAGCAGCGAGATATTTTGCGCCGTTTAGCGCAAATGCAATATACCCGTAATGATGTGGAATTACGGCGTGGAACGTATCGAGTGCGCGGCGAGCTGATTGATGTGTTTCCAGCCGAGTCAGAACAGGAAGCCTTGCGGATTGAGTTATTTGATGATGAGGTGGAACGTTTATCTTTATTTGACCCGTTGACAGGGGCGATTTTACAAAAAGTTGCACGTTATACGGTTTATCCTAAAAATCATTATGTGACTCCGCGTGCGCAATTACTCGTTGCTGTTGAAGGGATTAAAGCCGAATTAAAACAGCGATTAGAGCTGTTGCACAATCAGCACAAATTAGTTGAAGCACAACGCTTAGAGCAGCGTACCCTGTTTGATATTGAGATGATTTTAGAAGTCGGTTACTGCTCAGGGATAGAAAATTATTCGCGTTATTTGTCAGGACGAGCAATAGGCGAAGCACCGCCCACCATGTTTGATTATTTGCCTGAAAATGCGTTGGTCATTATTGATGAAAGTCATGTCACTATTCCACAAATTGGCGCGATGTATAAAGGCGACCGCTCACGCAAAGAAACCTTGGTTGAATACGGTTTTCGCTTACCTTCCGCACTCGATAACAGACCGCTGATGTTTCATGAATTTGAAGCGCGTGCCAGACAGCGGATTTATGTGTCAGCCACACCCAGTCGCTATGAAAAAGCCCATTCTGGGGTATTTGTAGAACAGCTTGTTCGTCCAACAGGGTTGCTTGACCCTGAAATTGAAGTGCGTCCCGCGTTGACCCAAGTGGATGATTTATTGTCTGAAATTAACAAACGGGTGATTTTAAAAGAACGGGTTTTGGTCACCACCCTGACTAAACGCATGGCTGAAGATTTAACCGATTATTTAATGGAACATAACGTCAAGGTGCGCTATTTACATTCGGATGTGGATACTGTAGAGCGGGTGGAAATTATCCGTGATTTGCGTTTAGGCGTGTTTGATGCACTGGTAGGGATTAACTTGTTGCGCGAAGGCTTGGATATTCCAGAGGTTTCTTTAGTGGCTATTTTAGATGCGGATAAAGAAGGCTTTTTGCGTTCACAAGTCTCGCTAGTACAAACGATTGGACGGGCGGCACGAAATGTCAAAGGACGAGCCATTTTATATGCCGATAAAATAACCCACTCAATGCAGCAGGCCATTGAAGAAACTCAGCGGCGCAGACAAATGCAAACCCTTTTTAATACCCAGCACCACATTACTCCGAAGACTATTTTTAAGTCCGTGACCGATATTTTAGAAATGGCGGTTCCTGGGCTAGGCAATGTGTTTTCAGACACTGAAAAAACACACCTAGCAGAAGAAATTAGTCTTTATAACGTGTTGTCAGTCAAAGAAAAGGCTAAAAAAATAAAACAGTTAGAAGAAAAGATGTATGCTCATGCCAAGAATCTGGAGTTTGAAGCAGCCGCCCAAGTACGCGACCAGTTGAAAAAATTAGAAGCCATTGGAATGCTGTAAGAAGGAAACTATCTGTGATAAAGCACTAAGATTTTCGTGATAAAATCAAGTCGTGTTGTCCTTTTGTTAATTACTATGTAGGGATTTAAAATGAAAAAATTTAATTTGATAGCCTTAGTTTTATTAGCAGCAACAGCACTCCCTGTTTATGCAGACGGTGTTGCAACTATTACTAAAATTGCAGAAAGTAGTACGGCAGTTAAACATATTGCCATCATACATGAAGGCAAAGAAAGTCAAGTCACCACTGATGGTGAAATTAATCTTGCTGATGTTGTAGAAACCACCACGAATACAGCAACATTAAAAATGAAGAAGGGGGAAATATGGACATTGGATGAAAAAACCCGATTTGCTATTCTCGAGTATCCTGCCCCTAAAGCCGTATATGAATTACAAGAAGGCAGTGCCAGTTATCAGGCGGGTAAAAAAGCCCCCGAAGCCGTTATTAAAGTAGATAGTCAAGAATATCTTATAAGTCGTGATGCAGTTATCAGTATTTCGTATGATAAAACCTCCACAACGTTGATTGTTGAGGCTGGTTCTGTTGTTGTGGGTAATGAAACGATTAAACAAGGCAACATTGCCAAAATAGATGCAACGGGTAAAATTGAGATAAGTAAAACCCAAGCTGCACCAGAAAAACATAAAACACGCGGCATTCGTGGACATCATGAAGATGAAGATAACAAAAAGATGCCTTAAGTTTAGAGTAAAAATTTATTTTTCAAAGCCTGAAGTTTTGACAGGGTATACAAAAAAGGCGGATGAACATCCGCCTTTTTGTTGCACTAAGAAAAATTAATGAATGTCTTTCCAGTATTCTTTTTTGAGTAAATAGGCAATTCCTAAGAACATGAGTAAGAAAAATAATACATATTTTCCTATCCGTTCTCTTTCTAACTGCACAGGCTCACCGACATAAACTAAGAAATTAACCAAATCATTCACCGTTTTATCAAATTCTTCCTCTGACATCGTGCCTTTTTCTTCGATAATCAGCTTCTCAATGACTTTTTCCTTTCCTTCGCCTTCTTTATAAACTGCTGTTTGCAAACCTTGCAATTGCCACAACATATTGGGCATTCCCACGTCTTCAAACACGGTGTTGTTTACGCCTAAGGGTTTAGATTTATCCACATAAAAGCCTTTTAAATAACTGTACAACCAATCCGCGCCGCGTGAGCGAGCAATCAACGACAAATCAGGCGGGGTTGTGCCAAACCATTTATTGGCATCATGCCCATTCATTGCCGAGTGCATTTGGTCATAAATAGCCGCGCCAACCGGAGCAATGTCTTTTAACACCGCGGCATCTTCAATCCCTAAATCAAGCGCGATGCGTTTGTAACGAATATGCTTGGCAGAATGACAGCCTAAACAGTAGGTGACATAGGTTTTTGCGCCACGCTGTAACGAGGCATTGTCCGATAAATCAATGTCTGCTTCTTGCAAACCAACACTACCACTGGCAAAAACGCTCATCGGCAACAGTAGCAATAATATGAGTGTTATCAATTTTTTCATCATTACTCCAAACTTGCTTTTAGGTTTTTAACAAAGCGCGTCAACACCTTAATAATCCCCGCTGTATTGGGTTTTACTTGGGTTTTTATTTGTCCAGCCGAGGTTTCTACGCTGGTTTTAATAAGCATTTCATCCAAAGTGGCTTTCATCGCCGGGATTCTCTCTTCTAACGTAGGCTGCATAGTTAGACTTTTTGGGACAGGTTTGGTTTTTTCCCAGCGAGTATAAATGGGCATTAATAAAAAGAAGCCAAAATAAATCGCAGTAAAAATACGAGCGGCAATTACAGCACCATAAGTCGCAGGTTGTGTGCCTAAATAACCTAACACTAAAAAGCTGATGACAAATAACACAATGGCTTTTTTGAAAATTCCACCGCGATAACGAATCGACTTAACAGGACTGCGGTCTAACCAAGGCAATAAAAACAGCACCACGATAGAGCCACCCATCGCAATAACCCCTGCAAATTTATCGGGTACGGCGCGTAAAATGGCATAAAACGGCGTGAAATACCACACAGGGGCGATATGCTCAGGCGTTTTGAGAGGGTCTGCGGGTATGAAGTTGGCGTGTTCTAAAAAGTAACCGCCCATTTCTGGCATATAAAAAATAATCGTGGCAAAAAACAGCATGAAGACTGCTACCCCGACAATGTCCTTCACCGAATAATAAGGGTGAAAAGGAATTCCATCGACAGGATGTCCCCATGGGTCTTTGGATTCTTTGATTTCAATTCCATCGGGGTTATTTGAACCGACTTCATGCAAGGCAACAATATGCAAAAAAACCAGCATGATTAACACCAGTGGCACGGCGATAACGTGAAACGCAAAAAAGCGGTTTAACGTCGCGTCGGAAATCACATAATCACCGCGTATCCATAATGACAAATCATCGCCAATCACAGGAATCGCGCTGAATAAGGAAATAATCACTTGCGCACCCCAGTAAGACATTTGTCCCCACGGCAGCAAATAACCCATGAAAGCCTCTGCCATCAAACAGACAAAGATTAACATTCCAAATGTCCAAATCAACTCACGCGGTTGTTTGAAAGAGCCATAAATCAGCCCACGGAACATATGTAAGTACACGACAATGAAAAAAGCAGACGCACCTGTGGAGTGCATATAACGCACTAGCCAACCCCAGTCCACATCACGCATGATGTATTCAACTGAGTCAAAGGCTAATTTTGCATCAGGTTTGTAGTTCATCGTCAGTAAAATGCCTGTGATGAACTGGTTGACTAAAATTAATAAGGCTAGCGAGCCAAAAAAATACCAAAAGTTAAAGTTTTTCGGCGCGTAATATTGCGCCATGTGGTCATTCCACAATTTGGACATCGGGAAACGTTTTTCAACCCAATGGCCGCAAGCTTCTATGCGTGATGGTTTCATGCTGCTTTCTCCTCTAAGTCTTCGCCGATAATGATATGCGTATCCGTGACATAGCGATAAGGTGGCACATCTAAATTGGTGGGAGCAGGAACACTGCTATAAACACGACCTGCTAAGTCGAATTTTGAACCATGACACGGACAGAAAAATCCGCCTTTCCAATCATCGCCTAAATCATGTGGCGCAATTTCTGGGCGAAAGGTCGGTGAGCAGCCTAAATGGGTACATAAACCCACCGCAATAAAAATTTCAGGTTTAATTGAACGGACGGCATTTTTACTGGTTTCAGGTTGAATCGACTCATTAGATGCAGGGTCGACCAATTGACTTTCCAAGCTGGCTAAGGTTTTTAAAGCCTCGCTCGTTCGATTTAAGACCCAAACAGGTTTACCTCGCCAAGCAACGCGCAGTAATTGCCCTTCCTCCATTTTACTAATGTCCACTTCTACGGGTGCGCCAGCTGCCATCGCTTTTGCACTGGGCTGCATTTGAGATAGAAAA
>JAIFMS010000128.1 GCA_020048335.1 Methylococcaceae bacterium | reverse complement strand
TTATGAATAACAGCTCCTTTATCCAACGCGATGCGAAAGTGCTTTGGCATCCTTGCACACAAATGAAAGACCACGAAACCTTGCCCGTTGTACCCATCAAAAGTGGCAAAGGGGTCTGGCTGGAAGATTTTGAGGGCAATCGCTATTTAGATGCCATTAGCTCGTGGTGGGTGAATTTATTGGGTCATGCCAATCCCTTAATTAATCAAGCTTTAAAAGACCAACTTGATACCTTAGAACACGTTATTTTAAGCGGCTTTACGCACGAGGCGGCAGTAGGATTAGCTGAAAAACTGGTGGAAATCACCCCTGCTAATTTAACCAAATGTTTTTACGCGGATAATGGCTCATCGGCAATTGAAGTCGCGCTAAAAATGAGTTTTCATTATTGGATGAACCAAGGGCAGAGGCAAAAAACCAAGTTTATTACGTTGGATAACAGCTATCACGGTGAAACGCTTGGCGCGTTGGCAATGTGCAATTTGGGTTATTTCAAAGAAACCTACGCGCCGTTGCTCATGGAGGTTTTAACCGCACCGAGTCCTGAAGCGTTCAGCCGAGAAAAAGGGGAAACCCCTGCCCAGTATGCGATTCGCCAGTTTGCGGCAATGGAAAAAATGTTGTCCGAACACGCTGACAGTGTAGCAGCGGTGATTGTTGAACCCTTGGTACAAGGCGCGGGCAGAATGCGGATGTATGACCCGATTTATTTAACCTTGCTGCGCCAAGCCTGTGATAAATATCAGGTTCATCTAATTGCCGATGAAATTGCGGTGGGATTTGGACGCACGGGAACTTTATTTGCCTGCGAACAAGCAGGAATTAGTCCCGATTTCTTGTGCTTATCCAAAGGCTTAACAGGGGGGTATTTACCGCTTTCTGCCGTTTTAACCACGGAGGCGGTGTATGCCGCTTTTTATGATGACTATCAAAATTTAACGGCGTTTTTGCATTCTCACAGCTATTGCGGCAATCCGCTAGGCTGTCGCGCTGGGATTGCCACGCTAGAGATTCTTCAATCGCAGCAAATTATTGTTAAAAATCAAGTGTTAATTGCGGCAATGGCAAAAGCTACAGAACGCTTTAAAGACCATCCAAATGTGGCGGAAGTGCGGCAGACAGGAATGATTTTGGCGATTGAGTTGGTCAAAAATAAACAAACAGCCAAGATGTTTCCTTGGCAAGAGCGGCGCGGCTTAAAGGTGTATCAATACGCGCTGGCAAAAGGGTTGATGCTACGTCCGATTGGCAATGTGATTTATTTTATGCCCCCCTATGTGATTACTGAACAGGAAATTGCTTGGATGGCCGATATTGCTTGGGATGCCATGTTATTTGCGGTGCGTGATTAAGATGCGAGTTTCACGTTTATATTTACCTGTTGCGTTGCAAGTGGGACAAAACCTTGTCTTGGATGATGACTGCGCCCATTATTTGCGCACGGTGTTGCGTTTAAAACAAGACGCAAAATTACTGTTATTTAACGGCATGGGCGGCGAATATCAAGCAACTCTGCTAGAAGTAAGCCGCAAAGCGGTGCGTGTTGCAATTGAAGCTTACGTTGCGCGTAGCGTTGAATCAGCATTGCATATTGTGTTTGGTTTAGGGATTTCACGCGGCGACCGAATGGATTTTGCAGTACAAAAAGCCGTAGAACTTGGGGTGACGCACATTACTCCTTTAGAAACAGCCCGTTGTAATGTGGTGTTAAAAGCCGATAAAGGTGAGCAAAAACGCGGGCATTGGCAAAAAATCGCCCAACACGCCAGTGAACAAAGTGGACGAACGTTTGTACCGCCACTCCAGCCCATCGCCGACTTAGCCGCTTGGGTAACACAACAACAGGGGTTAAAAATTTTTTTAGACCCCACAGCGACAGCGACTTTAAACCAACTTCAGCCTGTGGATAATCTTGTCACCCTGCTTTCAGGGCCTGAAGGCGGTTTCAGCGAAAATGAGCGGGAATTAGCAAAAGCAGCTGGCTTTATTCCTGTTGCGTTGGGAGCGCGGATTTTACGCACTGAAACAGCGGCTTTAGCGGCATTAAGCTGTGTGCAGATGTTGTGGGGGGATTTTACGGGGCAAACTGAATCGACGCCATAATTTGCTGTAACTGCGGCTGGCACTGGGTAAAATTTTCATTGCTTGCTGTCGCGATGAAATTAAAATAAGCGTTACTTTTGTTATAGGCTTGATAAACAAGGCGTTGCAAACCAGTTTCTTGGCGATTTTCCATCACTTCCCAACCACGAACAAATGTAACGGGTTTAATGCTTTCGACCTCTTTGCCCTTTTCTTTGCTCAACACTTTTTCATCATGGACAAAATCACGCCGTTGGGCTGAAAACAATTTTTTTTGTTTAACCTGCACAAGTGCGGTTTTTAAACCAGCATCAACCACCATTTCCGTGGGAAAATTCGTAGGCATCGGGGTAATGTTAAATTGAAAACTGCACGATTGACTCAACGGTAGGCGCATAAATAATACATTATTGCTATTGACATCCCCTGTTTGTTTTTTCCAGTCAACAGGCAAAAGAAATGAAAAACGATATGCCTTATTTTTGTAAAGAACAGGTTTGTTTTCTTGCAAAGGTTGGGTTATTTCTGCGGCATAAATAAGCAAACTGTGCTGCAATAGGATGACGGTCACTATTTTTTTAAAAAAACGCATGGTGTGTCGCTAACTCCTTTGTTCAACAAGTTGTTTTTTGTCATGGACAGAAAATAACCTGATAACTGCCTGTGTATCAGGTCGTACACCGCGCCACAAATAAAAAGCTTCGGCGGCTTGCTCAATTAACATTCCCAACCCATCCACATTAATTGCGGCATTTGGTTGTTGTCCCCAACGGACAAATGCAGTGGGTTGAGTGCTGTAGGCTAAATCATAACAGCAGCCTTTTTCTGCCAGTATATTAGGTGGCAGCGGAGGTAAATCGTCTGATAAACTTGCGGCGGTTGCATTAATAATTACATCAAACTGCTCGCCTGCTAATGCAGCAAATCCACAGCCTGTTATTTGTGCCTCTGAATTTGAAAATTCACTGGCTAAGTGTCGCGCTTTTTCGACTGTTCGATTTGCAATCACTAATTGCGCAGGATTTAAAGATAATAGTGGGTTAATAATACCGCGTGTTGCACCGCCTGCACCTAAAATTAGCACGCTTTGATTAGAAAGTAGCACCTTTTGATTGATGATTAAATCGGTTACTAATCCTTTCCCATCTGTATTATCCCCCAAAATACTGCCATCTGCTTGTAGGGCGAGCGTATTAACGGCTTTGGCAAATTGTGCGCGTTCTGTTAAGTGGTCGGCAAATTGCCACGCCAATTCTTTAAGTGGCACGGTACAATTTAAACCTTTGCCTCCTTCCCTAAAAAAAGTTTGTGCCATTGCCTGAAAATGCGTAGCGGGAACTTCTTGGGCTGTGTAGGTTAAGTTTTGCGCTGTTTGTTCCGCAAATAATTGATGTATGCGGGGAGATTTACTGTGTTTGATTGGAAAGCCAAACACTGCATAACTGTCAGGAATAGTCATATTTTTGAAAGAAATGTAAAAGTGATAGGCATAAAAAAACCCGCTATAAACGGGCTTTTTTTAATTTGGCTCCTCCGGCAGGACTCGAACCTGCGACATATGGATTAACAGTCCACCGTTCTACCGACTGAACTACAGAGGAAAAATTTGTTTTAAGTGGCGCGCCCGAAGAGATTCGAACTCCTGACCGCTCGGTTCGTAGCCGAGTACTCTATCCAGCTGAGCTACGGGCGCGTATTCTTATGAGTCGCACATTGTCCTTTTTATTTTAATCCCTGTCAAGATAAATTTTAAAAATCTAACGACTTGGCACAAATGGCGGAGAGAGAGGGATTCGAACCCTCGATGCGCTTTTGGCACATACTCCCTTAGCAGGGGAGCGCCTTCGGCCTCTCGGCCATCTCTCCTAAAATGTTTTATTCAGACACAGGTTGTTCTGATATATCGGCTTGTTCTTTTTTTATCCTTTCGTAGATTTCTTCGCGGTGAACAGAAACTTCTTTTGGCGCATTAACACCAATACGAACTTGATTTCCCTTAACCCCAAGAACAGTGACTGTTACATCATCACCTATCATTAAGGTCTCTCCAACACGGCGAGTTAAGATCAGCATAATATCTCCCTACATTCTTAATAAAAATCTACTGCTTACAACAGCAACCGATCAATCTGTGCATTATAGCAGCTTTTTGTAATAAATAAAGCTTTAAGATAGGGGAGCTTCATCTAAATTAAACGCCGCATGAAGGGTACGCACGGCAAGTTCCAAATATTTTTCATCAACCACTACCGAAATTTTAATTTCTGAGGTTGAAATCATTTGAATATTAATCCCTTCTTCAGCTAACGCTTTAAACATCGTGCTAGCAATGCCCGCATGAGAGCGCATCCCCACGCCAACAATAGAAACTTTAACGATTCTATCATCGCCTGATACTTCTTTTGCGCCCAATTCAACCGCGATAGTTGCCAGTATTTTTTTTGCCTTTAAAAAATCATTCCGATGCACGGTAAAGGTAAAATCGGTGGTTCCTTTGGCAGAAATATTCTGAATAATCATATCGATTTCGATATTTTCATGCGCAATCGGGGCTAAAATTTTAGAAGCAATTCCTGGCATATCAGGTACGCCACTTAAGGTTAATTTAGCCTCATCACGATTAAACGCAATGCCTGAAATTAAAGCACTTTCCACTTGTGTATCCTCGTAGGTGATAAGCGTGCCGTTGCCTTCGATAAACGAAGACAAGACCCGCAATTTAACATTGTATTTGCCTGCAAACTCAACAGAACGAATTTGTAATACTTTTGAGCCTAAACTGGCCATTTCTAGCATTTCTTCAAAAGTAATTTGATTTAACCGGCGGGCTTTTGGCTCAATGCGCGGGTCGGTTGTATAAACCCCATCCACATCGGTATAAATATGGCATTCATCGGCTTTTAAAGCTGCCGCCAAAGCAACGGCTGTGGTATCTGAGCCACCACGCCCTAAGGTGGTGATATTGCCAAATTCATCAACGCCTTGAAAGCCTGCCACTACAACCACTTTGCCGGCTTTGAGGTCAGCATGAATCCTAGTATCATCAATGGCTCGAATTCTCGCCTTGGTGTGAATGCTGTCGGTTAAAATTCGCACCTGTCCCCCTGTATAAGAACACGCAGGGCAATCCAGTTGCGTCAACGCCATGCTTAATAAAGCGGTTGTCACTTGCTCGCCTGTAGAAATTAGAACATCTAATTCCCGTTCATTGGGCTGGGACTGCATTTGTTTGGCCAAGTCAATTAAGCGATTGGTCTCGCCACTCATTGCTGAAACGACAACGACAATTGCATCGCCTCCAGTATGAGCGGCTTTTACCTTTTCTGCTACTGCTTTAATCCGTTCGATTGTACCAACGGAAGTTCCGCCAAATTTATAAACGTAAATTGCCATTTATTAAAACCTTTTAAGTTATTTTCCCAAATGATTAATTATTAGAGTGTTTTCAAAAAATCTTCCGTTAATCCCGTCACTTTCACAACATTTTCCATTGCCATGCCTTGCGCTAACAAATTCAAGGCAATTTCTTTTTTAGCCTCATTTGCACCTTTTTCAATCCCTTTTTCTTCAGCAGAAGCAATTTTACTTTCAACTTCCATTAAAGCCTGCATTCGCACACCATAAACCGTTCGCTCTTCCTCATCAAACATTCTATCCACCGCATTGATAGCTTTGACAATTTCTTTATCATTGGCTAATTCAATAGGAATACAATTTTTATCCAAACTCCCTGCCTTGGTTAAAAAAGTAGTCCAACGGTCTAGTGCGGTTTCAATTTGCTGAAATGATTTATAAAATTTCTTTAACTCAATGTAATGTAATTCAAAAACATCATGCAAATTATCATCTAAGCCTGTTTGCGTATTAAGAATTTTATAACGATTATGCAATTCGCTGGTGTTTTGAATAAAGTTAAAGTCCAAAATAATAATACTAATGGTTTTAGGCAAGGCTTTAAACATCATGCCTTCACTTAATTGTTCTGTGACTAATTTCGACCAATAATAAATCGCGCGTTTATCAAAATGATAATCCTCGCTGATTTGCATTTCAACATTAAACCAACAAGCCGTTGTTTTACTTTTAGCTTTAATATCGAGAATTGACATTTTACCGTTTTGATAATCTGCCAAATTATACGGGTTTTTTAATTCGATTTCGCTCACTTGGTCTTGTTCAGAAACAATGGCATTAATTAAAGACATTAATAAATCTTTATTTTCTTCACTGCCAAATAATTTTTTAAATGCGAAATCAACGCGGGGATTTATTTTACACATTTTGTGTTTTAAGTTAAATAGCCGTTAAAATACCTAATAGCACCGCAAATAAATCTTGCGCATCTTGTGGGAAGCGAAAAAGATTTATATCTTTCTTAATTTTTTTATTTTTTCTATCCAACACGGCAAAACGCCAAACTTCACCTATCGTAATTGCACCATACAAATGGCTCGGTTGTCCTTCATCTTCATAATAATCTAATGCAATCATTTCAGCAGCTAATTGGGTAAATCCTTTTTCTAAATCCCCTTTTTTTGCTTCGATAACGACAATTTCTTGTTGACTGCGAATTAAATAATCCAGCCAGCCGTTTAATTTATCATTTATATCAATTGGATATTCTATATTAAGCTTGGAGTCGGTTTTTAAAACAACTTGATAAAGTAGTGGTGCAATTAAAAATTCACGTTTAGCCGTTTCAGAATTAAAACTAATTTTTGGCAATAATTGATGATACGATTTAATTAATTGATGAATGACTGTCATATCAATATTAGCCAATATAGGAAATTTAATTTCCTCAACTTGAATTTGATAGCCTAATTCAGCGACAATTTCTTCAACGGGATGACTTAAATTAAAATAATCACTAAATTAATAGCGTTTGTTTTGTTGAAAAATGCTTTTTTTCATTTAGTTTGACCGATTCCTTTTTGTTGCGCTTCGGGCGGTGTGTTCTATTTTATTTAAAATTTGGGCGGTAATCACAATTAATAGTCAATTTTATTGAGTCAGTTTATTTCTAATCCCATCAGGATTTTTTCTTAAATCCAATACTGCAATAATAACAACTGTTGTTTCAAAAATATCGTAATAAATTCCGTAAGGAAATCTTTTTGATAACATTCTATATAAACCAAAATGTTTGCTATGAATGCCGGCATAAATTTTTAACGATTCAATATCAGAAATGATACAGTCAAAAAAGTAATCACCAATATTTATGCCATTAATATTATAAAATTGTTTAGCCTGCTCTATATCATTTGCTGCTTGTTCAAGAATGATAATGTCTTCAACTTTCATAAATACTTACTTTTTAATTCTTGAATAGAGAGAAATTTGGCTTTTCCTGATTGAATTAATTGGATTCTATCTTGAAGAATTTTTTTGTGCCATAAAGGAGAGGTTATTTCTGTATTTTCATGGCGAAGGCTATCCCATATATCCTCCATCATCTGCATTCTTTTTTCAACAGATAATGTTTTTATTTCAGCAAGTTGCATAGTAAGCCTCAATTAGTTTTCTATTTTTTGTTGCGCTTCGGGCGGTGTGTTCTATTTCATTTAACAGTTGGTAGGTAATCATTTTTTTACCTAATGCGTTTTTTGATAAAGTTTGATATTGGGCATGAATTTAAAATCTTTAACGTTATAAGTATAAAGCGGAATTTCATAAATAATCGCCGTCGCGCCAATAATTGCATCAGGAATTTGCAAGCCGTGACTTAAGTTAAATTTTTCGATTAATTCAATTGCCATTTCTGAAATATCGTTGTCAATTTGTACAACATCATAATAGCGCATCGCTTTTTTCATTCGTGCTAATTCTGCTTTATTACCCATGCCTTGATAAAGTTCCATTAACGTAATTGCAGAAACAGCTATATTTTTGATACCTATTAAATTGAGTTGTGCAATTGTCGTTTGATTTTCATTAAAGGCATGAATAAAAACATTGGTATCGCACAAAATCATTGATTAAATCCTGAGCGATGCCATGCTTTTTTTCTAATATCCGCTAAATTTCGCGGCTGTTCCTTCCACATTCCAAAAAATTCAGTAGGGTCAATAGTTTTATCGCCTTTTGTAATAGTGGGCTGGCGTGTATTTTTTGCTGGCTGATAAAGCTCTTTAAGCGAGATAATTAACGCTGCTATTTTTTGTTGTGCTTCGGGCGGTAATTGTTCTATGTCGTTTAAAAGTTGGATATTCATTTTTAAAAAATTGATAACAATTTGTTTTATAAACTATAATGGCTGTAGCGATGACAGTTAGGGCATAAAGCTATCGCGTTTTCTACACTGTCATCCCCACCATCAGCCAGTGGAATTTTGTGATGCACTTCCAAATAAGGTTCTCCATTGCTTGCACGCATAAATGGAGCTACTTTTTTACACAGCTCACAATATCCTTTTGCACGCATTAAAACTTCTGCAACAACATCAGGATTACGTTGAAATTGTGTAGTAACAACTTGAATGCGTTTAGCTTGTTTAGACGCTTTTTTGAGTCTTTTCTCACGCTCATTAGGTGAGGATTGACTTATTTCATGCAAAAATTGTTTTTCAATATAGTGCTGATTTTTCTGTTTATATTTCGATATAAAAGCTAAAATTTTTTCACGAAATTTTAGATTATAAGGGCGACTTTCATCTATGCGAGCAAACCAAACGAATGAATGCCCTAATCCACCTTTATTATCCTCTTTCGCGCTATTTGCACGTTGCAATTTCAATTCGTCCGTTATTCTGTCGGCTTCATGCAAGCACACAGCATCTATTTCATTTGCAGTTGCAAAATAACCTAAAATTTGATTTTCATAGTGTCTTTTAATAGATGAAGTTTCTTGATAATGGCGATAAATCCGTGCGTGTTCATACCATCCAACTAAGTATGTGCCACCTTGTGGATAAGGTGCAACCCATACCACTAATACATCATCTATATATTCAGAAGTAGCTTGTACTTTACTGTCAATATTTTCTATGCGTATTTGACGCTCTAAATAGTCTTTTCCATGACCGCTTGGTTGTACAAAACCATAAACCTTACCTTCAAATGGCAAAAAGTTATAAATTTCATATCCCCATTTTTTTTCATCAATAAATTTTGCCTTTCCAGTTATGACATCTTCTTTATTACTAAGTCCTTGATAATGTTTCATCCAACCGACATTAAAAACAACCATTGGTTGCTGTATTTGTTTTGTTAATGGCATAATTATTACTGCTAAGTTATTTTCGATAAATTAATAAAACAACAACCGCCCTTTAGGTTCTTAGAATATCACGCCCTAATTCTTTAACAATTTTTCTGTTTAAACAATTCAAGCTCTTTCAATAAAGCCGGAATATCCATTTCAATAATATTCCACAATATGTCATGAATATAAAACCGCCATTCCCGAATCACTTTAGACATCAATTGCTTCTTGCTCAATAAACGGACGTAATTGCGGACGCAAAGCTTTATCCGTCACCAAATCCACCGCACAACCTAAACAATCTTCCAAATAAAACTGTACTCCAAAATAACGTTGTGAAGTCGCTATACCTTCAAAACTCACCAATATATCCATGTCACTATTTTCAGTTGCTTCATCCCGTGCCGTTGAACCAAACAACGCCAATCGCACTACACCGAATTGTTGCATTAATAGCGGTTTAATTCTTTTTAATATTTGAAGAGCAATAGATTGTTTCATAATTTTAAAAATCCCCTTTAAGCAAACAACAATCACCCTTTAGGTTCTTAGAATATCACGCTTAAATCTCAAAAGGTCTATCATCTGGATTACATCTACTATTAAAAACCGCATGAATCACAATATCCTGATTTTCCAACGTATAAAAAATAGAGTATGGAAAACGCTTTATCACACACCGTCTAAAATTGTCATAACAAACCGCACAAAGCTCAGGAAACATCAGCAATCTTTTTAATGCTTCTTCTACTGAATCTAAAAATTCAAAACCTAAGCCTTTTCGTTTTGATTCATACCATGCAACAGCCGCATCTAATTCTTCCCTAGCACGGTCGATATAAACAATCTTCATTGATATTTCGCCCGTAATTGTTCATGCACCGTTTGCCAATGATGCAAAGTCACATTTCCGGCTTGATAATCTTTATACCGTTTATCTAGCTCTTGTTGTTGCACTTTAGAAATCGGCAATTCATTATCATTAAAAGCAATAAAATCCCACAATTCTTCAACAAGCCACAATTTTTCAGTCATATTTAACAAACTGATTTCCTGTTTGATTTCGCTCACTGTCATCATTTTTTTCTCCATCCAATTAAGCAAACAACAATCATTTTTCAGATTGTTAATTCCCTAACTGCTGCCCAACCCAAGCTGGCACAGCTTTCAATGCAGCATCCAATCCCGCCACATCATCCCCACCTGCTTGCGCCATATCAGGACGACCACCGCCTTTGCCACCGATTTTCAACGCCACAGCGTTCACTAAATCGTCCGCTTTTACACGATGAATTTGGTCTTTGGAAACCCCTGCAATCAGGCTAATTTTGCCTTCATTCACACTCGCTAACACCACTGCCGCTGAACCTAATTTATTTTTCAACTGGTCAACCATCTCGCGCATCGCCTTAACATCCATTTCATCTCGGCGCACTGCTAATACATTAATCCCTGAAATTTCAATGGCTTGTGCTGTCAAATCATTACCTGCGCTACTTGCTAACTTGCTTTTTAATTTTTCCAGTTCTTTTTCCAAAGCGCGATTTTTTTCTAATAATTGCTGTACTTTATCAACCGCTTTATCTTGCGGTGCTTTCAATAAATTTGCGATATTGCCTAAAGCACTGTCGCTATTTTTCACCCAATTTAACGCCATTTGCCCTGTCAACGCTTCAATTCGTCTCACGCCTGCCGCAACACCTGATTCGCTGATAATTTTAAACAAGCCAATATCACCCGCTCTTTTAACGTGCGTACCGCCGCAAAGTTCAGTAGAAAATTCCCCAATTTTCAACACCCGTACTTCATCGCCATATTTTTCTCCAAATAACGCCATCGCCCCCGCTTTCATGGCTTCTTCTTTTGCCATCACTTGCGCCGCAACCGCATTATTTAAGCGAATTTGCGCATTAACAATTTGTTCAACTTGATTAATTTCCGTAGCGGTCAGCGGTTCAAAATGGGAAAAATCAAAGCGCAGCCGTTCAGGATTGACCAATGAACCTTTTTGTGCAACGTGTTCACCTAAAATCAAACGCAATGCGGCGTGCAGTAAATGGGTGGCGGAATGATTTAACTCTGTCGCCGTTCGGTTTTCAACATCGACCAGTGCATGACACGCTTGGTTGATTTGCAATGTTCCCTGCGCAACTGTGCCTTGATGCAAAAATAGTGTGCCACTTTGTTTTTGTGTATCAACCACTTCAAACAAACCGTTTTCCGCTTCAATTCGCCCGTTGTCACCCGCTTGACCACCCGACTCCGCATAAAACGGGGTTTTATCTAAAATCACCACTCCAACTTCACCCGCTGCCAAACTATCAACTGCCTCACCTTGGCGAAATAAACCGATAATTCGTGCTTCATCGTCGGTATGATAATAGCCAACAAAGTCGGTTTGACTATTATGGCTAATCGTTTGGTTGTAATCGACAGAAAAACTGCTCGCGCCCCGCGCTCTATCACGTTGCGCCGCCATCGCGAGTTCAAAGCCGTTGTGGTCAACGCTCAATTCATTTTCACGGGCAAAGTCTGAGGTTAAATCAATTGGGAAGCCATAGGTGTCATACAGCAAAAACACCACATCACCCGGAATGACTGTGCCGTGTAATTTTTCTACACAGGATTCTAAAATTTTCATCCCTTGTTCTAAGGTTTCGGCAAAACGTTGTTCTTCTTTTTGCAATACCCGTTCAATTTGTGCTTGCGCGGCTTTCAAGTCGGGATAAGCGTCTCCCATTTCAGCAACCAGTGGCGCGACTAATTTATAAAAGAAAACATCACGAATTTCTAGGCGATAACCATGACGAATCGCACGACGAATAATCCGGCGCAAGACATAGCCACGCCCTTCGTTTGAAGGTAAAACACCGTCAGCTATTAAAAATGCGCAAGAGCGGATATGGTCGGCAATAACGCGCAGCGAGCTTTTTGTCGTGTCTTCTGTTCCTGCTAATTGCGCGGCGACTTTTAATAGTTTTTGAAATAAATCAATCTCATAATTGTTATGCACTCCTTGCAAAACGGCAGCAATTCGCTCTAAGCCCATCCCCGTATCAACCGAAGGTTTAGGCAATGGATGCAACGTGCCGTCTGCATCACGGTTGTATTGCATAAACACTAAGTTCCAAATTTCAATGTAACGGTCGCCTTCTGCATCAGCACTGCCTGGCGGCCCTCCTGCTACACTTTCGCCGTGGTCATAAAAAATTTCACTGCATGGCCCGCAAGGGCCAGTATCGCCCATTGCCCAAAAATTATCTTTTGCACCGATTTTGGAAAACCGTTCAGGACTAACTCCCACTTCTTCTAGCCAAATACTTTCTGCTTCAGAGTCTTCTTCAAAGACCGTTATCCAAAGTTTTTCGGCAGGAATGGCTAAAATTTGGGTTAAAAATTCCCACGCAAACTTAATGGCATCGCGTTTGAAATAATCACCAAAACTGAAATTACCCAACATTTCAAAGAAGGTGTGATGGCGAGCGGTATAACCGACATTTTCTAAATCATTATGCTTACCGCCGGCGCGCACACAGCGTTGACTGCTGGTTGCGCGGACAAAATCTCGTCGCTCACGTCCTAAAAAAACATCTTTGAAAGGCACCATCCCTGCATTAGTAAAAAGCAAAGTGGGGTCATTGTTTGGCACAAGCGAACTGCTCGCTTGCACACTGTGTCCGTGCGTGCGGAAAAATTCTAAAAAGGCAGTGCGCAGTTGTGCGCTGGTCATTGTTTTCATAATCGTTGGACTGTTTGTGGTAAGTAATTACACGAAAGATTTTGTGAATAGCTGAAATTTAGCCATAACTGCTTAAGTTAGGTGATAAAACGTGCAAATTAAGTTCATTTTTAATTAGTTAAAATCCCCATCAATATCGAAAAAACCTCATCCGTATTATGCGGAATGGTATAAGCATTAATATCTTTAATTAGCTGTTTTTGAGTACGGTCTAATACGGCAAATTTCCAAAAGTCGCCTAATGTAATTGCACCATACAATAACTGTGACTGGCTTGTTTCTTCATATTGGTCTAAGGCAATTAATTGTGCTGCTAATTGTTTGAAACCGTTGTTCATATCAGCATTTTTAGCTTCTATAACAATAAGGTTTTGTTTTCCTTTTAATAAATAATCAAAACTTCCCGCTAATTTGTCATTTATTACAATAGCACTTTCTGTTGTGATTTTTATTTGAATTATTGTTAACAACTCAAGTAATAAGGGTGACACAATAAATTCGCGTTTAGAAAATTCTGAGCTTAAGCTAATATTTTTGAAAACAGCATCATATAAGTTATTGAGTCTCTCAATGATTTTTTTGTCATAATCTAAATAACAAGGCAATTCTATTTTTTTTATGCAAAATGAATACCCTAACTCGGCAATAATGTCATCAACTTCAGCGGTCATATTAAAATAATCGCTAAAGGTATATTTTCTGTCTTCGATAAAAATTGATTTTTTCATAAATATACAACTACTCCATTAAAATTCCCATTAAAACACCAAATACCTCATCCGTATTATGCGGAATGGTATAACTATTGATATCTTTAATGAGTTGTTTCTGATGGCGGTCTAAAATAGCAAACTTCCAAATATCGCCCAAGGTAATTGCACCGTATAATAAAGGTCTATTTTGCAAATCATCATAGCAATCTAAGGCAATTAATTCTGCCGCCAATTGCTTAAAGCCACCTTCTATATCTTTATTTTTAGCTTCAATTACAATTAAATTTTGTTTTCCTTGTACAAAGTAATCAAAACTCCCTGCTAATTTATCATTCACAAAAATAGTATTTTCTGTCTCAATCGTTATATCCATTAACTGGGCTAATTCTATTAATAACGGTGAGATTAAAAATTCACGCTTGGAAAATTCAGAATTTAAATTGATTTTAAGAAAAATAGTGTCATATAATCTATTTAAATGTTCAATGATATTTTTATCATAATCTAAATTTTGCGGTAATTGGATTCTTTGGGTAAAAAGTGAATAGCCCAACTCAGTGACAATCTCTTTAACTGACGCTGACATCGAAAAATAATCGCTAAACGTATATTTTCTGTCTTCGGTAAAAATAGATTTTTTCATCTTAGGCAATGGCATTAGGAAAATCTGGCGCAAATTCTGACTGTTTTATTTCATCTTGTTGTGTATAAAAGCGTATTTTTCCATATAAATCACAAATCCAAACTTCCTGCGCACCATTATCAAAATAGAGTTGTTTTTTTAACGACATTTCTTTTTTAGAATTGCTGTTGGATAATACCTCAATACAAATTTCTGGCGCAATTAAGCACTCAGTTTGTTTTTCTATAATTTGCAATCGTGGATTAAATGCCCAAGCCACATCAGCAACTTTAGTTCCTTTGCAAGTCCGAATGGCACATTCAACCAACACTTCACCTTGCTGCAAATGCTGATAAAGTAATCGGGTTAATTTCCCCTGATAAAGGGAATGCGCGACTTTTAACGGCGACATAATAATCCTGCCTAGCTCATCTAGTTCAATTTTAAACGGTAAGTTTCTTAAGCTAGGATGTTCACAAACTTGCAGCCAGTCCATTTTGATTACCTTTTAATTGTACGCATCATCACTGGCATTATAAGGAGCATGATTATCGCTGTTTTGTACATTGGGGGCAGTTTGACGATAAAAAGCGACTTCACGAATTTGCCGTTCTATTTGTTCACATTTTTCAGGCTGTTGCTGTAAAAACAGCCGTGAATTTTCTTTACCTTGTCCAAGTTTTTCATCACTATAACTGTACCAAGAACCTGATTTTTGTACGATGCCGTATTCTATCCCTAAGTCAATCAGTTCGCCGAAAGAGGACACCCCTTCACCGTACAAAATATCAAATTTAGCTTCTTTAAACGGCGGGGCAACTTTGTTTTTTACCACTTTAATGCGGGTTTCATTGCCAATCACCTCATCGTCTTTTTTGACAGAACCAATGCGGCGAATATCAAGACGAACCGAGGAATAAAATTTCAGCGCGTTGCCGCCTGTGGTGGTTTCAGGGCTACCAAAAGTGATACCAATTTTACTGCGCAGTTGATTGATAAAAATGACAAGTGTATTGGTACGGTTAATATTTGCGGTCAATTTACGCAACGCTTGTGACATCAGACGCGCTTGCAAGCCCATGTGGGATGCGCCCATATCGCCTTCTAATTCTGCTTTGGGGGTTAATGCGGCAACTGAATCAACGACCACAATATCCACCGAACCTGAGCGCACCAGCATATCGGCAATTTCTAAGGCTTGTTCACCATTATCAGGTTGCGACACTAATAAATCATCCACAACCACCCCAATTTTTTCAGCATAACTGGGGTCTAATGCGTGTTCAGCGTCAATGAAAGCGGCTGTGCCACCTACTTTTTGCACTTGTGCAATCACTTCCAAGGTCATGGTGGTTTTGCCAGAGGATTCAGGCCCGTAAATTTCGACAACCCGTCCTTTAGGTAAACCGCCACAGCCTAAAGCAATATCCAATGCTAAACAGCCTGTGGGAATTACTTGAATATCCCGAAACGTTGCGCTATCGCCCAACCGCATCACAGAACCTTTGCCAAATTGCTTTTCTATTTGCGCTAAAGCGGCATTGAGAGCCTGTTTTTTCTGTTCATCCATTGTCAAAACCAACTTGAGATATAAATTTGCTTTATTATCACATAGAGCATCATAGTGAAACAGTGTTTTAGCGTTTGGAGGGTGAAGATTTTAGAAAAATGACAAACCCAAGGCAACAAGCAGAGCATTCTTACCTTGGGTAAGAGCGGCAGGCTTATTGCCCTGCTATTTTAATTAGCCAGCCATCGAGTCCTTTACACGAAAGTTTTGCCATCACCTGCGCATCAATGCGGACAAATTTTCCTGTATAGTCAGCAGGAATTTTGCCTGTGACTAAAAAAAAGCTGTTTTTATCGGTAATGGTGAAAGGCAGCGGCTTCTTTTTTGCAGTTAATTTTAAAGTTGCTGGGTCAATATTATTCGAGAGCGTGAAGGAAAAATCGCTTTGGGCAGGAACTTCTAATTTAGTGGCTGCATTATATTCGGCTAATGAAAAGCTACTAAACTTTGGTTTTTTACAGGCTTCCTCAACAGCCCCAGGGTTATAAGCCAGTGCGTTATGGGTGAACAAAAGTGTTGTCAATAGCAACAGGGGGGATACGATTTTTTTCATAATAGGCCTCACTTTATTGTAATAGTTAAGTTGTGTGAAAAAAACAGCCACACAGCCATAACCTTACCCTATTTGCTTAGTTTTTTACAGTGACAATAGCCTAGTCAGCGTCTGGGTTAATAATTAGCGTAAAATAGTCAAACAACCCTCTTCTGCTTTTAAAAATAGGTTATGGTTTTATTTATGGCTACATTTCCCCCATTGCGCTGGGCTTTACTCAATCTCTTAGCAGGGATTGCCTTAACCCTTTCTTTTGCACCGTTTAATTATTTTTACCTGGCTTTTTTTTCCTTAGCCTTTTTATTTTGCGCATGGCAACACTGCACCGCATGGCAGGCGGCTCTCTATGGCTATTGCTATGGGCTAGGGCTGTTTGGCGTGGGGGTCAGTTGGGTATTTGTCAGCATTTATTTTTATGGCAGTGGCGAGCTTTTTTCTTCTCTGTTACTCACCAGCTTATTTTCTGCTTTTTGGGCATTATTTCCCGCATTGGCAGGTTATCTTTCCGTCAGGTTAGCCCGTTTTTGTAACAGTCAACTTTTGTTGATTATTCTGCCTGTAGTGTGGATATTGCTTGAATACGGTCGCGGATTTTGGTTGTTAAACGGCTTTCCGTGGTTGCAAATTGCGTACAGCCAACTTGATAGCCCTTATGCTGGCTATATTCCGCTGCTTGGCGTTTATGGCACAGGTTTTTTATTGGCTTTTTCAGCGGCATTGTTTGCTCATTTAATCGTACAAAAAAAACACTTTCCACTCATTGCAGGAAGCTTAGTGCTAATTCTTGGCACAGGTTGTCTATTAAATCATCAGCACTGGACGGTTAAAATTGACGCGCCGATTTCTGTCACCTTAATTCAAGGCAATATTAGTCAAGAACAAAAATGGCAACAAAACAGCTTAATCGGCACGTTGATGGCGTATCAACAGCTCACTAATCAACATTGGGACTCACAATTAATCGTTTGGCCTGAAACCGCTATTCCTGCTTATTTATCGCAAGTGGATGTGCCATTTTTGCAACCTTTGGAGCAACAAGCCCTGTCGCACGGCACGGATATTATTGTCAGTTTGCTGGAAAAAGACCAACAAACCGAAGCGGTTTATAATTCTGCTTTAGTTTTGGGGAAAAAACGCGCCAGTTATCGCAAAAATCATTTGCTACCGTTTGGGGAATATATGCCATTACAACCTTTATCAGGCTGGGTTTTAAACGCAATAGGGCTGCGATTAGACGATTTTAGCACAGGCGGTACTACACAACCGCTGCTCGAAGCGGCAGGTTATCCAATTGTGACTTCCATCTGCTATGAAGATGCGTTCGGTAGTGAGTCGATTAGGCACGTTGAAAAAGCGGCTTACTTGGTTAATTTAACCAATGATGCGTGGTTTGGTCGTTCCATTGAACCGCATCAACATTTACAAATGGCACGAATGCGGGCTTTGGAAAGTGGACGTTATTTATTACGCGCCACCAACACGGGCGCAACCGCCATCATAGCCCCTAATGGAAAGCTCATTGCGCAAGCCCCGTTATTTATCACCACCGCTTTATCAGGGGTTATTTTTCCAATGACAGGACTCACCCCTTATGCCGCCATCGGCGATCACGCTATTATCATTGTCTTATTCCTAGGTTTGTTTTGTTTGTTAATTGCTGAAAAATTTTATTTGAGACCGTCTCATGCGACCACTTAATACTTTAAAAATTTTCTTAAGCGTGCTGCTGTTAATTTTTTCCACACAGCTTTACGCCCTTTCTTATACTGTTGAAATCTCAGAAGAAGAGTTGCAAGAAAAAATCGCCCAAGTGATGCCGATTGAAAAAAAGAAGCTGTTTCTTAGTGTGATTTTCTCACATCCTAAAATTGATTTAGCGGTGGGGGATAATCAGATTGGCATCGGCTCACAAATTGATGTGTCTGCCCCTGGGGGAATTAAAAGTACAGGGCAAGCAAAAATTAAAGGCTCTCTTCGCTATGACGGTACAACAGGCATTTTTTATTTTCAAAATCCGACTATTGTGCAACTACAGCTTGATGCGATGCCCGATAATTTTATGCCGACAATTCAAGAAGTTGCCCAGATGATTGTCACCAAGAAGTTAGCTAATCTTGCTATTTATCGTTTAAAAGACAATGATTTACAGCAAAGTTTATTAAAATATACGCTAAAGTCGATTGCCATTACCAATAAACAATTACTGATTGAATTAGCCTTGTTTTAAACGCACTAATTTTGCACAACGTCTTAAGCTTTGCAAATAGCCATTGCCTACTTATAATGGCTTTAAAGTCTTAATACGCCTTGCGCGTGTTTATTTTCACCTTACGTTAAGGATTAGTCCCATGCAGGAAATGCTCAGTTTCATGCTCTCTTTTGGAGGGTTTACCCCTTATCTGTTGATTTTCACCATTTTACTGGCCTGTGGTTTAGGCGTGCCGATTCCTGAAGACATCACACTGTTTGTGGGAGGAATGCTGGCATACTACGGTACGGTAAATGTCTGGGTTATGGTTTTTGTTTGCATGGCGGGTGTATTAATCGGTGACAGCCTTATTTTCATGCTGGGGGCAAAATATGGGCGCGAAATAACAAAAAAACCTTTTTTTAACAATTACTTATCGCTAGAGCGACTTGAAACCGTTAAACAGCATTTTCAACAAAAAGGCAATAAAGTTATCTTTGCCGCGCGTTTTATGCCAGGGTTACGCGCCCCGACTTTTTTTTCCGCCGCCACTCTACATTTACCGTTTTCGGTATTTTTCTTTTATGACGGCATGGCAGCACTTATCAGCGTCCCTGCCATTGTTTGGACGGTGTATCATTTCGGGGCATTAGCCGACCAAGTCATTGAAATTATTCGACATATTGAGCATGGGATTGTGTTTCTGGTTATCGGTGTTATTTGTATTATTTTAGGCAAAACGTATTTAAAAAATCGCGCCTCTGCAACAGCTGATACTGATGAATCACAATGAAATTTGTAGACCTAAACCCGAAGAAATCGCAGAAAGAAAAAAGAAGTGGCGATTAATTTATTGGCAGTGATGAATGATCACTCAATCGCACAATGACGCAATCTTGCCTGAAGTTAGTTGAACTCAACATGATGCTTTTTAAAAAAACTATCTTACCCGGTTTGTTATTTTGGGTTGTCAATCCAGTGGTTGCCTCTGATGCTCTGGAAGATGAGCTTCGTTATTTACACGCCGAAGCCGTGATTACCACCGCCTCGCGCTATCAAGAAAAAATCAGTGACACCCCTGCCAGTGTGATTTTAATTACCGAACGGCAAATTAAACAACGCCGTTATCAAAATTTATTGGATGTGTTAAAAGACTTGCCCAGCGTTGATGTACAGGAAAAACGTCACCAAGTAGAAGACAATTTGATTACTTTTCGGGGGCATTTGCACAGCAATAAGTTTTTGATTTTACAAGATGGAGTACGGATTGATTCGCCAACAGGAGAATCGTTGCCGATTGCCGATAATTTTCCGCTTTATGCGGCAAAGCAAATCGAAATTTTATATGGTCCGGCGGCGGCAGTTTACGGTACAGAAGCGTTTAGTGGGGTAATTAACATTATTACCCACAATCCAGAAGAGATTAACGGGGTAAAAGTTGCGGGAAAAGTCGGTTCTTATGACCAATATTCAGGGCAATTATTCGCAGGAAAACGTTTTAATGACGAATTTGCCATTGCGGTCGGTGGGCATTTTCAACGGGCTGATTATGCGGATTTAGCCAAACAATATCCGAATAGTTATGCCAATACCGATGCGCTTACGTTAGGTAAAAAAGTCTATCGTGCCGCCGCGCAGCGTGAACCCTTTACCGCAGAACAAGAAAGTCACAGCGTGTTTGTCAAAATGAATTTAGGTAAAAATTTAACCCTCGGCTATCAGCGTGGTTATTTAGATATGCCGTCTACGACAGGTGAAATACCGAGCAAAACGATTTATGACCCGAATTCTCGTTGGATTAGCGAAACCAATCGGGTTTATGGCAAATACAATCTGCAATTATCGGATGATTTATCAACCAATAGTTTAATCTATTATTCAACCTATGAAATTGCCCCCAATTCCAAATTTAAAAACAATTATGTCGATTATATTGACTCGTATATTTATGCTTTTGGGGATAAATTAGCCTTAGAACAACAATTTCAATATAAGTTTAATGATACGCATAAATTAACAGGCGGTGCTTTATATGAAAAGTTTTCCTCTATTCCTAAAACCACCGATTTACCCCAACCTTATAATGAAGATAAAAATCCTAATCAACAAACGCTTTATCATATTGGCACAAACAATACCTTGCCTATTGAAATAAGCCAATTAAATTATTATAACGCCGCAGGCTATTTACAATTGCAATCGGCTTGGACTCATCAATTTTCAACCACTTTAGGATTGCGCTATGATTATGGCTCGCGTTATGGCAGCACGTTTAATCCGCGTGTCGGTTTAGTTTATCAACCTATTCGTAGCACGTTTTTCAAACTCTTGTACGGTGAAGCTTTTCGCGCCCCGACCCCTATGGATACCTCGGAAGTGTTTGGTATTTTTTCAGGTAAACAAAATACGCAAGGGCAATATACCAGCTCTTTTTTTCACGCCCCCAATCAAGGGTTACAACCTGAAAAATCGCGTACCGTAGAATTTGAAATTAATCATTCTATTAACAAAGACTTTAATGTTTCCTTGTCGGGCTATTACACGCAATTAAAAAATTTGATTGTTGCAGCCCCTGATAAAACCCCAATTCAGTTTGTACCTGGTGGCTCTATTGCCAGTACCGAAAGTAATCAAAACTTAGGCGGCAGCCATATTTATGGCTTTGAATTAAGCAGTAATTATGTTTATAAATTTTCTAATGAAGTCAATTTGAACTTTTGGGGCAATTACAGCTATATTCATGGTGAAGATAGCCGCAAAGACAGTGCTTTAAAAACACAATCAACTTATATTGCACCGCATAAAGCCAAATTAGGGCTGACGCTTAGTTATTTAGACGATTATTTTGCCACCTTAAAACTGCACACGATTAGCAAAACCAGTACAGGAAAAGCAGACCCGAATCAAAATGGCAAAATGCTAAAAACCGCAGGCTATACCACGTTAGATTTGCATTTAGGGGCGAATGTGTATCACGGCCTTTCTGCCAATTTGGATTTTTATAATCTGTTGAATAAACACTATTATGCCGCAGGGGGGTCAGGAGCTACGTTTACCTATGTGCCGCAATCTTTGCTATCGGTGATGTTTTTTGTGCAGTATCAGTATTAATTTTATGGCGATGACAACTCCTCCACTGACCCTAAACCAAGCATTACAACAAGCCATTCAACATCATCAAGCAGGACAACTGCCCGAGGCAGAACACCTGTATCGCGCAATTTTACGCACTGTGCCTACCCACGCCGATGCGAACCACAATTTAGGCATCTTGGCCTTGAATGTTAATAATCCTAATGCGGCTTTGCCGTTTTTAAAACAAGCTTTGGAAAGCAATCCAAGCCAAGTGCAGTTTTGGCTCAGTTATATCGAAGGATTAATACAAGCAGAACAGTTTGATTTAGCCCGTGCCGTGTTGGTAAAAGGACAAGCGGTAGGATTAAACAATGAAAAATTTACACAACTCAAACAGCGTTTGTCTGAACCTACTCGAGTAGAATTAGAAAATTTACAGCGTTGTCTTAATCAACAAGATACGCTTGCCGCAGAATATTTGGCACGACAACTCACAGA
>JAIFMS010000194.1 GCA_020048335.1 Methylococcaceae bacterium | reverse complement strand
CCAGTTTTAGTTAAAACAACTTTTTCCTGTTCACCCGTTGTTTTATTGGTGACAAAAACATCCAGTGTATTTGTAGTTGGGTCGGTATCTTTCACCTGAATATACAGTATGCCACCTTGTTGGTAACTGGAAACAGGCGCAGAATAATCCGCCTTGTAAAAACCCACCTCTCCATCATCATTAGCAACACTCAACTGGGTTTTATTGCTGACTGTTTTAATCACATCTTTTGGCTCTCTACCAAGAACCGTACTGGCGGCTAACGTCACGTCATTTTTAACGACATAATTTGAATCGGCTAATGCCGTGTCAAGTAACGTGTCAAGACTACTTTGCACCTGCATCCAATATTTCACCTCAGCCCGATAACCACGTTTTAAACCTTGAGTACCGTCTGTAGCCGAATCTGTATCTCCAATAGTATAGCCTCCTGCTGCTACGGCTAATGGAGAGGTTGTTCCTGAACCATCAATATCAGGAAGATTCAAGGTAACGTTATTCTTAGAATCATAAATGATTAATGCGGCACTGTTTTCAACGTAAGTGGCATTCGCTGTGGGCGTACCCAAAGCATCTTTTAAATTGATATTATATAAATCCACCACCGCGCGATTGGTAACATTGACGGTATATTCAATTTGCTCACCCAATTCTATTAAGCCATCACCATCTGTTTTACCTGTTGAATCTTGAGATGCGAGAGCTTCTTTAGAGGTTTTGGTCAACACATAATCAGGAAACGGTAAAACCGTGTTGCCAATATCCATATACGGGTTATAGCCACCTGCCACCGAAGGGTCTTCACCCCACGCGGCAGTAATTAACGTGCCGTCCATGGTATAAACGGTCAAGCCAGTTTGATTGTGGTCTGGATCAAAAATGCGATACGATTCTAAGGCTTTGATGTCGTAAGTTGTATCTCCCGCTCCATAGCCATCGCCTGCGTAGTCAATATACAACGTTGTATCTGTGGGCGCAGTGACCCAAACAGGATTACCATTTTCAGCCAACGTTGGCGGATTTTTTGAATTTCCCGCTCCATAAGCCACAACAAATTTAGTGGTTAAATAGCTTTCAGGCACCAGCGAATAACTCCAATCAAAGGCTTGTCCTGACGTGGCACTGCTACCAGAAGAATCAATGGTACTGACTGCGTAAAAAGGTTTGCCATCGTTGCTATAAAAATGCGCCGCAGAATTGGGCATGGTCATCTCAACCGTGCTATTTGGATTGATAGGCACTTTTGTGTTGCTACTGGTTTGGGTGTCGTAATAAACGTCAATTGCTGACGAATTGCCGTTGTATAAAAAAACCTTGGTTGGCACTAAAGCAGAGGTTGTGCTAACAGGCGCGTAATAACTGCTTGCCCATTGCTCGCTTGCATTGAGGGCAAACCAGCGGTTTTCATAGGTAGAGCCTTTATCCCCTGCAATAATATTCACTGCAATCGGTTTATCACCCACAACGGTCGCGCCTGCTTTAACACCGCCGTCTACTAAATAAGTTTCCCCTTCATTTAATTTAACCTCAAAAGAGGAGAATGTTGTACCACTACCATCTTTATCAATCGTGACGGTGGTGTCTTTAGCGGTTGCCATGATATGCACGGAGGTGTATTCAAATAATTGATCAGCAACCGCTACATTTTCGCCAATGGGAATGGTGTACTTTGTTCCCGCATTGCCAACATCCTGCACATTAACAGCCCCCGCTAACGCAGGGCCGGGTACAGTTGACCAACTGCCTTTGGTAACTGAAATCGCTTTGGTTGAACCGATTTTATCCCGTCCGTCATAATAAGGTTTTGTGCCTGTCGCAGTTAAACTACCTACGTTGGCTAAATCAATGGAGCTGGTTAATTGAAACGCCGTCCCCGCGCTTAATGGCGTATCCGTGAACCCAGATAATTTTCCAGTTGCTGTATTAGTATCCCCCCAAATTTCTGTGGTTGCTTGCACGGGGTTGTTAATATCCGCTTCATAACCATCTTCCCAATGGTCATACACAATCACCGTATCATTGCTAGTCGTAGAAATAGCAATCACAGTTTCCATAGTCCCCGCCACTTTTGAGGAAATCGCTTTCAGAGAGGCTTGAATATCCGTTTCACTCAGCGGCAACAGAGTGGTTTGTGCGATAGGAATAGTGCCAGTAGGCAACGTATCGTGAAAATCAGGGGCTGTTAACGTTTTTGCCTCAATTGCACCCACACTGACCTCTAAATCCCAATCCCCGCCTTTATCCGTTGCCCCTGTCACATCATCCGAAGCCGCCACATCGGCTTGGGTTAAATTCGCCAACCGCTGCACAAACGCAATCCCTGTTTTGCCTTCTGCCACATTACAGCCATAAAACAGTAAATCGCCACCTGTTGCTAACGAGTCACCGATTTGGGTTAATTGGCTTTGATACTGGGCTAAACTATCGCTATTCACCAGCGACGTGCCTAAGGCTAATGTGCCTGCTTTTCCATGGGATAACACATGAATCGCGCCAATCTCATGTTGGTCTTTTAGCGCGTTAGCCACCTGCGTCATCCCATCTTGGGTGGGGTCAAGATAAATAATTTGCGCACTGGTATTCACCGAATCGAGCAACGCTTGATAATTGCGAATTGAGGTATCAATCACCACCACCTCACGCGCTTGGACTTGCACCGCATTTGGCACGGGGGCGGTGTGTAAATCCCATTGCGGGGTTATTTCATCTGTGTTGCTAGGTTGGGCTAGATTGTCAGTAAAAGCGGCAAGCAAGGCGGCAGAATCGGCAAAATGTGAGGTATTATCAAGCGGTTGCCCCTCATGAAAATCGACAATTTGCGTGACTAAATCAGCGTGCGTGTCCATTGCGGTGGCAGCCCCTGCCGCATCAAATAAGACACGAGGTTCAAGCGAAAGTAAGGTGAGTTTTTTCATGATGGCGACTCCTGAAATCTGCAAACGTGCAAAGTATTTTTCAGATTATAGACTTTCGTCACAATATGGCTAGTAGTTTTTCCATAGAGCATGACAAGGTTCTCATTCTATTTTTTCATGTTCTAAAAAAATACCTCCTCCGCGCTTTTTTGGAAAAGTAAAGTGGCAAATCAATCGGTTAAAAGCCCTCCTTTTTAAAGGAGGGTTGGGAGGATTTATTAGTAGCGCAAAATCACCAGTGGCGACTTAGTTGTCACTTTGCGCACCCCAGAATAGCCTGCCAACATCACAACCGCCGCACCGATGAAAGGGGTTAAACCACAGAGCCAAAAATTGGGCTGATAACTCATTTTTAGGATGCTGTGATAGAGAAAAAATACCAATAGTTGCGAAATCAATACTGCAAACACCCCTGAAATAAACCCCAGCAAGAAAAATTCCAGACAATGAATTTTGTGCAATAACCTTCGATTCGCGCCCAACGTGCGCATTAACGCCCCTTCATACACCCGTTGGTCTAAACTGGCATAAACCGCCGCAAACAGCACGGTAAAACCTGCGAGCAAGGCAAAATACAAGATGTAATTAATTGCACTGGTGAGTTGACTCAAAATCAATTTTAATTGTGCCAAAATCAAATCCACTTCCAACACGGTGATATTGGGATAGGTTTTAACTAATTGATTTAACTTAGTTTTCTGATTTTTTGCCAAATAAAAACTGGTTAAATAAGTGCTGGGATAATCTGTCAATGTTTGCGGTGAAAACAGCATATAGAAATTAGGTCTCATGCTATCCCAGCGCAAACGCCGCAAACTGCTGACCGTCGCGTTAAACGAGTCACTGCCCACCGTAAAAGTCAGCTTATCGCCTAGTTTGATGTTTAAATTTTTCGCCAGTTTTTCTTCGACCGAAACTAGGTTTTTAGGCGGATTAACCGGATTCCACCACGAACCTGCGACCAATTGATTATCTTGAGGTAATTCGCTTGCCCAAGTTAAACTTAAATCTCGTTGGGTTGCCCGTTCGCCTTCGGATTCTTTAGAGACCCTTTTCTGCACCGCCACAGCATTAATCGCCACCAATCGCCCACTAATCACAGGATAAAGTTGATTGGCGGCAATCTGTTGTTGTTTTAAAGTGGCGGTAAAATTTTGTAATTGATGTGGGAAAATATTGAGCGCGAAATGATTCGGCGCATTGCTGGGTAATTGTAATTGCCAGTCTTTTAACAAATCATTGCGCACTGTAAAACTAAGCAGCATTGCCACCAGCGTAATGCTAAAGGCGAGCAATTGACTGACACTGGTTTGTGGCTGCCGCACTAAGGCTTGTAACGCAAACCGCCCAGTTAAACTTAAATGCGGCAATAATTTCCGTGCTTGTATTAGCAACACATACAACAAGCCGCCCATGCTCACTAGCAACCCTAAACTGCCGCCAATAATCAAGCCTGTCATGTTTAAATCGTGAGTGTATTGCCAAATTAAGCCACTGATAAGGGATAACGCCGCGCCATACACCAGCCACGCACTGAGCGGCAACGGTTCTAAATCCTGCCGCAACACCCGCAGTGGCGATACCTTTTTCAAGCGCAACAACGGTGGCAAGGCAAAGCCCAATAAAATTGCCATTCCAATGCTAAAGCCAAATAGCAAGGAAAACCAACTTGGGCTAGCGACTTGTGCGGGTAATAAATCGCGCAATAATACAAACAGCCCAAGTTGCGCTAACCAGCCAATCCCACAGCCGATGCTGCTTGCCGCCAGTCCTAAGCTTAGAAATTGCCAACTGAATAACCAGAGAATTTGTTGTTGTGTACAGCCTAAACAGCGCAAAATCGCGGCAGTATTAAAATGCCGTTCACTGTAACGGCGGGTTGCCATCGCAATCGCAACCCCTGCAATTAACACCACCACAATGCTGGACAAGCCTAAATAACGCTCGGCACGGCTTAAGGCATTTCCTACTTCAGGGCGATTTTCATGAATATCCACCAAGCGTTGCGAAGGATTTAGGCGGGCTTGCAGGTGTGTTTTAAACAACACTAAATCCGCTTCCGCCCCACTGAATTGGTATACATAATGCACCCGACTGCCTGCTTGCACCGCATTAGTTGCTGCCATATCCGCAAGATTGATTAACACGCGCGGCGACATACTGAAAAAATCGCCTTGTTTATCAGGTTCATAGGTTAAAACCTGACTCACTTGTAAAACTTTTTCCCCCACCGTGAGCTTATCGCCTAATTTTAAATGCAGTGCTGATAACACTCGCTTTTCGACCCACGCCTGTCCTGGTGGTGGCGGCTGAGTGGTGCTTTTTTCAGCCTGATAATCGTTGTTACTGATTTTTAACTGTCCACGCAAGGGATACAACGCAGAAACCGCTTTCACGCTGACCAGTAATAATTCATTCTGCTCCATTAAAACAGTTGGAAATTCCACTGCTTGGGCTTGTTTTAACGCAGTGGTATTTAAGGCACTTAATGAAAACGGCGTAGGACTGGTCATCACTAAATCAGCGGCTAAAAATTCAGCCGCTTGCTGGGTCATGGTGCGTTGTAAGCGGTCAGAAAACAGATTAATCGCGGTAGAACAACTCACTGCAATAATCAATGCTGCGCAAAGAATCGTTAATTCTCCCGAACGTCCATCGCGCCACAGTAAGCGCAATGCTAAATTAAACCGTTTCATTGCAACACTCCAGCATCCAAAGTAATCGTGCGCTGACAGCGGTGCGCCAGCTTTTTATCGTGCGTTACTAACACTAAGGTGGTTTTTTGTTCCTGATTTAATTCAAACAACAATTCAATAATTTGCTCCCCTGTTTTACTGTCTAAATTGCCTGTCGGCTCATCGGCAAATAAAATCGCAGGTTGGGTAACAAAGGCACGCGCCAATGCCACCCGCTGCTGTTCACCGCCTGATAATTGCCGCGGGGTATGCGTTAAGCGTTGTGCTAAACCCACCCGTGTTAACAAAGCTTGTGCTTTGGCTTTGGCAGCAACATCGCCTGCTAATTCCAACGGCAACATCACATTTTCCAACGCGGTTAAACTATTTAATAATTGAAACGATTGAAACACAAACCCCACGGTTTGATTGCGCAATGCGGCTCTGCCGTCTTCATCCAACGCGGTTAAGTTTTGTCCTTGTAAAAAAACTGCCCCCGTGCTGGGGGTGTCTAGTCCTGCTAATAGACTTAATAAGGTGGATTTTCCTGAACCTGACGCGCCGACAATGGCTAAACTTTCACCTCGGTCAATTTGAAAGCCAATGTTTGTTAAAATGTGCAAATCCCCTGCGGAGGTGGGAACGGTTTTGCTTAACGCGCGGGTTTCTAGCATAGTAAATGTTTTTTCAATAAAAAGAGGTTCTGACATGATTAAGATTTTGGGGTTGCTGATAATGTTAATAAGTTCTGTAACAGCGGTGGCACAGCCAACACTGTTGGTGGTCGGTGATAGTATTAGTGCAGGCTATGGCTTGACAACAGAACAAGGCTGGGTGGCATTATTGCAAAAAAAGCTGCTAGCAGAACGATTAAATTATCAAGTGGTCAATGCCAGTCTTAGCGGCGATACCAGTGCGGGCGGGCTGGCTCGTTTAGATAAGGCTCTTACACAAACTCAACCGCAGTGGGTGTTAATTGAATTAGGGGCGAATGATGGCTTGCGAGGTTTGTCACCTGTGGCGATGAAAGCTAATTTAACCCAAATGGTTATTCATGCGCAAAAAGCGGGGGCGAAGGTGCTGTTATTAGCCATGAAATTGCCGCCCAATTATGGCAAACGCTATCTTGAAACGTTTTATCAGGTGTATCCACAATTAGCTATAGAGTTGAATATTCCGTTAGTGCCGTTTATTTTAGAAGAGGTCGCGTTGAAAAAAGAATTAATGCAAACAGATGGTTTACATCCGAATGCCCAAGGGCAGCCGTTGATTATGGAAAAAGTGTGGCAGGTGTTGAAAACCGTTATTGTGCGCTGATTTATCCAAGGGGTTAGTGGTTTTTAACGCAAGAGGCGGGGCAATACGTTTTATGGTTAGGACTTTTGTAGGGCGGGCACGCTTTTTTGCCCGCCATGAAGCGTTTAATGTTGCGTTGTTTGGTGTGCAAAACAGCGTGCACACCCTTGTATCTCTCCAAACCAACGATATACTGCCTAGCTAGCATTATATCTAAAGTGCATGATCAGAGTTTGGGCCCACCCTTAGAC
>JAIFMS010000126.1 GCA_020048335.1 Methylococcaceae bacterium | reverse complement strand
TTTTGCTGCATAGTTGGGCTGTAAATCAATTGATTTTGATTATCAAACGTGCGATCTTGAATCACCAACGGTATATCATACTCACCGTGCGGCAAATTCAATTTTTTCTCTTGCGCATCACTAACCGTGAGCATTCCTGCCAAACCTTGATAGACTTGCCGTGCGGTTGCCCCATGTGTATGGGTGTGATAAAAGTTCGTCCCTGCGGGATTTAACACTTCAAATTCATAGACATAAGACTCACCTGAGTTAATTGCATACATCGGATGCCCGTCACTTTGTTGTGGAACGTGCATTCCATGCCAATGAATAATGTTGATTTCATCCAATTGATTGTGAAAATGAACCCGCACTTTTTGTCCTTGTTGCAAATTCAACCGGTTGCCTAGGTAAGTATCGCCTAAATACTGCACCGTATCAGGTGAGCCTTTTAATAGTTTTGTCACATAGCGCGACACTTGCGTTTTCGCCCCTGCCAAAATAGGCACGCTGGTTTTAATGGCGTAAATTTCCAATTCAACATCAGGATTAAACCCCGTTGTTGCAGCGTTTTTGCCAAGGGTATTGTCTGTTACTTGGGCTAATAAGGTTTGCGGCATCAATGCCGTTGCCATCCCTAACGCTGAGGTTTGTAAAAACTGTCTTCTATTTAATGGTGAAATCATCTTGCCCGTCCCCTTGTGTAAAATGAAGCTTGATACGTTTTAATCGCTTTCTATTTATTAGTAAATCCTAACATACTCACAATACGCTTATTTTTTGCCCCTTTCAACCTAAAGTGTGTCATCAATAACACCAGCTGAAACCGCAGGATGCTTTTTCTGAAGGGGGTTGCTATAGCGGATGTCAATTTAGCCACAACTAGGACACTGCCCATTTTTTTGTAGCCGTAGAGTACGAATATCCATCGACAAACCATCAATTAATAACAAACGTCCATTGAGTGTTTCGCCAATCTGTAAAATAACTTTCATCGCCTCAATGGCTTGGATACTGCCCACAATCCCTGTAATTGGCGCAATCACACCATTAGTGGCACAATTTTGCAGCTCTTCCCCCTGACTTTGATACAAGCAATTATAGCAAGGGCTATGTGCATCCATATTAAACACGCTGACTTGCCCTTCAAAGCGAATCGCAGCACCTGAAACTAGCGGCGTTTGTTGCTGTACACAAGCGGCATTAATCGCAAATCGGGTAGAAAAATTATCACTACAATCTAAAACAACATCAGCTTGTGTTACTTGTGTTATCAGCTCTTGCCCTGCCAATCGCTGCTTTACTGCCGTTACCTTTACCTCAGGATTAATTTTTTTCAGCGTTTGTTGAGTTGAAATTACTTTATCCATCCCTATATCGGCGGTGTGATGTGAAATTTGCCTTTGTAAATTAGACAAATCCACGGTGTCATCATCATACAAACAAATATGACCGACACCCGCCGCTGCCAGATAAATCGCCGCAGGTGAACCCAAGCCGCCTGCTCCCACGATTAACACAGTGGCAGCAAGCAATTTTTGTTGCCCTGCGATGTCGATTTGCGGCAGCATAATTTGTCGGCTGTAACGATAAAGTTGGTCATCATTCATGGTAAGTCCATTACAAAAGTAGTCATTAGTTTTGCCCACGTTTGTGGGTGTGTTTTATTTTAATCTAAATCTAGGAGTTTTATATGATACGTCCATTGCATGATAGAGTTGTTGTTAAACGTGTTGAAGAAGAAACCATGACCGCAGGTGGTATCGTTCTGCCTGGTTCTGCGGCAGAAAAACCAAGCCAAGGCGAAGTTTTAGCTGTTGGCAATGGCAAACCGCTTGATAACGGTCAGGTTCGTGCTTTAGAAGTAAAAGTAGGTGACAAAGTCTTATTCGGTAAATATTCAGGTAGCGAAGTCAAAGTTGACGGTGAAGACCTTATCGTTATGCGCGAAGACGATATTCTGGGCGTTTTAGCTTAATCCTTAACCTTAGTTTTTACACTCATATCAAACAAATAGGAAAAAAAATGGCAGCAAAAGAAGTATTATTCGGTGATGACGCACGCGCTCGTATGGTTCGTGGCGTAAATATTTTAGCAAACGCAGTAAAAGTGACGTTAGGCCCAAAAGGTCGTAACGCCGTTTTAGACAAAAGCTTCGGCGCACCAACGATTACAAAAGACGGCGTGTCTGTGGCGAAAGAAATCGAATTGAAAGATAAATTCGAGAACATGGGCGCACAAATGGTTAAAGAAGTGGCTTCTAAAACTTCTGACGTAGCCGGTGACGGTACAACCACAGCGACTGTGTTAGCGCAATCTATCGTTAATGAAGGCTTAAAATCAGTCGCTGCGGGCATGAATCCAATGGATTTAAAACGCGGGATTGATTTGGCAGTCGCGAAAGCGGTTGAATCTATCGTAGCAGCAGCGATTCCTTGCACAGACAGCAAAGCGATTGCGCAAGTTGGCGCGATTTCAGCAAACTCTGACGAAGCAGTGGGTAAAATCATTGCCGATGCGATGGAAAAAGTCGGCAAAGAAGGCGTTATCACCGTTGAAGAAGGCACAGGTTTAGACAATTCTTTGGACGTGGTTGAAGGAATGCAGTTTGACCGTGGCTATTTGTCACCTTATTTCATCAACAATCAACAAAGTATGTCAGTTGAATTGGATAATCCATTCATCTTAATTCACGACAAAAAAATCTCCAATATTCGCGATATGCTGCCCGTATTAGAAGGCGTGGCAAAATCAGGTCGTCCATTGTTGATTATCGCTGAAGATGTGGAAGGCGAAGCGTTGGCAACTTTGGTGGTGAACACCATTCGTGGCATCGTGAAAGTTGCGGCTGTGAAAGCGCCTGGTTTCGGCGACCGTCGTAAAGCCATGTTAGAAGACATTGCAGTATTAACTGGCGGCGTAGTGATTGCAGAAGAAGTGGGCTTGTCTTTAGAAAAAGCTGAGTTGAGCCAATTAGGGACTGCGAAAAAAGTTCAAATCACCAAAGACAACACCACGATTATTGATGGTGCTGGTTCTGAAGAAAGCATTAAAGCGCGTGTTGCACAAATTCGTGCGCAAGCCGACGAAGCAACTTCTGATTACGACAAAGAAAAATTGCAAGAGCGTTTGGCTAAATTAGCTGGCGGCGTGGCAGTGATTAAAGTTGGCGCGGCAACTGAAGTTGAAATGAAAGAGAAAAAAGCGCGCGTTGAAGATGCTCTGCATTCAACTCGTGCAGCGGTTGAAGAAGGCGTTGTGGCTGGCGGCGGTACTGCGTTAGTGCGTGCGTTGGCGGCGATTAAAGGGCTGGAAGGTTTGAACCATGACCAAACGGTTGGCGTGAACATTTTACGTCGTGCGATGGAAGAGCCTTTGCGTCAAATCGTGGCGAATGCGGGCGATGAGTCTTCAGTTGTGTTGAACAATGTTGCCAACGGTTCTGGTAACTACGGTTACAACGCGGCAACAGGCGAATACGGCGACATGATTGAAATGGGGATTTTAGACCCTGCAAAAGTGACTCGTACTGCGTTGCAAAATGCGGCTTCTGTGGCAAGTTTGATTATCACCACGGAAGTGATGGTGGCGGACGCGCCTTCTGAAGATAAAGGTGGTCATGCAATGCCTGATATGGGCGGCATGGGTGGTATGGGCGGCATGGGTTACTAAAATAACCTAAACGCTTGACTGCTTTAAGTTGTAAAAGAAGCCTCGGTTGTGAAAGCAATCGGGGCTTTTTTGTTGTATTATGGAGCCATATTTTCGGATTATCCCTATTTTTTAATTCGACAACTTTAATTATTTACCTTTCAATCTATATAACCATGTCCGAACAAAATTTATTTGAAGATTCTGATGACTTACCAGAAGATGAGGTACTTGAGATTCCAAAAGAAATTAGGAGACTTAAGATTCAAACGTTTGATTATCCAGTTGAAGTTATTGTAAAAAAAATTAAAGATGGTGATATTGTGTTAAGACCAGAATATCAAAGGGATTTTATTTGGGAAAGAAAAAAATCTATATCATTAATTGAATCAATTTTGTTAAACATTCCTCTTCCACCAATATACTTAGCAGAAGAAGATGATAGCACACTTAGTGTAATTGATGGATTACAAAGATTGCATACTTTTCTTGATTATTATGACGATAAATTTCCGTTAAACGGATTAAAAGGTGAGGGACTTTCTGAGTTAAATAAACTTACTTATTCTGGATTAGTAAAAAACTATCCAAAAGCTAAAAGGATATTAAATCAAGGCATTATTAGAATAATTGTTATTAATAAAGATTCAGACCCAGATATAAAATACGATATTTTTGAAAGATTAAACTCAGGCTCTACAAAATTAAATGATCAGGAAGTAAGAAACTGTATTTATCATGGTTCACTTAATTCATTAATTATGGGAAGTTATGATAAAGATAAACAAACATATAAAAAAAACGGACTTAGGCATAACAATATTTTGCAAAAGGCAATGAACTTAGAAGAAGCGCATTCTCGTTACTTAGATGCAGAAGTTGTATTGAGAGTTTTATCTATTATTAAATATGGTAACGATATAGATACAAAATATAAAAGTTCTATGAAACTTTTGATAAATCTCTATATGAACGAAAATAAAAATTTGACTGATAGTTTGTTACAAGATGTAAAAAATCTATTTAATGAAACAATTACCAAGATATATCAAGTATTTGGAAGTAAAGCATTTAAGAGATTCCATAAAGATGACATCGAAAAAAGTTTAAATCGCTCGATAATGGACTGCCTCGTTTTTTCATTTAGTAAGTATTCACTAGACACTTTAATTACTAATAAAGAAGCAATAGTAAATAAGATGGATGATATGTTAAACAACAGTAGTAACAACTATATCTATCATGATGATATTTACTCTATTGATCTTTCATTTAAAGAGTCAGTAACAAACTGGACATCTAGTAAAAGCAGATTAAAAGCTCGTCTTTCTTTATGGAGCAAGTCTTTAGAAGAGATAATGGGCTATTAAAATGATTATCTTTCAATCTTATAAAGAATGTAGAAAAGAATTATTATCTCTTTTGAAAGTTATTAGATTTTTAGATACAGAAACTCCAAAAAAAGAAATACATTCAACATTGTGTCATGGAAGTGTAATTATTATTGGTACTTTGTTTGAGTCTTTTACAGAAAATATAATTCAAGAGTATATTGATATATTAACGGTCAAATTTAATAATAAAGAAGTCAGTTATTCACAACTACCTATTGATATTACTGAGTATATTTCAAAAAATAAATTAAATAAAATAAAGAAGTTAGATACTTACCACTATGGACAAGTTCAAAAAATAATAGATGGATTAATTAAGGAACTATCTAATGGTTTTTTAATTAATGATGAGCTAGATGGAATAAATCGATTTAGCTTTGGCAAACACGGAGAAGAAGAAGTTAAAAAAATATTTAGACGTGTAGGTATTGATATAAATAAAACAATAGTAGATTTTAGTAATATTAATAATTTTTTTAAAGCACGAAATGAAATTGTTCACCCTGAAAATATAACACAGCCTATTTCACCAAAAACTGAAGATATCAGAGAATACATTATATTTTTCTATTTTTACATTAAAACTGTGAATTTATGTTTAAAAAATGAATTAATGCTCTTTAATTTGTAGCCCAATATTTACGCCAACTCTTGTTGGGTTACGCCCCTTTCGCTACGCTTAATAGTCTAACCCAACCGACAAAAAACAAAGCCCCGCTTGCGTTACGCAGTCGGGGCTTTTTTATTGCCTATCGTTTGACACATTTCTGATTGCAGGTGTATGCTTTTTTACAGAGTCGTAGAAAACTCCACCACAAAGCGGACACCGCACCCGATAGACAAGCGGTATTTTTTTGCCCAATGATTTTATAGTACAATGACTTTCGAGTTAGGAGTTCCAGAGAATACTTAATATCTGGAGCAGTGCTTTGTGGCTGTTTCTACCCTCCTAACTCTCCTTCGGGAGCTTTTGTAGAAAAAACACAGAGGTCTAAAAATGGCTATTCAGCTCATCACTGCACGCTACGGCGAAATGACCGTACAATTTCAAGAAAATGGCTTTATCAATGCCACCGCCATTGCCAAGCAATTCAATAAACAACCGAAAGCATGGTTACGTCTTGAAAGCACAATCGAATACATTACCCAATTAATTGAATTTCAAAGGTGTGAAAATCACACCTTTGATGAAAATCAATTAGTTATCATCAAAAAAGGTTCTCCTGAAAATGGAGGTGGTACTTGGTTTCATCCAAAATTAGCCATTCCTTTCGCTCGTTGGCTGGAAGCTCGTTTTGCGGTTTGGTGCGATTTACAAATCGAAAAAATTTTGCATTTAAAAACTGCGCCCATCAATTCTGATTTAGCCGAAATTTTCCTAAAGCCCATTACCAAATCACTCACCCCTGATGATTTCAAATGGCGGTATCAAGTGCTGGCAACGGCTTTTCAACATTTGGAAAATGCAACGATGGTGAAAACCTTTCAAGGCTCAGAATTGTTGGTTGGCAAACGCTTGGTGAAATCAAAACGAATTTTTTAAGCACATCGCTCACAAAACAAAGCCCCGCTTACCAACGCAGTCGGGGCTTTTTTAGTTTTATAGCAACGGAACTTTTTGAAAACGTTATCTTTGAATCAAGACGCTACAAATTTAGGGTACGAAATAATTTAACACTCAAAAGAGCAGAACCTAAATCGGAAAATGCGTGTGAGGGAAACGTAAATTCAACAAAAGGTGATTTAATCCTGCCAAACCCAGTTTTGAATTTCAGGTAAATCCTGTCCTTTTTCAACAATATACTGGCTATGCTCGACTAATTTATGGTGCATAATTTGTTTAATATACGCGCCACTGTTTTGCAAATGTGGAATTCTGTCAATAACATCTTGCACCAGATGAAAACGGTCTAAATCATTTAACACCACCATATCAAACGGCGTGGTGGTTGTGCCTTCTTCTTTGTAGCCCCGCACATGAAGATGGGAATGATTGTTGCGCCGGTAGCATAAACGGTGAATCAACCACGGATAACCATGATAGGCAAACACAATCGGTTTATTGGTAGTAAACAAGCTATCAAAATCGCGGTCAGATAAACCATCAGGATGCTCGTGTTCAGGTTGCAAACACGCTCGTGTTCAGGTTGCAAACACATTAAATTCACCACGTTAATCACCCGAATTTTTAATTCAGGAACGTGTTCCCGCAATAATTTCACTGCTGCTAACGTTTCCAAGGTAGGCACATCGCCTGCACACGCCATCACCACATCAGGCTCACTGCCTTTGTCGTTGCTGGCCCATTCCCAAATTCCAATGCCTTTATCACAATGCTTAATCGCTGCATCCATTTCCAGCCATTGCAATGCCAGTTGTTTACCCGCCACGATAACGTTTATTTTATTGCGACTGCGTAAACATCTGTCAGTCACGGCTAATAAAGTATTGGCATCAGGCGGCAGAAAAACCTGAATAATATCGGATTTTTTATTCACAACATGGTCAATAAAGCCTGGGTCTTGATGGGA
>JAIFMS010000036.1 GCA_020048335.1 Methylococcaceae bacterium | reverse complement strand
GCAATTCGCAACGCATTTAATACATGGTCACTATGCGATTCAATAAAAACTTGTACGCCTGTATTAGCAACTTTAATGAGAAATTCAATTAAGGCAGATTGCGCTTTCGGGTGTAAATGAATTTCAGGATTTTCGATGATGATTTTTTCACCCGGTTTGGCAATGAGTCCAGTGACAATAATTGGTAAAATGCTGCTATAGCCAAAACCAACGTTGCTCGGTTTAAAACCACCAATCAGCAACTCTAAAAAATTTGTTTTACCTAATGATTTAGTTTCTAAACTAAGAGGGTTAAGAATTTTTCCAATCCAAGCTTGCGTTTGAATTAATAAAGACCTGACTTCCTCATCGCCTAGACATAGTGCTTCATTAACTAATAACTGGTCTTCTTTTATTGTATTAAGTAAATTAACAGCAAACTCACCATTTTTTCCAACATTTAAAAAATTGGATAATGCAGATTTTTTATAAAACTCTTGTGGACCTATTCTGTCAGCCGAAATGAAATGAGTTTTGTCAAAACTAAAAATACTTCCTCTAATTCTGTTATCATCTATATCATATTCAACTAATTCTAGTTTATGTAACCTTGAGGCACGAACTATATTTGAATGTTCTTCTATAACACCATTAGAGTAAGAGAATTTGTAATTTTCTCTTTTCTCATTTAAATTATTTACCATCATATCAGAAATGGACAACCCAACGTTTTTATTGTTTTTTAGTTGATAACTTATTGAACCATACCATAAATCTAACTCACTAATAGATTCATAATTTTTATTTAACTCTAAAGAACTTATCGAACTATTGAAAATAATTTTTTTATTTATGGAGAAGGCAAAAAATATAGACTCACTTGCTGACACATCTCTATTTTTTACATCATCAAAACTTCCCAAATTAACGCAACTTCCATTTAAAATTAACTCCGTTGTATAAGGATTACTCTCAATAGATTGCCGCATTAATAGCAAAACTTGCAATACCGTTGATTTTCCCGCTCCATTTACCCCAGTAAACAAATTAAAATTACTTAATGGAATACTGGTTTCCTCTTTAAAACATTTAAAATTAGTCAATTTAATTTCAGTCAACATTACAATTTCTCCTTTTTTAAACTTTCTTCGGATTCACGCAGCCCTATTTCAATAATCGTTTGCAATTCTGTTTCATTTAACGCTTTTCCGCCAATATTGACTCGCCTCAATAAATCATTAATCACAATCATATCCGTTGAAGGCTTTAATACATACAACATCACTTTTCTGTCTTCTATTTTGACCTGATAAGCCCCAGGCATTTTTTTTAAATCGCTAAAATATTTGCCATTTAAATGCTTTAATGCCTTTAAGCGAGTTAAGTTAAACTTATCAGCAGTAAACTCCATTAACGCGCTCATTCTTTGTAAGCCATCAATAATAATTAATTTTCCTTCACGTGTTTGACTCACATAAAACGGCGATAATGGAAATCCTAAAATAACGGTTTCAATGAAATAGCTTTTTTTAGGAGTTGTCCAACTCTTTTTTTGCAATTCAGGATTAGCAACAATGCGCCCATCTTTATATCTGCGCAGTAATTCATAAATGGAATATGGATTTTCCCGAATATCAATATCGGTTTTTGTCGGGTCATAAGGATAAAGTTCACTGTTGTGTTTGTATTCAACATCAGTAATTTTTCCAATTGTAGTTTTATGCATTGTTTGTTTCTATTTGTTTAATATATCGTTCCCACGCAAAGTGTGGGAACAACAAAAACTAATTATCGCTCAATATTAAAATACGGCGGCATATCATTAACATACGCCATATACATCGCATCCGCCATTGTCCACAACACATCCAATTTAAACTGCAAAATCTGTATCATTCTATCTTGTTGCGCCCGCGTTTTATACCAATCCAAAGTAATCGCCAACCCATGCTCCACATCACGCCGCGCTTCGGTGAGGCGTTTTTTGAAATAAATATAGCCTTCCTGCTCGACCCAAGGATAATGCGCAGGCCAATTATCAAGGCGTTGTTGATGAATTTTCGGGGCAAATAACTCAGTTAAAGAAGAACTTGCCGCTTCATGCCATTCAGAACGCCGCGCAAAATTCACATAGGCATCCACCGCAAACCGCACCGCTGGCAAAACGTGTTGCTGTGAGACAATTTCTTCCCGGGTTAAACCCACCGCTATCCCTAATTGTATCCACGCTTCAATCCCGCCTGAATCGCCAGGATGCCCATCGTGGTCTAAAATCCGTTGAATCCACAACGCACGGGCTTCACGGTCTGGGCAGTTTGCCATGATATTGGCATCTTTAATCGGAATCATCACTTGATAATAAAAGCGATTTGCCACCCAGCCTTGCAACTGTTTTTTAGTCAGTTTGCCTTCATTCATCAGCGTGTGATACGGGTGGTGAATATGGTAATACTTTTCCATGCCGCGCAATTGGGCTTCAAATTCTTCGCGTGTCCACGCCGATTGTTCATTGCTCATGTTTGATTCCTTAGGTTGTACTGATGGTTATGTGGAAATTTTAAGCCATTCTATCGCAAAATAGCGAAACCTTGCCGCATAAATCCGTTATTAAATTAGATAACATTCTATTATCCAAAACGGTTAAAATGCCTAATTTTTAGACTCTCTCCCGCTTCATAAAGGAGGCTTGGTAACTGATTATGCAAAGCAAATATAACACCGATGATGTAAGAATTACGGCAATGAAAGAGGTGGTTTCACCGCAGCAAGTCCATAACGATATGCCGATGAGCGAGGCGGCGGCGCAAACCATTTTAGCCGCCCGCGCGGATATTCATCGCATTTTAACAGGGGCAGATGACCGAGTATTAGTCGTGGTAGGGCCTTGTTCTATCCATGATACGCAAGCCGCACACGACTATGCGCGGTTATTAAAAGCGGCAAAAGACGAGTTGGCACAGGATTTATTAATTGTCATGCGGGTGTATTTTGAAAAACCACGCACCACGGTGGGCTGGAAAGGGCTGATTAATGACCCTGATTTAAACGACAGTTTTGACATTAACAAAGGGCTGCATATTGCTAGACAACTTTTACTTGATGTGAATGAAATCGGTGTGCCTGCTGCCACCGAATATTTAGATTTAATCACCCCGCAATATATCGCGGATTTAATTGCTTGGGGCGCGATTGGTGCAAGAACCACCGAAAGCCAAGTGCATCGTGAATTGGCTTCGGGTTTATCGTGTCCTGTCGGGTTTAAAAATGCCACCGATGGTTCGATTAAAATTGCGATTGATGCAATTGGCGCAGCCATGAGTCCACATCATTTTTTATCAGTCACCAAAGAAGGGCGGTCTGCCATTTTTTCAACCAAAGGCAATGAAGATGTGCATATTATTTTGCGTGGCGGCAATGACAAGCCCAATTATGACGCGGTCAGCGTTGAACAAGTCGGGGAAGGTTTAGAGGCAGCAGGTTTGCGACAAACCATTATGATTGATTTTAGTCATGCCAATTGCTTAAAACAGCATCAACGCCAGTTAGTTGTTGCAGAAGATGTCGGTGAACAAATTGCGCGCGGTGATACACGGATTATGGGAGTGATGTTGGAAAGCCATCTGAAAGCAGGACGGCAAGATGTGATACAGGGTAAAGAATTGGTTTATGGGCAGAGTATTACCGATGGCTGTTTAGGGTGGGAAGATACCTTGATTTTATTGCGAAACTTAGCCAGCAGCGTACAAAAACGCCGCGCTTTGTCTGCTTAAAAAGGAGTTTACAGAATGAATATTACAGTGAATGGTGAATCGCATGAAGTGCCTGAGAATACTACGGTGGCTGAAATTATTGCGCAAATGGGTTTAACAGGAAAACGCATCGCGATTGAATTAAACAAAGAAATTTTGCCTTTTCAACAACATACCACACACGTTTTGTGTGCAGGAGATTCAATGGAAATCGTGCAAGCGATTGGCGGTGGTCAAGATGACAGCTTTAGTTTTGCAGGACGCACGTTTAAATCACGCCTGTTAGTTGGCACGGGCAAATATAAAGATTTAGAAGAAACGCGCCTTGCGATTGAAGCGAGCGGAGCAGAAATTGTCACCGTTGCGATACGCCGTACCAATATCGGCCAAAATCCCAACGAGCCAAACTTGCTGGATGTGATTTCACCCGATAAATACACGATTCTGCCCAATACCGCAGGCTGTTATACCGCTGAAGAAGCCGTGCGCACTTGTCGTTTAGGGCGGGAATTGTTGGGCGGGCATAATTTAGTGAAATTGGAAGTGTTAGCTGACCAAAAAACTTTGTTTCCTGATGTCGCAGAAACTTTGATTGCCGCTGCATTATTGGTGAAAGACGGTTTTGAGGTGATGGTTTATACCAATGATGACCCGATTGCCGCGAAACGTTTGGAAGACATTGGTTGTGTCGCGGTGATGCCACTTGCTGCGCCGATTGGTTCGGGCTTAGGGATTCGTAATCCCTACAATATTTTAACGATTGTGGAAAATGCGAAAGTGCCAATTTTAGTCGATGCAGGAGTTGGTACGGCTTCGGATGCGGCGATGGCGATGGAATTGGGTTGTGATGGGGTGTTAATGAATACCGCAATTGCGGCAGCAAAAAATCCAGTGTTGATGGCTCAAGCAATGCGTAAAGGCATTGAAGCGGGGCGTGAGGCGTATTTGGCTGGACGGATGCCGAAACGGCGGTTTGCTTCGGCTTCTTCGCCACTGGATGGGTTGTTTTTCTAAAAGTATCAAAGGAGTACAGATGAAAGTTTGTACTCCAAAGATTGTTTAGGCTGCATTCTTTCGAGCAAAACAACAGACTTTTTTTAATTTAACGGAGAAAAACATGACGACCATCACTTTAGATGACGCATTTATTGATGAAATTACCCGTGTTAGCCATTATCAAAATGCACAAGAAGCCGTTGTTAAAATCTTGAACGATTATTTACAACAGCAAAAACAGCCGTCTATTCTGGATTTGTTAGCGATGCCAGAAGTGGCTGATATTGAGTTTACGCCACCGCGTTTGACAATGAATTTTCAAGCAGCAGATTTAACATGAGTTTTTTGCTGGATACCAATACTGTTTCTGAACTTAGAAAAGCGAAAACGGGAAAAATAAATCCAAATGTGAAAGCATGGATAGAAAAGATTGCACCCCGTGAGTTATTTTTGTCTGCAATAACGCTTTTAGAATTAGAAATGGGTATCGGATTAATTGAATGCCGTGATAAAGCGCAAGCCATTGTGTTACGAAATTGGCTATCACATCATGTTTTACCGACTTTTGAAGGGCGCATTTTAGCGGTTGATGCAAAAATCGCTTTATGTTGTGGGAAACTTCATGTTCCAGACCCACGAGCAGAACGTGATGCTTTAATTGCAGCAACCGCATTGGTTCATAGTATGGCAGTTGTGACGCGCAATGTGAAAGATTTTAAACCGATGGGTGTCGAAATAATCAATCCGTGGGATTAATTAAACAACAGGCTTTTTTAATTTAACGGAGAAAAACCATGACAACTTTACTTCTGCTTCTTCACCGTTGGATGGTTGTTTTTCTAAAATTATCAAAGGAGTACAAACTTAAGTTTGTACTCCAAAGATGACTCGTTCCCAAGCTCTGGCTTGGGAATGCCTGCTATAAAGCTACTTACAACTATTTATGTCCATTCAAGCGATTCACCAATACCACAATGCTATTCATAAAATATACTTACACAGTAGGCAAACGCACGAGCAAGCAATCAAAGACGAATTTAAAAAACTGTTAAATCACTATTGCGAAAAACGTAATTTATTGGTGGTTAGTGAAATCAATATAAAAAATAAAAAAGGCAATGCCATTCGCCCTGACGGTATTGTTAAAAACATTTTAAATCTTGATTGTGGTTATTGGGAAAGTAAAGCGAATGTTGATTTAGATAAAGAGATTGATTTAAAAATAAATGCAGGTTATCCATTAAACAATACGTTATTTCAGGATAATAAAACCACAGTTTTATATCAAGATAACAAGCTATTATCAAAAGTCTCCATTGAGGATGTACATGAATTAGACAAGCTATTATCACAGTTTGTCAATTATGAAAGCAAAGAATTCACAGAATTTAATGAAGCTATTAATGCGTTTAAGAAGGATTTGCCTACTATTCTAACTGCTTTGCGTGATATGATTGTTTTACAAGAAAATATCAATCCTGATTTTATACAATCGCGGCAAGACTTTTTGACGATTTGTAAAGCGAGTATTAACCCTGATATTAAAATCATTGATATTAATGAAATGTTATTACAGCATATTTTAACCGAAGAAATATTTGTTAGCATTTTTAGTGACGCGCAATTTTTTCGTGATAATAACATCGCTAAAGAGCTTTACAAAGTTGAATCAACTTTTTTTAATGGCACAACTAAACATAATACACTTTCTGGTATTCAACATTACTATGCGTTAATTAAATCCAGAGCCGCTAATATTCCAGACCACCACGATAAACAACGGTTTTTAAAAATTATTTATGAAAACTTTTATAAAGCTTACAATCCAAAAGCCGCAGACAAATTAGGCATTGTTTATACCCCGCATGAAATTGTAAAGTTTCAAATTGAAAGCGTTGAATATTTACTTGGCGAACATTTTAAAAAATCCCTCAATTCAAAAGACATTAAAATTTTAGACCCCTGCACAGGTACAGGCACTTATATTTGTGAATTAATAGAGTATTTAAGTCCGCTTCATTTAGCAGATAAATATAAAAATGATATTTTTGCCAATGAATTAAGTTTATTGCCTTACTATATTGCAAATCTTAATATTGAATATACTTATCAACAAAAAATGAAAGAGTATGTGAATTTTAATCATATTTGTTGGGTAGATACGTTAGATAATACAGGATTTGAGTTAAAAGGAACTAACACGGATTTGTTTGGTATAACGTTAGAAAATACGCAGCGGATTAAAGAACAAAATAGCCATAAAATATCGGTAATTCTAGGTAATCCACCGTATAACGCAAAGCAGGAAAATTATAATCAGCAAAACGCTAACCGTCCTTATAAAGCAATTGATGACAGAATTAAAGAAACGTATGCTGAATATGGTACTGCTCAAAATAAAAACCAAGTTTATGATATGTATTTAAAGTTTTTCAGATGGGCTTCTGATAGGATAAATACGGAAAAAGGTATTATTGCTTTTATTACCAATAGAAGCTATTTAGATGCTACTGCTTTTGATGGTGTTA
>JAIFMS010000033.1 GCA_020048335.1 Methylococcaceae bacterium | reverse complement strand
TTAGGCTGTTTTTTTAAAGTTTTAAAATCATGGTGGGAAAATAATGGTCAATCAACAGCGCGGTAAACAAAACCATTAAATAAGCAATTGAAAAACCAAAGGTTTTCATGGCGGTTTTATCATCTTTGTTTTTCATCATTAGCAAGGCAAAATAGATAAAGCCGCCGCCTAATAACAAGGCGGTGATTAAGTAAACTAAGCCACTCATCCCTGTTAAATACGGCAATAAGGTAACTAAAAATAATAAAATGCTGTAGAGCAGAATGTGCAGGCGAGTAAACTCAACCCCATGTGTGACAGGCAGCATCGGAATATCGGCTAATTTGTATTCTTCTCGTTTTGCGATGGCTAACGGCCAAAAATGCGGCGGAGTCCAAACGAAAATAATCAGCGATAATAACAACGCATAAGGATGAACTTGCCCTGTCATGGCACACCAACCCAACACTGGCGGCGCAGCACCTGCAATCCCCCCTATCACGATATTTTGCGGAGTCATTCGTTTTAAATAGGCGGTGTAAATAATGGCATAACCAATCAGCGAAATTAGGGTTAAAATCGCCGTTAAGGTATTGACAAGAAAAATCAACACCAGCATGGATAGCACCATTAACAGCAACGCAAAACTAATGGCTTGTTTAATGGTTATTCTGCCATCGGCTAAGGGACGATTTTTAGTTCTGTCCATGTTGACATCCGATTTGTACTCGATACATTGATTTATCGCAGCAGCTGAGGAGGAGGCCAATCCAATGCCCAGCGTTGCATAGACAATTAAATCCAACGGGGGGAAATCAGGTACAGCAAGCAACATTCCAACAATAGCAGAAAAAATCAGTAACGAAACTACTCTTAACTTGCATAAGCCAAGATAGTTTTTCCAAGCAGGAATTAGGGGGGCAGTTGTTATCACGGTTATAAGTCATTCCATCTTTTTGATTATTGTATAGAATAGGATACCGTGAACAATTGATTATTGAAATAGTTATTAAGGCTATCCTATCATCCCTGAGGAACCCATGATTAGCAAATTATTACTCGGCTTATTACTGTGCCAGCCCTTTTTAGCGCACAGTGAGCCACTTAACGTGCAAGAAAAAATATTACCCAATGGCTTGAAAATTCTAATAAAAGAAGATCATCGCTCACCTGTGGTGGTGTCGCAAGTGTGGTACAAAGTGGGCAGCAGTTATGAACCCAATGGCATTACTGGCATTTCCCATATGTTGGAACACATGATGTTTAAGGGAACGGACAATTATCCTATGGGCGAGTTTTCGCGCATTATTGCTGAAAATGGCGGGAGTGAAAATGCCTTTACTTCCGCTGATTACACCGCTTATTTTCAAACTTTAGAAAAATCGCGTTTAGAAATCAGTTTTAAATTGGAAGCCGATAGAATGCGTTATTTGCATCTGCTGGAGGCGGAATTAAAAAAAGAATTAGAAGTAGTCACAGAAGAACGCAGAATGCGCACCGATGACCAACCGCGCGCCAAAATGGAAGAGCAGTTTCGGGCAATGGTGTTTAGCAATAGTGGCTATAAAAATCCTGTGATTGGTTGGCCGGTTGATATTGCCGCTTATAAAGTAGAGGATTTGCAAGCTTGGTATCAACGCTGGTATGCCCCGAATAATGCCACTTTGGTGGTGGTCGGCGATGTTGATGCGCAAGAAACCTTTGCGTTAGCCGAGCGTTATTTTGCCCCACTAAAACCCAGTGAAATTAAACCATTAAAACCCCAACTTGAATTAGAGCAACGGGGTTTGCGTAAAATGACGGTGAAATTGCCAGCAAAACTGCCATATCTGATTTTAGGCTACAAAGTCCCGTCTTTAAATTCAATTGACCCTGCACACAGCAATGATGCTTACGCGCTGGAAGTATTATCAGGGGTGTTAGATGGTGGCAACGGCGCACGTTTAAATAGCCATTTAGTACGCGGCAAACAAATTGCCAGTTCGATTACTGCCCAATACAATTTACAAGCGCGATTGTCCGATTTATTTAGTTTTGAAGGAATACCTGCGCAGAGCAAAACCGTGTTTGATTTAGAAAAAGCGTTGTTAGCCGAAGTCAAAGCCTTGCAGACAGAATTAATCAGCCCTGAAGAATTGCAACGTGTGAAAGCCCAGGTGCTGGCAAATACCGTCTATCAAAAAGATTCTAGTTTTTATCAAGGTATGTTATTGGGCGTGTTTGAAACAGTCGGTTTAGGGTGGCAAAAAAGCGATGAGTATGTGGCAAAGGTTAATCAAGTCACCGCTGAACAAGTACGGGCTGTAGCGCGGCAGTATTTAATCGAAGACCATTTGAATGTCGGTTATCTTGAGCCGCAACCCATGACCACACAATCCAAACCCAGTACGCTCACAGGAGGTCGTCATGCGAACTAAGTTTTTGTTTTTAGCTTTGTTTATCGTTAGCCAAACCAGCACAGCGGCGGTAAAAATTGACCAGTGGCTTACGCAACAAGGGGCGAAAGTGCTTTATGTGCAGAGTCAAGATTTACCTTTGGTCGATATTCAAGTCACTTTTGATGCGGGCAGTGCGCGGGATGGTTCACAGTATGGAATTGCGGCATTAACCTCCGATGTGTTAGATAGCGGTGCAGGTTCGTGGAATGCTGACCAAGTAGCACAACGGTTTGATAATGTCGGGGCAAAATTTGGAATTAGCGTGAGTACCGATTCCACCACAGTTTCATTGCGCAGTTTAACCGACCCCGCGTTATTAAATCCTGCCTTAGAAACCTTGCAAGTGGTATTGGCAAAACCGCATTTTGCGGAAGCGGACTTTCAATTACAAAAAAATCAAACTCTGGCGGCATTAAAACAACGGGAGGAATCGCCTTCCTCTTTGGCGCGGCTGAATTTTTATAAAGCCTTGTATGGCAAACATCCCTATGCCTATCCGACTGAAGGGGATGTTACCAGTGTCAGTCCCTTAACGCGCGGTGATTTAAAACACTTTTATCAACGCTATTATGTGGCGAGTAACGCGATGGTGGTGATTGTCGGGAATGTGGATAAATCCCAAGCCCAGCAAATTGCCGAAAAATTACTGCATGATTTACCTGTGGGTACAAAACCTGCTCCTTTACCCGCTGTCACTTTGCCCAGCAAAGCGGCAACGCAAATGCTACCTTTTCCATCCAGTCAAACCCATATTTTAATGGGATTACCCACCGTTACCCGCAAAGATGAGGATTATGTCGCGCTGTATGTGGGCAATCACATTTTGGGCGGGGCAAGTTTGGTGTCGCAATTATTTAACGAAGTGCGCGAGAAACGTGGGCTTGCCTACAGCGCGTCAAGTTATCTATCGCCGATGAGTCAAGCAGGGGCATTTGCTATCACCTTGCAAACCAAAAATGAGCAAAGTGAGCAAGCACTGGCGGTGGTCAATGAAACGGTGAACCATTTTTTGAACAACGGCGTGACGGAAGCTGAATTGCTAGCGGCAAAGAAAAACATCACCGGCGGTTTTGTGTTACGGTTTGACACCAACAGTAAATTAGCCGCGTATGTCAATATGATAGGGTTTTATGATTTACCGCTGGATTATTTGCAGTCTTTTCCACAACGTGTCGAGGCGATGACAGTGGCGCAAATTAAAGACGCTTTTAAACGGAAAATTCAGCCGTCCTTATTTCAAACCATCCTAGTCGGTGGCAAGGTGAATCAAAAGTGAAGAATAACGTCAGAATTATCGCAGGGCAATGGCGTAGTCGGCAGATTCATTTTACCGACAGTGTTGGCTTGCGACCTACGCCTGCGCGAGTGCGTGAAACCTTATTTAATTGGCTGCAAGATAACATTATTAACAGTCGCTGCCTTGATTTATATGCGGGCAGTGGCGCGTTGGGGTTTGAAGCAATTTCACGCGGGGCAAAATGTGTCTGGCAAGTTGAAGAAAATCTTCAAGTCTGTCGGCAACTGCATGAAAATACAGTTAATCTTGGCGCACAGTCGCAGGTTAAAATTGTGCAGAATGAGGTATTGCGTTTTTTAGGGCAGACCGATACAGAGCCGTTTAATGTGGTGTTTATTGACCCGCCGTTTGCGAAAAACTTAGCCGTGCCAACCTGCCAATGGCTCGAAGATAAAGGCTGGTTAGCCGCGCAGGCAAAAATTTATGTGGAAGTTGAATTTACCTTAGTTTTAGAAGGAATACCGCAAAATTGGCAGCCGTTAAAACATAAAACCGCAGGGGAAGTGGGCTATTACTTATTTCAACGAGGCTAAAAAACCGTTCGCTGTTTTCTACAAAAGCAAGGCTAATCTGCTATGATTGCGGTTTTTTTTATCCATGAGAGCAAAAAATGTCAACCTTTGAAAATGTTTCCATCGTCAAAAAAGCCAATATTTATTTTGACGGAAACGTCAGCAGCCGCACGCTTTGTTTTGCCGATGGCAGCAAAAAAACCTTAGGCTTTATGTTGCCAGGTGAATACACCTTCAATACCGCCGCCGCTGAGATTATGGAAATTTTAGCAGGTGAATTAGAGGTGTTATTACCCGAGTCGCAATGGCAATCGATTCTAGCAGGACAAGCCTTTGATGTGCCTGCCAATTCTGCGTTTACCATGAAAGTTAAAACACCCACCGATTATTGTTGTTCTTTTGTGGAATGAAAAAAATCGCTTTGTTTGTGGATGTGCAGAATATTTACTATACCTGTCGGCAAAGTTATCAACGCCATTTTAATTATCATGCGTTTTGGCAACAAGCCACCGCCAACCGCGAGGTGATTGGGGCTTTTGCCTATGCGATTGATAAAAAAGATGCCAAGCAACAGGGCTTTCAGCAAATTTTGCGTACTATCGGGTTTGAAATTAAATTAAAACCGTATATTCAACGCAGTGACGGCACGGCAAAAGGCGATTGGGATGTGGGGATTACGCTTGATGTAATGGAATACGCGCCGCAAGCGGATGTGGTGCTGTTAGCTTCAGGGGATGGTGATTTTGATTTGTTACTGCAAAAAATACGCCGTTGTTATCCTGTCACCACCGAAGTGTATGGCGTTCCAGCCTTAACCGCGCCTGCGTTAATTAACGCAACAGACAAGTTTGTTGCCATTAACGATTCTTTACTGTTACCTTGCCTTTAAAGGATTACAAATCCTCCCCGTTTTCTTTACAAAAAAGACCGAGGAGGATTTGATTTTTTCTATTTAAGCAAAAAACTTAATGGGAGGTTTCTACTTTTTCGCCTTTGGTTTGTCCAATTTCACTTAACAATTGATTAAACCAAGGTTCATCAATATTAAAAGGTTTGCCGCCTTTAATCCGTGGAAATTCAATGGCGCGTAAGATGTTATTATTATCTTCATCGTGACCGATAACACCGGATTCACGTTTAAACGCGCATTCCACCGCTAAATCAGCACACGATTTAATCAAGCGCATATCGTCCATATTGGCTGCCGCTGCTCGGGCAAAATAACCTGATTTCTGCACTAAAGTTTTTTCTGCTCCTATCATTTGGGCAAATTGCTCACCAAACCATTTTCCAGGATTGACCGCATCCAATTTAACGTGACCAAACGCATCGCGAGGCACTTCTTGCCCTTTTGCCTGCATTTCTGCCACAATTGCCTCAACACCCGCACCTTCTGAAACAAAAATATTCACGCAATCAACTTGATCCATCAGCGTGCGTAAGCGTTTTGCTTCCGCGTCCAAATCAATTGCCATTTCAGGCACAAACACACCATGCACTTCAAAAGCAATGCGATTTAACCCTAAATCAGGCAACCAACCCGACTGGTCTAATAATTGCCGATAAGCTTGCGCGGTTGCAGCAGTCAACCAACCACAACTGCGTCCCATCACTTCATGCACAATCAGCATCCTGGGATTGGCGTTATTTTCATCAACAACATTTTTAAAATATAACGCGCCTTGTTCAGCGGCTGTCCACGCCCCCAGTGATTGTTTAATCGGAAACACATCATTATCAACCGTTTTGGGTAAACCAATCACGGTTAATCCGTAATCATTTTCAGCTAAAAATGCCGCTAAATCCGCCGCTGCTGTATTCGTATCATCGCCACCAATGGTATGTAAAATATCGACACCATCTTTAATCAATTGGTCAGCCGCCACTTTTTGCGGGTCTTCACCTTCCATCACCAAACCACGTTTAATACAATCTTTGATATTGGTCAATTTCACACGGCTATTGCCAATGCTTGAACCGCCGAATTTTTGCAATAACCCCGCATTCGCGCGTGCTTCAGGCGTTACGGTATAAAAATCGCCTAATAATAAGCCTTTGTAACCACTGCGATAGCAGATAATTTCAATGCTAGGGTCGATTTCAGTATAACGCTCAATTAAACTACCGATGGCAGAGTTAAGACAAGGCGCAAGTCCGCCGGCTGTAAGAATTGCAACTTTTTTAGGTTTATTCATAATGCTCATAAAAGTTAAGTTAAAAAGATAAATGCCAAATTCAAGTCATAAGTGCAACACTTGGAAAAGAATCAAAGTATTGCCCAAACATTTCAAAAAATACCTCCCAAGGTGATGATTGAGTCATTTAACGTAATAGCGGTCATTTTTTATCTCCTTGGTTTCAATTTTTGGTAAAAGTGTACCACATAAAAAAACCGCCCTTAAGTTTCCTAAAGGGTGGCAGTTTTGTAAGGCGGTTAAATAGTTGAATAAAAGTTTTAGGATATTTTGGAGAGCAAGCAGTTCAAAATTCTGTAAAACTTATGCTCGATTACTTATCGGAATAACAATCCGATAGTTAAATCAAAATAAAAAACAATGGCTTAATGATGTGTTTGTCCTAACGACAACCGCTTAATTTCTACTTCGGTTAAGCCAGTGACTTCTGTAATAAAATCAAACGGGGTATTTTTAAGTAACATTTTCAATGCCGTTTGTTCAATGCCTTTTTCCATACCTTCGTTGAATTTATTATCCAACACATTAATAAAATCCCGATAATATTTCAAGCTCAATTCGTAAGCATGGCGGTCTTCGTAACTCATATTCGCCAGTTTGGCTAATTCAAACGCGCCTTCAATAATGTCGCCGTGAAATTCATTCGGAATTTCATCAAACGTGACTAATTCGCGGAAGAAATACAGCCACCATTCTAAATGATTGGCTAATTCCGATTCCTGTTTTTTGAATTTCGCCATTTCGATATAAATAAAATTTAATTTTTTAAACATCACCGTGTGCGCATTAATATCCACAATTTGCCCAAAATGCAGATAATTAGCATCAGAAAAACTGGCTAATGAGAAGTCTAAAATGCCAATAAAATAAATTGGTGTTAATTCAAAATTCTGTA
>JAIFMS010000188.1 GCA_020048335.1 Methylococcaceae bacterium | reverse complement strand
TTTCGGGTAATTTAATATTGAGCCAATGATTAGTTGGCATCACAGCATAGGTTTCATAATAGGCTTGCATCGTAATTTCCTGTTAATGTTAAAAACCCGCCGCCTGTGTTTTAGACGAGCGGAACACAAAGAAAGGTGGCGGCGGGGTGATGTTTTTTCTTGGATTTTATTTCATTCTATTAGAACTATAGAACTTTCAATATAATTTAGAACCTATTGAAATTTATTGATTTTTTATATTTGTTTGAGTTAAGCTTGCTATATTTGCAGAGCTCCCTTTAGTCCATTATTTTTCCAATAAAATATAAAATTAAAAAAGTGGGTAAGCCTAAAATAACATAAGCACTAACCCACGAAAGATTTTGTAGTATCGGTGCAAAACCAAGTGCAACAATAAAAGCCGACTGAAGTGCAATAGGTAATTGTAAAAAAACAAACTGCCCTTTGAAATCATCTGCTAAAAAAGAAACTGTAAAACATATAATAATTATTAAAGCGTAAATTGAACAAAAAACTATTCCAAGCCTATTCATATTTTTAAGTTTCATCAAAGCACTATTCATCATCCAAATCCTTAATTAGCTAAATTTTCAATCTCAACAGTCGTTTAAAAAAGTAAGTTCCATGAACCTGCCAAATTAATAAATCCGGCAGTTTTTTGTTGAAAGTTAAATCACAATACTGAGCAACTTATTCGACACAATAACTACACCGGATGCTCTTTCATCCATTCTCTTAACGCATTATCAATCCGTATTTGCCAATCCAAACCCGTTGCCTGAAACCGCTCCACAATTTCTTGCGACAAAAACACCGGTACTTGTTTATCACGATTAAATGAATTTTTAAACGGTTTCAATTGCAAAAACTCAGCTTCCGATAATTCGTAAGTATCTGAATCGGCTGCAATTCTGGCATTAATTAAATCGTCTTCTTCATTATTCGGCAATTCAATTAATCGCCCTGATTTAGCTGTAATTAACATAATTTTTGACCTCTCTGCTATTGGCTTTTCGCAAACTAATAATCCGCCGCTCATTCTCTCTATCGGTAAAAACGACACAATATAATCGTGTTTCAATCAGCGCATAACCAATGATGCGTATTTCACCATAATCATACCGTTTATCTTCAATCGCTAATAATGTTTCCCATTTTATTTTTTCAGCATCCGCTAAAGAAACACTGTGTTTCTCGATATTAATGGCATTTTTATTGTCATCAAAAATCAATTTCATTTATTTTGAACGTTTCCTTAAAAACCTGCCAAATTTAAAAATTTCGGCAGGTTTTTTGTTTAAAGTTAAATCACAATACTGACTAACTTATTCGGCACCACAATAATTTTTTTAATCGGACTTTCTGCAATCACCCGTTTAATTTCTTCTTGAGCCAACGCTTGCGCTTCAATGCTTTCTTTAGTTGCATTCAACGCTACTTCGATTTTACCGCGCAATTTACCATTCACCTGAATCATCATTTGTACAGAATCCTGTTGCAATGCCGATTCGTCCACCGTTGCCCACAATTCATGCACGATGTCGGTGCTATGACCTAAATCAAACCATAATTGTCTGGCAATATGCGGCACAATCGGCGACAACATCAACACAATCCCTTCCAAAATTTCTTGCCGAATCGCTTTACCGTTCTCGCTGTTATCCTCAAATTTGCTCAAACTATTCAGCAATTCCATATTCGCTGCAATCGCAGTATTAAACGTATGGCGGCGATTCAAATCATCACCGACTTTTGCCAACGTTTGATGTAACTGGCGACGAATCGCTTTTTGCCCGTCAGTTAAAGCGGATTTATCCAAACTCAAAACATTCACCACGCCTTCACTGACATGCAAATGCGCTTGTCGCCACAACCGTTTCAAGAACCGCTGCGCCCCTTCCACACCCGCATCATTCCATTCCAGCGATTGCTCTGGTGGTGAAGTGAACATGGTGTACAAACGCACGGTATCCGCGCCATATTTATCAATCAACACTTGCGGATCAACGCCGTTATTTTTCGATTTCGACATTTTTTCCATCGCGCCAATCGTCACTGGCGAGCCGTCAGTCGCCAATTTTGCCGCGCTGATTTTGCCTTTCGCATCGCGTTCAATCTCCAATTCCGTCAAATTGAAATAATGTTTATGCCCGTGTTCATCCACTTGATAAAACGTTTCAGCAACGACCATCCCTTGTGTGAGCAGATTTTTAAACGGCTCATCACTTGTCACCAAGCCTTCATCACGCAGCAATTTATGGAAAAAACGCGCATAGAGTAAATGCAAAATCGCGTGTTCAATCCCACCAATATATTGGTCAACGGGTAGCCAATGATTCGCGCTTTCAGCCAACATTTGGTCAGCTTTGGGCGAGGCGAAACGGGCGAAATACCACGATGATTCCATAAAGGTATCGAAAGTATCGGTTTCACGTTTCGCTGCTTTGCCACATTGCGGGCAAGTGGTATGTGGAAAAGTTGGATGCGCTGCGAGGGGAGATTGCGAACCGTCGAGAACCACATCTTCTGGTAATGTGACAGGCAATTGCTCATCAGGCACAGCAACCGTGCCGCAATCGTCACAATAAATTACCGGAATCGGTGCGCCCCAATACCGTTGCCGCGACACGCCCCAATCTCGCAACCGAAAATTAGTTTTGCGTAAGCCTTTGTTTTGACTTTCTAATTTTTCTGCAATCGCCACAAACGCTTGTTGCGAGGTTAAACCGTCAAATTCAGCGGAATTTTTTAATACACCTTTGGTAGTAAACGCTTGGCTTTCGATGCTGTCATCTTCGCCATTTGCCGCGCCAATCACTGCTTTAATCGCAATACCGTATTTTTGTGCAAATTCATAATCGCGTTGGTCATGCGCCGGAACTGCCATCACCGCGCCTGTGCCGTAGCCCATTAACACGAAGTTTGCAATCCAGACCGGAACTTGTTCGCCTGTAATTGGGTGAATCGCGGTTAAACCGGACGCAATGCCGCGTTTTTCCATCGTTTCCATTGCCGCTTCGGACGTTTCCATTTTTTTGCAGTCATCAATAAACGCTTGAATATCGGCATTATTTTCTGCCGCACGTTTTGCTAAGGGATGCTCCGCCGCCACCGCCACATACGTCACGCCCATCAAAGTATCTGGGCGGGTGGTGTAAACGCGCAACGGTTCGCCACTGTCCGCGACAATAAAATCCATTTCCACGCCTTCGGAACGCCCAATCCAATTAGCTTGCATGGTTTTCACTTGCTCAGGCCAACCGTCCAACGTGTCCAAATCTTTCAGCAATTCATCCGCATAGGCAGTGATTTTTAAAAACCATTGTGAAATTTCTTTGCGCTCCACTGGTGTATCGCACCGCCAGCAACAGCCTTCAATGACCTGCTCATTTGCCAATACGGTGGCATCGTGCGGACACCAATTGACGGGCGCGGTTTTTTTGTAAACCAAACCTTTTTTCAAAAGTTTTAAGAAAAACCATTGCTCCCAGCGGTAATAATCGGGGTCGCAAGTGGCGAACTCGCGTGACCAATCATAAGCAAACCCTAAGCTTTTCAATTGGGTGCGCATATAGTCAATATTTTCATACGTCCATTTGGCAGGATGTACGCCGTGTTTCATCGCGGCATTTTCAGCGGGTAAACCAAACGCATCCCAGCCCATCGGCTGCATCACGTTTTTGCCCAACATGCGTTGGTAACGGCTAATCACGTCGCCGATGGTGTAATTGCGCACATGCCCCATGTGGAGTTTGCCGCTCGGATAGGGGAACATGGCTAAACAGTAGAATTTTTCTTGTGTCAGATTTTCGACTGCGTGAAATACGCCGGAGGTTTCCCAGTGTTGTTGTGCGTCTTGTTCGATGGTGGCTGGATTGTAAATTTCTTGCATGGTGTTTTTTATGAAAGGTTTAAAAAAGTTGATTATTTGAAAAGATTTTATTTAAGCCAATTGAATTTCAGGTAAAAACTTAAAATCTTTTTTATTGTAGGTTAATAACGGCACTTGATAAAAGATAGCAGTTGCTCCAATCACGGCATCCGGCAAAGCTAAATTATGTGATAAACAATAAGTGCGGACATAGCTAGTTGCTAAATCGAAAATCGGTTGTTGTAGATTCAGCAAACGAAACGATTGCAGTTTTTTCTTAATCACGGCTAATTCTATTTTATTTCGCGCTCCTTGCAATAATTCCATTTCAATCACCGAATTGATAAATAGAACTTCGCCATTATCGAGTAAATCGTTTAGCGTAGTATTGCGTTTATTAATGTAGTCAATAATAACGCAAGTATCCACAAGCAAATAATCAGGCATGATGGTTTCTTTGCCAAGCGTTAGTTCTTAATTGTTTGCTAAAGGCGACGGTATCTTCAATATCCGTAAAAGCGAGTCCGTCTTGCGTTTCTGTTTCAGGATAATGAATAGAACGTGAATTAGCTAATAAATCGGGTTGTGATTTTTTTTGATGAGGAAATTGTTGTAATAGCCGAAATACCAAGTCTAAATAGTTATCGTCCAATTGTTCGATTTCTTGTTTTAATTCTTCTTTGGTTATCATGGTTGTTTCTCTTGGGTTTTATTGTCAGGGATATTAAAGGCAAGGTGCATTTTTATTTTCTGGTAGCAAAAGACGAATTTATTTAACTAAGTTTAATTCAATTAATTGCAGTTTACATAATTCCAAAACTGAGATTAGTGCATTAAATAACAGTTCTAATTCTTCAATATAAAAACGTTTTTTATATAAAATAAAGCGTTGTTGTTCCAGTTTTGCAATTTCCCATATTTCGCCATTTGTCACCAGTCCATAAATAGCCATATTTTCGTTATGATTGATTTGTCGAATTTTTATCATATCCAAACAGCATTGTGTCCAACCGGATGAAAAATTATCTTTTTTGGCTTCAATTACAGCTAATAAAGGAAAATCAAAAATAATTTTTCCCAATTCGGAGCGTTTAGAAATTAAATAATCAGGAATTCTTAAAAAACCCTCTTCATCTTCTAAGGATTGATGACTCCAAATTGAAAAAATATCCCGATACATTTTCCAGGCTTCTTTTAAAAGCGGATAAATCAGGTTTTCACAAATAGCGGCTTCTGACACTTTATAAGGGACTTCGTTTAATGTAAATAAAATTTCATCTTTAACCGCCTCAGTTATTTGAGCGGTTTTAATCAAATCAAAGTCTTCTTGAATATAATGAATGTCGTAATATAGCAAGACATCAGAAAAAGATTTGAATTTTTTATTCACTGTCATAATTAGTCTACATCTGTTTTGTTAAAATATTAAGGGCAAGGGGCATTTTTATTTTTTACAAAATTAGCAAGGCAAAGCAGCACGAGTTGCTGTTTTTTGTCGATTAGCTTGGAATTGAAAATCAAGTAAATCAACCGGATTTAAACGTTTTGTTAAATGCAATACTTCCACACCAATAATTTCACCGTTTTCGTCATAATCCACCACGATACCAGGTACGATTTCTTCTGATTCCAATACGTCTTTATTAATTAACTGTAAATACAGTGCGTCTGCGGTTTCATCAATGCTGAGTTTCATAATTTATTTCTCATGTTGCGGTCAAAAAACGCCGTAATTACGCGCATGGGGTCAACGGTTTGATTGACAATCACGCGCAAAACGCGACCTTCAAAGTCTTCAATTTTTAGCAGATAGTGGGTTAATTCGGAGTCATCTACATCTTTTTCAATCCGATGCGGTGTTGTTATTGCTTGTTTTAACCAGCGTAGTTGAATATTGCTACGTCTTTGCAGGCTTTCTTTAGCGTGTTCGGTTAAAACGTAGTTCATGTTTTTATTTGTTGTGGTTAAAGCGGTGGTTATATCCGTGTTATTTGGAAAATATGCTTTTAAAATTCACTTTAACACCTTCAGATTCCACTTCAGCGTTATAAAAACGTTGCGTTCCTTGCGCTGTTGTTTCAAAAATAGTTAACGTATAAGGCTCTATTGTCCAAACAATTTTAATTCCTGAATCAATCATTTTTTGAGCTTTCTCCAGTAAGGTTTGAATATTTTGACTGGCAGAAATAACTTCAATGGCTAAAAACGGCATTCGTGGAAATTTGTGAATATCATGCAAAAAATCAGGATTAATCATATCGCTGGAATAAATACAAATATCCGGTGTTAATCCATTGTCAATATCTAATGTTAATTCGGTTAAAACTTCAATATGTGAATAGGTAAAAAGCTGGCGCAGGATTTGGCTGCAAATGTAGCTGTGATTTAATGATGGCATTTTTTCAGATTCCTTAGCAGGGGGGAATTCTATATCTAACATGGTGTTTTCTCTTTAGGTTAAGAAAGATAAGTTTTTCAGGCCGCCATTGCCATTTGCTGATATGAAAATTCAGAAATAGAGGCTGATTTTTTTGCATGTTCCAATGTAATGGCAACTAAATTACCATTTGCATCTAAATCAAGAAAAGTATTTTCATTTAATTCTTGCGTTTCAACAATTTCGTTATCATTGAATTGAAAATACAGTGTATCAGTTTCGGGAAAGTATTTTATTTTCATGGTGGTTACTCCTTAAAGCGGCGGTCAAAAAAAGCATTGTGGACGGTTTCGCCGTCTTCGAGTAAAACAATGCGTAAATAACGGTTTTCATTTTCTGCAATTTTTGCCCAGCGTCTAATGCGGTTATCGGTTTGGATTTCTTGATGAATGGAGTTGTTAATGGCTTGTTCAATCCATTCGTCTTTTATGTGCGCACGGTCTGGGCGTTGTTTCATAAACTTGAAGTATTCGGTGGTTTTGAACATGGCAAAAAACAGGTTAAGAAAGATAAGTTTTTAAGGCAGTGGTTATATTGGGTTACGCTTATTCCATCTCTGTACCTGGTATAAAAACTCCATCATCATTCACTATTCCAAAATAAATCTCTATATTTTGAGAACTTAATGCTTGAATAATGTGAGATGGATATTTTCTATAAGAACCACTTTCTTTTAATGCAAAGACAAGATGGACTTTTAATAAATCTTCTCTTTCTAAAGCCTTTTGCAATCTTTGAATTAATCCATGATGAAACCCCATAGAATGTCTAGTAATTTTTACTTCAACTCCAATCTTAACACCGTCTTTTTCTGCAATGAAATCTACATCAACATCTCGACCTATATTGCTAACATCTACTTTGTAACCAGAGTTTAAGTAGTAATTAACTACCGCCTCTTCTGCTTTAGAGTAAAAGTCCATAGGAAAACTTGAATAATAATTATGAATTATTGTTTCTCTATCTTCTTCAGTTACATTAATTGCTCCTAGTTTCTCAGAGGCTTTTTCAATAATTGATTTTATTTTTAAAGATAATCCTTTTATTTTTTGATATTCTTCTTTT
>JAIFMS010000097.1 GCA_020048335.1 Methylococcaceae bacterium | reverse complement strand
TCAGCCCAAGTAGCGTTAAACTAACGATAGCGGATAACACAATCATGTTTCTCTCCTGTCCTTATTTAGAAAGTCCCGCAAATCCCATAAACGCCAGTGATAAAATACCTGCCGTAATAAACGCAATCGGTGAGCCTGCAAATAGACGCGGTACTGCCATTAAGGTCAGTCTTTCGCGCAAACCTGCAAAAATCACCATCACCAAGGTAAACCCGACCGCTGACCCAAATCCAAACAACAGACTTTGCATAAAACTATGCTGTTGCTGTACGTTTAGCAGAGCTACCCCTAATACCGCGCAATTGGTGGTAATTAACGGTAAAAAGACCCCTAAAATTTGATACAGCACGGGGCTGGTTTTGCGCATCACCAATTCAGTAAACTGCACCACCGCAGCAATCACTAAGATGAACGCTAAAATGCGTAAAAATTCGATATGCAAAGGCGCGAGCAGTAAATGTTCCAACAGCCAGCTTGCTACGGCAGCTAAGGTCAAAACGAAAGTGGTTGCCAAGCCCATCCCTAACGCGCTGTCCAATTTGTTGGAAACGCCCATAAAAGGACATAGCCCTAAAAATTTAACTAACACCACGTTATTGACTAAGGCTGTGCCTAACAATAGTAATAAATAGTCACTCATCGCTTTTCTCGCTGGTTTTTCTAAAAAGGATAAGCAGAATGTATGCCATGCGTAAAAAGCGTGTCTGTTTGAATTTTTATCATGTGATAGTGAAATAATCGTTGTCGCAAAGCTGCTAATTTATAGATTCGCTAACCTGAACTTTGTCGTAAACCTGACATAACTTTGTCACTTTCCCTAAGACAGCGTTAAAGCAATGCGGGCGAGCTTTGAGATTCTGGCATTAATATTGCTGTTTAATTTTAATAATCCTTTCCATTTGGCTAAAGATCATGGATAAACATAATTTACCTTCCTTAGAAAACTATCTTGAGACTGAAACCCCGTTGGATAAGGTTACCCACAGGTTGCTCAAAACGGCTCAACAGCTGCCTTACGAATTGTTTATTGAAACCGTGGCGCAAGCCCCAATTGCGATTTCGATTACCGATAAAAAAGCCAATATTTTGTTTGTGAATGCTGAGTTTTCGCGGATAACAGGCTATCAACCGATTGATATTTTGCATAAAAACGAATCGCTGTTATCGGATAAATCAACGCCTCGGCAGGTTTATCACGACCTGTGGCGCACGATTAGTCACAAAAAAATTTGGCAAGGACAACTGCTGAATCGGCATAAATCAGGACGACGCTATTTAGCCGATTTAACCATTGCGCCGATGTTGGATGAAGAGGGTAAAATTACGCATTACATTGGGATGCACCGCGATAATACTGAGCAGTATCAAACCGAACAAACGCTGAAAAATCAAAAATTGCTGATTGAGTCGGTGACCAATTTATTGCCCGTGGCCTTGGTGGTGTTGGATGAGCTTGACCAAGTGGTGTTAGATAATCATCTGTATAAAGCCTTGGTGAGTGATTTAGACCAAAAAGAACCTGCTCTGTATTTTTTGCAGTTATTGCGCGAGGAAATGGCAGAGCAATGGCAGTACAATCAAGAAAAATTACAGGGCTTTAGTCAGCGGGAATTTAGAGTCGAACGTAAAACGAAATCCGCGCGGTGGTTTTCCTGTTCGGGCAGTTGGTTTACTCAAACCATCAGTTTGGCGGATGCGTTTTTTAGTCAGGAAAATAAGCGGTATTTAATTTTAACCTTGACCGATATTACGAAACAACGCAAGCAACTGGAGGAAATTCATCTGCAAAGTTTACAGTTGATGATGGCAAAAGATGAACAAGTGCGGAGTATTCGGGAAACCTTGCTGGGGGCAATGCACCAAATTCTGTTGCCGATGAATCAAATTCACGCCGCCGAGCAGATTTTGAAACTCAAACAAGATGAACAACAGCAGCATTTATTGCACATTTTGCAGCAAATTCAACAATCGGGTCAGGAAGCATTAGATACGTTACAAAATTGTATTCCAACAATTGCGCAAACAGCCTTGATGTCATTGAATTTAAATCAGATTCTGCATGAAGTGTTATTGTTAAGCCAAACGCAGTTGCAAACCCATAGCATCCTAGTGGAATGGCAACCGCTGAATCAATTGCCGTCTCTGCTGGGGGCAGAAAATAAATTACGGATTTTGTTTAAACAATTGGTTGATAATGCGATTGAAGCAATGGTACAAGCAGCCACAGAACCGATGATTTTAAAAATCACCACAGGCTGTGATGAGGAGTGGGTTTATGCCTGTGTTGCGGACACTGGAGCAGGTATTCCAGCGGCTAAACGCTCTAAAGTGTTTGAGCCTTTTTATACCACACGGCAAGATAGCCAGCAGGCAGGGATGGGGCTGGTGATGGCGAAAGAAATTGTCGGACAACATCAAGGATTTATTGAAATAGATGCGGATTATACATTGGGTTGTCGTTTCAAATTAGGCTTTCCACGTTACAACAACAGCAGGGGAGCAAACAAATAATGGATAGAATACAATTAGTTGAAGCGGAATTGGATACGTTGTATCTGATTAGCCAAGTGTTAAACAGCGATTATGAATTAGCCGCTAAATTACAAGGGGTGCTGGAGATTTTGCATAAACGTTCGGGAATGCGCTCTGGCATGATTACCCTGCGTGATACAGAAAACGATGGCATGGTTGTGAGTGTGGTGCATAGTAATGGAGCGAATAGACCGTCTGAACCTGTGCGTTATCAAGCAGGTGAGGGGTTGATTGGTGCGATTTTGGATGAAGGTAGCACGATTATTGTGGAAAAAGTGGCTAATGAGCCGCGTTTTTTGGGGCGATTAGGCTTGTATGACCCTGAATTGCCGTTTATTGGTTCACCGATTTATATGGAGAAAGGCGAGTTAGTCGGTGTTTTAGCAGCACAACCTGATAGCGCACTGTTTTTGGGGGAGCGCGGGCGATTTTTGGAGATGATTGCCAATTTAATTGCGCAAAGTGTCAATATGTTGCGGGGGATAGAGCGCAAACAACAGGATTTGCTCAGTGAACGTGACCAATTAAAACAGGCGTTGATTAAAAATTATCGCTTTGAAAATATTATTGGGCATTCTGTGCCGATGCTAAAAGTGTTTGAATTAATTCGGCAAGTGGCAAAATGGAATACCACCGTACTGATTCGCGGTGAGTCAGGTACGGGTAAAGAGGTGGTTGCCAATGCCATTCATTTTAACTCCGCTTGTGCCAGTGGGCCTTTTTTAAAACTCAATTGCGCGGCGTTGCCTGACAGTTTATTGGAATCGGAATTATTCGGACATGAAAAGGGCGCGTTTAGTGGCGCATTGGCATTACGCAAAGGACGGTTTGAATTAGCCGATAATGGCACGTTATTTTTGGATGAAATCGGTGAAATTTCGGCTTCGTTTCAAGCAAAATTGTTGCGGGTGTTGCAAGAGGGCGAGTTTGAACGAGTGGGTGGCACGAAAACGATTAAAGTGAATGTGCGGATTATCGCCGCAACCAATCGCAATTTGGAAAAAGAAGTCACCAAGGGTGAATTTCGGGAAGATTTGTATTATCGCTTGAATGTGATGCCGATTTATATGCCGCCGTTGCGCGATAGAAGTGAGGATATTCCAGAACTGGCTGAGTTTTTGTTAGAAAGAATTTCTGGGCAACAAGGCGGGCGAGCCTTAGAAATTAAAGACAGTGCGATTCGGATTTTGATGAAACATCATTGGCCAGGGAATGTGCGAGAATTGGAAAATCGGTTAGAACGGGCGGCGATTATGAGCAGTGCGGGGATTATTGACCGTGATGTGATTGTCAATACAGGCTTAGAAGATGAAATTGATTCCAGTAGCCAAAAGTTACAAAAAACACCTGTTACGGTTGATTTTAACGATGAAAATATGGATGACCGCGAGCGGGTGATTGCCGCATTGGAGCAAAGTGGCTGGGTACAAGCCAAAGCCGCACGGTTGCTGAATATGACCCCACGGCAAATTGCCTATCGAATTCAAACTTTAGATATTACTATGAAGCAGATTTAACAAAATCCGCGTATTGCACAGGCAATCACGTTTTAAAATCCACCCCAGCCCTCCTTTACCAAAGGAGGGAGTTTCCTTTTTTAAAGAAAGGCTCAGGGGATTTTAAGACTTAACAGGTTTAAAAAAATTTAAGCACTGACCGAACTTGTTAGCCGTTTTTGAATTTCAGCCGCAACAGAGGCATCATAATAATGACGCAAAGTAGGGTCAATCGGTTGTGACATCAGTTCAACTTCGACTGTGCTACGCAAATGGGTTAAAAAATGTCGGCGCAACATTGAGTCTTCAGGAATAACCATCCCTTGTTTAACCTCAACAGAAGAGGAAACGTCTGCTTTTTCTTGCCGATTAGAAAAAAGGCGTGCCATCACAGTTTTAGGCATGAAAACAGACGCGGCAAAAACAACAGCTAAAAACAGGATTAATTCATTCATTTTTTATACACTCCGAAATAACTAAAAATACCATGCTAGATATAACAGCAATTTACATACCAAGTTTTAAAAGTCTTAAAAAACAAAGTGATGTTCTAATAGTTTGTTTAAAAAGTGTTGTGGTGTTTCTAACAAGTTGTCTTTTTTAAGCTCTAAACAAGCAAAAGCCCCAGCCGATGACTCGACTAGGGCTCACAATATAAACTAACTTGAGAGGTTTATTTGTTACTAGGTAAAGCAAACACAGTAAACGTGCCACCTAATTTGGTGTAAGAACTTAAACTTCTGTACGCACCCACCGCGCCTAAACCTTCAGAACCGGATTTATCCGTACCATCATCTAAGCCTGCTGCAATACCAATACCTGCCCAGCCACCGATACCTGATAAAACACCAACATATTGTTTGCCAGCGTGTTCCCAAGTATTAATATTACCAATAATGCCTGATGGGGTTTTGAATTTGTACAATTCTTTACCTGTTTTTGCATCAACGGCTTTTAAATAACCTTCCAACGTGCCATAGAATACAACACCACCCGCTGTTGCAACAGAGCCAGACCAAACAGAGAATTGTTCTTTGTTAGACCACGCAATTTTACCTGTTTTTGCATCATAAGCAGTAAATTGACCTAAGTTGGTTGATTTGTCGGCTTCACCTGTCATCACGTCAGCACCTGCTGGCATCATGGTTAAGGTTGCACCAACATAAGGTTGACCTGCGGTATAAGACACTTGGAATGGTTCATAATCCATACACAAATGGTTGCCAGAAATATAGAACAAGCCCGTTTGTGGTGAGTATGAAACAGGTTGTTGGTTTTTAGAACCTAATGCCGCTGGACAAATACCTTTTGAGTTAACATCTTCGCCATTTTGTTCGGTACTGTATTTAGAAACAACTTCTGGACGACCTGTTTTCATATTAACCTGTGTTGCCCAGTTGACTGATTTATCAAATTTTTCAGCCACTAACAACTCACCAGTTTCACGGTCTAAAGTATAACCAAAACCGTTCCGGTCAAAATGCACGATAGTTTTGTGCATTTTGCCTTTGACTTCTTGGTCAACTAATACAGTTTCGTTAATACCATCAAAATCCCACTCATCGTGAGGAGTCATTTGATAAACCCATTTTACTGCACCCGTGTCAGCATCACGCGCCCACAAAGACATTGACCATTTGTTGTCGCCAGGACGTTGAACGGGATTCCAAGTAGAAGGGTTGCCAGAACCGTAATAGATAAGGTTTGATTTAGGGTCATAAGAATACCAGCCCCACGTTGTTCCGCCACCAATTTTCCATTGGTCGCCTTTCCAAGTGCTTAAGCTTGAATTTTCTCCTACGGGTTGAACTTTACCGTCTTTCCAAGTAGTGGTTTTTTTCGGGTCAATTTTGGTATCTTTGTCTGGTCCCATGCTATAGCCTTTCCAAGCTAATTTGCCCGATTTAATATCATAAGCGGCTAAGAAACCACGCACACCAAATTCACCGCCTGAAATACCTGTGATGACTTTATCTTTTACAACGATAGGCGCGTTAGTGTTAGTCATCCCTAATTTAGGATTACCGTTTTGTACGCTCCAAATCCGTTTACCTGTTTTTGCATCTAATGCGGTTAATACAGTATCGGATTGTTGTAAGAAAATTTTGCCATCGCCATAGGCTAAACCACGGTTGACCGTGTCACAGCACATGACAGGAATGGTGACTTTATCATCTTGAGTTGGCGTGTATTCCCAAATAACCGCGTGGGTTCTTTGGTCTAAAGCATAAACAGTATTAGGAAACGGTGTGTGGATGAAAATAACATCATTTACAACCAGTGGACCCCCTTCATGCCCCCGCAACACGCCTGTGGAGAAAGACCAAGCAGGTTGTAAGTTTTTAACGTTGTCAGTGGTAATTTGATTTAATTTGCTATAACGCGTTCCTGCATAATCACCGCCCCAAGTTGCCCAATTTGATGGGTTTTGAGTGAGTTTTTCAACGCCACTGTTGGCAGATGAGATGGCAGGTGCTGCAAGTAAAGCTGCAACGGTTGAAGCAATCAGTAAGTTTTTTAGAGGCTTCTTCATATATTTTCTCCTAGTATCCTGTTAATCAGACAGAAGTACGATTTGTTATTTTTAAGACTAATATTAGTTTTAAAGCAAGTGTGGGAGGCTTATTACTTAGGAATTTTTCCTAAAAGCCATTCCAGTTGCGTAAATTGAATGATTTTGCCTTAAAAGTCAACTTTTAAAGGGATTAATTCGCTAAAAGCCTATTCATCGAAACAGGCTACACACTTTAGCAGTGATTTTTCAGCTCTTTATTACAAAATTTGGCATACAGTGTCGCGCACATTCAAGTCATCAGTGCAATTCTAGCTATCATGTGTGGCTTTGCGCTCAACTTCTGCAAAAAATACGGTATGCTGTTTGTCAGTAATATCCTCAAAACGACAGCCTTTGGGAAAATTCTGCCAGATTAAGCAATTAATACTTTCACTCAATCCGCGTTCCCATGAAGAATACAGATGCGCGAAATAAAAAGTTCTTGGGCTATGGTTTCATTCTTGTATTCTGCCGAACTGTTTAACAGGATGACATTAACTAAATTTCAATATGCCAATCTTCATTGGAAAGTCCAATCGTTTCCGCCGCTTGTTTGCAGAACCGATAAATAGAATCAGCTTTTAAATGAGTTTCAGCATAATAGCCATTCTTAATTTTTTTACTTCTCCGGAGTAATTCAGGTGAAATATTAATAAAATGAGGATACTCTTCAACTAATTTTTTAAATAACTCAGGCTCAAAATCTACAATAGTATTTAAAAAATTTATTAATAAATCAGTCCATGTTTTAACAGCAATCTCCTGGTCAAATAAAACCAGTATTTTTGGCTTTTTACCCGTAACACTTTCCGTAATATTTTTAGAATTATTTTCTATTTCGTTAGCTAAACCAAAATATGCCCAGACTTTTAAAGCCATATTAGCTAAATATTGA
>JAIFMS010000111.1 GCA_020048335.1 Methylococcaceae bacterium | reverse complement strand
CTCAGGAGCAAGAGCGAGGTATAACAATCACATCAGCTACCACTACTTGTTTTTGGGGTGGAATGAGGAAGCAGTATCCCTTGCACAGGATAAATATCATTGATACCCCAGGGCATGTTGATTTTACTGTTGAGGTTGAACGATCTTTGCGCGTTTTAGATGGTGTTTGTGCGGTTTTTTGTGCAGTTGGTGGGGTTGAACCGCAATCCGAGGCGGTGTGGAGGCAAGCTAATAAATATAACGTGCCTAGAGTTGTTTTTGTTAATAAGATGGATCGAACAGGGGCTGATTTTTTTCGAGTGGTAGAGCAAATAAAGTTTCGGTTAGGTGGTAAAGCAGTTCTTATGCAATTGCCAATTGGTAGCGAAGAATCTTTTGAAGGTGTTGTCGATCTGGTGAGGATGAAGGCTATCTACTGGAGGGAAGGAAGCGTGGGAATGTCTTTTGAAGAAAGTGAAGTGCCATCTTTTATGCTTGAAAACGCTGTAAAGTGGCGCGAATCTTTAGTAGAAGTCGCTGCTGAGGCTAATGAAGAATTAATGGATAAATATCTAGAGGATGGATGTCTTAGTGAGAATGATGTTAGAATTGGAATTAGGTTGCAATCACTAGCTAATCAGATTGTTCCTGCTTTTTGTGGGGCGGCTTTTAAAAACAAAGGAATTCAGGCGCTTTTGGATGCGGTTATAGAATATTTGCCATCTCCTCTTGAAGCTAATGTAATGAAAGGAATTCTTGAAGATAGAGTGGAAGAGGTGGATTGTTTGGCCGACGATGATTTACCTTTTGTTTCATTAGCATTTAAAATTGCTACTGATCCGTTTGTAGGCACGCTGACATTTTTTCGGGTTTACTCTGGTGTCTTGCGGTCAGGTGATAGTGTTTTTAATCCGATAAAAAATAAAAAAGAACGTATTGGTCGCATTGTACAGATGCACGCAAATAGTCGTGAAGAAGTGAAGGAAGTTAGGGCGGGTGATATAGCAGCTATAGTTGGGTTGAAGTATGCATCGACTGGTGATACCCTTTGTGATGTGAGCAGAACTGTTGTTCTCGAAAGAATAGAATTTCCTGAGCCAGTTATATCTATTGTGGTTGAGGCGAAAACTAAAGTCGATCAAGAAAAAATGTCATTTGCTTTGACCAAGTTAGTTCAGGAAGATCCTACTTTTCGTGTTAGTATGGATGCTGAGACGGGACAGACTGTAATATCTGGAATGGGCGAGTTGCATCTAGATATTATAGTTGATCGTATGAGAAGGGAGTTTAATGTTGATGTTAATGTAGGCTCTCCACAAGTAGCTTATAGAGAAACGGTCAAAAATGTTATTGATCACGAAGAAAAGTTTGAAAGGCAATTAGGTGGTCGTGGGCAGTATGCACATGTGTGGTTAAAAATAGAGCCTCAAGAGCGTGGTTCTGGATACTTGTTTGTTAATCAAGTAGCTGAGGGAGTTATACCGAAAGAGTATATTCCTGCTGTGGATAAAGGAGTGAGGGAGCAATTAGAAAACGGTGTGATAGCAGGTTACCCATTAGTTGATGTGAAGATTAGCTTATTTGATGGGTCGTATCACGATGTTGATTCAAATGAAATGGCTTTTAAAATTGCAGGTTCTATGTGTGTTAGAAATGGAGCCAAAAAAGCTACTCCAGTTTTGCTTGAGCCGATTATGAGAGTAGAGATTATAACCCCCCAGAACTATATGGGAGATGTTGTTGGTGATATCAACAAGAGAAGAGGGGTTGTTCATGGAATAGAAGACTCTTTTTCGGGGAAGCTGATAGAATGTGATGTGCCTTTGTCAGAAATGTTTGGGTACGCAACTAGTTTGCGTTCTGTTACACAAGGTCGCGCTACATATAGTATGCAATTTAAAAAATATAATGAAGCACCTGCAAGTGTTGCAGAAGTTATTATTAATAAATCTTTATAAATTTAAGTTAAGGGTATTGACTCATGTCTAAAGAGAAATTTACACGTACAAAACCACATGTTAACGTAGGCACAATTGGTCACGTTGATCACGGAAAAACGACTTTGACAGCTGCTTTGACAAAAGTCATGGCCGAATTAAATGGTGGTTCTTTCAAAGCATTTGATCAGATTGATAATGCCCCAGAAGAACGAGCGCGTGGTATCACTATCGCCACATCTCATGTGGAATACGAATCAAAAGTGCGTCATTATGCTCATGTTGACTGTCCAGGTCACGCTGATTATGTAAAAAACATGATTACTGGGGCAGCTCAGATGGATGGAGCTATTTTAGTTTGTTCAGCAGCAGACGGTCCTATGCCGCAAACTAGGGAACATATTTTATTATCAAGACAGGTTGGTGTGCCATATATTGTTGTCTTTTTGAATAAGGCTGATATGGTAGATGATGCTGAATTGTTAGAGCTTGTTGAAATGGAAATTCGTGAGCTATTGGATATGTATGAATTTCCAGGAGATGACACTCCTATTATTACTGGTTCAGCTTTGCTTGCCTTGCAAGGAAGTACAGAGGAATATGGAGTTCCTTCTGTGGTTAAATTAGTAGAAGCCTTGGACGATTATATTCCGCTGCCCGAAAGAGCTGTAGACGGTGCTTTCTTAATGCCAATTGAAGATGTATTTTCAATTTCAGGGCGAGGTACTGTGGTTACTGGTCGGATTGAACGTGGCATTGTTAAGGTTGGGCAAGAGATTGAGATTGTTGGAATAAAAGACACAATGACAACCACCTGTACTGGGGTTGAAATGTTCCGTAAATTGTTGGATCAAGGAGAGGCTGGTGATAACGTTGGTGTTCTTTTAAGGGGAACTAAAAGAGAAGAAGTTGAGCGTGGTCAAGTCTTAGCTCATAAAAATACTATAACACCACATTCTCATTTTCAGTCAGAAATTTATGTTTTGTCTAAAGAGGAAGGAGGTAGACATACGCCTTTCTTTAGCAATTATAGACCCCAGTTTTATTTTAGAACAACTGATGTAACAGGAGCTGTAGAGCTTCCTGAAAGCGTAGAAATGGTTATGCCTGGTGATAATGTATCAGTAACAGTAAAATTAATTTCTCCGATTGCAATGGAAGAAGGTTTGCGGTTTGCTATACGGGAGGGTGGTCGTACCGTAGGTGCGGGTGTTGTTGCTGTAATTCTTGATAAAGATAAAGATAAAGATAAAGGGAAGAAATAAAAATGGCAAATCAAACTATCCGTATCCGTTTAAAAGCTTTTGATCATAAATTAATAGATCAATCGGCTGGGGAGATAGTAGAGACAGCAAAGAGAACGGGGGCGCAAGTTAAAGGACCTATTCCTTTGCCTACTAAAAAGGAGCGTTTTACTATATTGATTTCACCGCATGTTAACAAGGATGCTCGTGATCAGTATGAGTTAAGAACCTACAAAAGGTTGCTTGATATTGTAGAACCCACAGAAAAAACCGTTGATGCATTGATGAAGTTAGATCTTGCAGCAGGGGTCGATGTTCAAATTAAACTCAGTTAAACTGAGTTGTGAAATATAAGTAGAGGAATTGGCAGATGTCAATAGGTCTTATTGGTCGTAAATGTGGTATGAGTAGAGTCTTTAGTGAAGATGGGTCGTCCGTACCTGTGACTGTTGTACAGGTTGATTCAAATAGAGTCGCTCAAGTAAAGAGTGTTGATAAAGATGGTTACCGTGCGATTCAAGTTGCTTTCGGAAATAAAAAGTCTTCAAAGGTTAATAAAGCGATGGCAGGTCACTATGCGGCAGCAAATGTTGTAGCGGGTCGCGGTCTGTGGGAGTTTAGGCTGAATGATGGTGAGGCAGATAGTATGTCTGTCGGTTCCGAAATAGCATTAAATGTTTTTGTTAAAGGGCAGTCTGTGGATGTAAGTGGAACTAGTATCGGGAAAGGTTTTGCAGGTGGCGTAAAACGTCATAATTTTGGTATGCAAGATGCCACGCATGGTAACTCTAGATCTCACAGAGTATTGGGTTCTATAGGGCAATGTCAAACACCTGGTAGAGTCTTTAAAGGTAAGAAAATGGCAGGACATATGGGAGCTGTTAAAACCACTGTTCAAAACTTAACGATTCATTCTATTGATGAAGAGAAAAGAATAATTTTGGTAAAGGGTTCTGTTCCTGGTGCTAAAGGCAGCGATGTAGTGATTACAGCGGCTGCAAAAAAGAAAGTGAAGGGTTAGAGTATGACTTTACAAGTACCTGTGATAAATAATCAAGGAGTGACAAGTTTTATTGATGTTGCGGTTGGTGTTTTTGACCAAATATTCAATGAAACATTGGTTCATCAGTTAGTAATCAAGTATTTAGCTGATGCTCGTTCTGGAACTAAAGCGCAAAAAAATCGCGCATCTGTGAGTGGTGGTGGAATAAAGCCTTGGAGACAGAAAGGAACAGGAAGAGCAAGGGCTGGAACTACACGATCTCCTATATGGAGAACGGGCGGTGTCACTTTTGCAGCGCAACCAAGAAATTATGATCAGAAAATAAACAAGAAAATGTACAAGATTGGAGTCAGATCTATATTTTCTGAGTTATTAAGACAAGGAAGGTTAGAAGTTAATGATAATATTGTTCTTGCTACAGCAAAAACTAAAGAATTAAATGAAAAGCTAAAAAGTATTGAAGGGAAGAGAATACTGATTGTTGTAGATAGCTTAGATGTTAATTTGTTATTAGCCTCAAGAAATATTCCATACCTTGAAGTTGCTACGGCTGGTAATGTTAATCCTGTTTCTTTAGTTTCAGCGAATAAAGTAGTCGTAACAACAGGTGCATTGAGACAAATAGAGGAGCAATTAGCATGAGTGTAATCGAGAGCAAACTTGCTAATATATTACTAGCACCAGTTGTTTCTGAAAAAAGTTCGATTAGTGCTGAGATGGCTAGGCAATTTGTGTTTAAAGTACACAAAATGGCAACTAAGAAACAAATTAAAAATGCAGTTGAGATGATGTTTAATGTAGAAGTTGATTCTGTTCATGTTCTCAATGTAAAAGGTAAGGTTAAGCGTTTTGGGCGATCATTAGGTAAAAGGTCTGATTGGAAAAAAGCTTATGTAAAGCTTAAGCAAGGTCATGACATTAATTTTGTTAGAGCTTAAAAGTTAAAGTGTTAAAAATCAATAGGAACGGTAGATAGCATGGCTATTCTAAAATCGAAACCGACTTCACCTGGGGTTCGGTCTGTAGTACGTGTAAAAAATGATGAGTTACATAAAGGGACGCCGTTTGCCCCTTTGCTAGATAAAAAAAGTAAAAGTGGCGGCAGAAATAATCATGGACGAATAACAACGCGTCATGTAGGCGGTGGTCATAAGCAGCACTACCGTATTGTTGATTTTAAAAGAAATAAAGTAGATATTCCAGCTATTGTGGAGAGGTTAGAATATGATCCTAACCGTACAGCAAACATTGCGTTAGTTTTGTTCAAGGATGGTGAGCGTCGATACATAATAGCACCTAAAGGATTAAAAATTGGTCAAGAGATTTTATCTTCTGAATCTACCTTGGTTAAACCTGGAAACTGTATGCCGTTGAGAAATATACCGTTAGGTACTGTGATTCACTGTGTTGAGTTGAAACCAGGCAAGGGAGCACAAATAGCGAGAAGTGCAGGTACTTCTGCACAATTAGTGGCTAAAGATGCTGGTTATGTTACGTTGCGACTACGTTCTGGCGAGATGCGTAAAATAATGGCAGACTGTAAAGGAGTCATTGGTGAGGTATCTAACTCGGAGCATAATTTAGTTTCATTGGGTAAAGCAGGTGCTTCAAGATGGCGTGGGGTTAGACCAACTGTTCGTGGGGTCGCCATGAATCCAGTCGATCATCCACACGGCGGTGGCGAGGGGCGTACGTCTGGTGGTAGGCACCCTGTATCACCTTGGGGAATGCCAACTAAAGGATATAAAACGCGTAAAAATAAGCGGACTGATAATATGATTGTCAGACGCCGTAATCAGAAATAAGGGGTATAGTGTGCCACGTTCGATTAAGAAAGGTCCTTTTATTGATCATCATTTATTGAAAAAAGTAGAAGGTGCCATCAGTACTAATAATAGAAAGCCTATCAAAACTTGGTCAAGAAGATCAATGATTAGTCCAGATATGCTGGGCTTAACAATAGCGGTGCATAATGGTCGTCAGCATGTTCCGGTTCTTATCTCTGAAAATATGGTGGGTCATAAGCTAGGTGAATTTGCTCCGACTCGTACATACAGAGGTCATGTCGCTGATAAAAAGTCTAGGTAAGCAAAATTATGGAAGTTTCAGCAAGATTAAATAATGCTCCTATGTCTGCTCAAAAAGCTAGATTAGTTGGAGATCAGATACGCGGGTTGCCTGTTGAAAAAGCTTTAAGTGTTTTAAAGTTTAGTTCGAAAAAGGCTGCTGCTATTATAAAAAAACTTTTAGATTCTGCAATTGCTAATGCCGAACACAATGAAAGTGCTGATATTGACGACTTAGTTGTTAAGACGGTTTTTGTAAATGAAGGAGCTAGTTTAAAGAGGGTTAGAGCAAGAGCTAAAGGTCGAGCAAACCATATTCTAAAAAGAACTTGTCACATAACAGTTAAAGTAGCAGAATACGAATAAGGTATATATAATGGGTCAGAAAGTACATCCAACGGGCATCCGCCTAGGTATTGTTAAGGATTGGACATCTAGATGGTATGCAAATAGTCAAGACTACCCTGTTTTCTTACTTCAGGATTTAAAAGTTCGTGATTATATCAGAGAAAAGTTATCTCATGCATCCGTAAGTAGAATTCAAATAAATCGTCCGGCTAGTAATGCTCATATTACTATTCATACAGCTCGTCCTGGTATAGTAATCGGTAAAAAAGGCGAAGATATTGATAAATTAAAACAGGAAATTTCTAAGATAATGGGAGTGTCTGTTCAGTTAAACGTTGAAGAGATTAGAAAGCCTGAGTTAGATGCAAGATTGGTAGCAGAGAGTATCGCGCAACAGTTGGAAAAAAGAATTATGTATCGCCGCGCAATGAAACGAGCTGTATCTAGTTCTATGCGTTTGGGGGCGGAAGGGATTAAAATAAATGTGGGTGGGCGTTTGAATGGTGCCGAGATTGCTCGTGGAGAATGGTATAGAGAAGGAAGAGTTCCTTTACATACTTTGCGTGCGGATATTGATTACGGTACTGCTGAAGCGAATACAACTTATGGTATTATTGGTATAAAAGTGTGGATATTTAAGGGAGAGATATTTCATACTGATGCTCATTTAGCATCCGATAATACAGAAACTAAAAAAATTGTTGAAGGAAAATAATTATGCTTCAACCTAAAAGAACTAAATTTCGCAAGCAACATAAAGGTAGAAATACTGGTGTTGCTGTTCGTGGATCTTCCGTAAGTTTTGGTGAATATGGTTTAAAAGCTGTGACTCGAGGTAGAATAACAGCGCGTCAAATTGAGGCGGCTCGAAGAGCGATTACTAGACATCTTAAGCGTGGCGGTAAAATGTGGATAAGAGTATTTCCAGATAAGCCTATCACTAAAAAACCATTGGAAGTTCGTATGGGAAAAGGAAAAGGTAGCGTGGAGTATTGGGTAGCTCAGATTAAACCAGGCTCCATGTTATATGAGGTTCAGGGGGTTCCCGAGCAATTGGCTCGCGAGGCATTTGAGCTTGCTTCAGCAAAACTTCCTATAAAAACAGCATTTGCGGCACGGACGGTGATATAATGACAACAAGTGAATTGCGTCAAAAGACGCGCCCAGAGCTAGATTTGGTATTAGGTGAATTGTTTCGAGAACAGTTTAATTTGAGGATGCAAAAAGGAACGGGGCAGTTAAGTCGACCTGACCAAATTAAGAAAGTCAGGCGCGATATAGCGCGTGTTTGTACTATACTAAACGAGACAGCAAGTGTGTGATTATGAGTGAAAAAATAGAACAATTACGTACGATTAGTGGTCGTGTAGTTAGTAATAAAATGGATAAAACCGTAGCGGTTTTGGTGGAACGTGTTGTCAAACACCCTGTTTATGGAAAATACATTAGACGTTCGACTAAGCTGTTGGCTCATGATGAAGAAAATAAGTGTCAGGAAGGTGATTTGGTAACGATTAGTTCGTGTAGACCAATGTCTAGAAGAAAATCTTTTAGACTGGTTGAAATTATTGATAGCGCGAATAGATAAATCATTCTTTTTGAAAGGCAGTTTAATTGTTAAAATAGTTGAGATTTAGTAATGATTCAGATGCAAACCAGTCTTGATGTGGCCGATAACAGTGGTGCCAAGAGAGTCATGTGTATCAAAGTATTAGGTGGGTCGCACCGCCGCTATGCTGGAATTGGGGATATAATAAAAGTAAGCGTGAAAGATGCTATTCCGCGTGGAAGAGTTAAAAAAGGCGATGTTTATAATGCATTGGTAGTTAGAACTCGTAAAGGAGTACGCAGAACCGATGGTTCTGTTATCCGTTTTGATGGTAATGCGGCTGTAATATTAAATACCCAGCTACAGCCAATTGGTACGCGTATTTTTGGACCTGTTACTCGTGAGTTAAGAGGTGAAAAATTCATGAAAATTATTTCTTTAGCTCCAGAAGTTTTGTAGGAGATAGCGTGAAAAAAATTAAAAAAGGTGATGTCGTAATTGTTCGAGTCGGAAAGGATAAGGGCAAAGAAGGAGCGGTAACCGAAATTCTTAAAAATAATAAAATTTTGGTTGAAGGGATTAATCAAGTAAAAAAGCATCAGAAAGGAAATCCGAATGCTGGTATCCAAGGTGGGATAATTTATAAAGATATGCCATTGGATATGTCGAATGTTGGGTTGTTAAATCCAGATACCAAGAAAGCCGATCGGGTTGGTTTTAGGATATTGGAGAATGGAACAAAAGTTAGATATTTTAAGTCAACTAATCAAATTGTTGGTATGTAGGGGTACGGGTTGAGAAATTATGACTAGGTTAGAAACTGAGTATAAAGAAAAAGTTCTACCCGCACTTATTCAGAAGTTTGGGTATAAGTCGGTAATGGAAGTTCCGAAGTTGACTAAAATTACCCTCAATATGGGGGTAGGTGAGGCAGTTGCTGATAAAAAAGTTTTGTTAGCGGCCGTATCTGATATGGAAAAAATTTCTGGACAAAAAGCTGTTGTTACCATGTCTAGAAAGTCTATAGCTGGATTTAAGATTCGGGATGATATGCCTATTGGTTGCAAAGTGACTTTGCGTAGTGACAGAATGTATGAGTTTTTAGATAGGTTAATTAATATTTCTATTCCTAGAATACGTGATTTTAGGGGGATGAATCCTAAGAGTTTTGACGGGCATGGAAATTATTCTCTGGGCGTTAAAGAGCAGATCATTTTTCCAGAGATTGATTATGATAAAATAGACGTGTTGCGTGGCTTGGATATTGCTATTACTACAACCGCTAAGACTAACGAGGAATGTTTCGCATTGTTAAAGCTTTTTAATTTTCCATTTAAAAACTGAAGAGATATTTTGATATGGCAAAAAAATCTATGATTGCACGAGAAAATAAGCGTGATGAATTAGTTAAAAAATATGCAAAAAAGCGGGCAGTTCTTAAAAGTTTAATTACAAGCCTTGATGTGTCGTTTAGTGAAAAAGAAGCGGCAGTTTTGCAATTACAAAAATTACCTAAAGATTCCAGTGCTGCAAGATTGCGCAATCGTTGTAAACTAACAGGGAGACCTCATGGTTATTATAGAAAGTTTGGTCTCTGTCGTAATAAGTTAAGAGAAGCGGTTATGCGTGGCGATGTTCCTGGGGTAGGAAAAGCAAGTTGGTAATTCTGAGTATTAGATTCAGACATTTGGAGAGTGAATTATGAGTATGACAGACCCAGTAGCAGATATGCTAACTCGAATTAGGAACGGTCAAGCAGCGGGCAAGAAAAGTGTGACTCTGCCGTGTTCTAAGCTTAAATTGGCAATAGCTAAAGTTCTAAAAAATGAAGGCTATATTGCTGAATATACTACTGAAAAATGTGGAAATCACACAGAAATAGTTGTGGAGTTGAAGTATTTTAATGGTGTGCCTGTTATTGAAAAGGTTAAAAGAATTAGTAAGCCTGGATTACGTGTTTACAAGTCTAAAAGCGAATTGCCTAATGTGTTAGGTGGTTTGGGTATCGCTATTGTATCTACCTCTAATGGTGTTATGACTGATAGAGCTGCTCGCGCAATAGGGTATGGCGGCGAAGTTATTTGCACTGTTTGTTAAGGAAGTTTTATTATGTCTAGAATTGCTAAATCTCCTATCTCCGTTCCATCGGGTGTAGAGGTTAAGATCGAGAATAGTAGTTTTTATGTGAAAGGTAGCAATGGGCAAATGTCTTTTCAAATCGTGGAAGGTGTTGTTGTTTCTATTGAGGGTAGCTTAATAAAAGTAACTTGGGATGAAAACATTAAAAAGTCCAATGCTCAGGCTGGAACGGTTAGATCTACTTTAGCCAGTATGGTTGAGGGAGTGTCGAAAGGGTTTGAGAAAAAATTATCTTTAATTGGTGTTGGGTATAGAGCTCAGGTAAATGGAGATGTTTTGACCCTTGCGTTGGGCTTTTCTCATCCTGTAAATTATCAGATGCCAGAAGGAATTAGAATTGAAGCACCCACTCAGACTGAAGTCGTCATAAAAGGTGTTAATAAGCACCAAGTAGGTCAAGTTGCAGCTGATATAAGGGCTTATAGACCGCCAGAACCCTATAAAGGTAAGGGAGTTAAGTATGCAGATGAGTATATTGTAAGAAAAGAAGCCAAGAAAAAGTAAGGTATCTAATGAAAAATAAAAATTCTCGATTAAAGCGGGCTTTAAAGTTACGCTGTAGAATCAAAAAGCAGGGTGTAAATAGGTTGAGTGTACATAAAACTTCTCAGCATATTTATGCTCAGATTTTAAGTAAGGATGGTTCAACAACCTTAGTTAGTGCTTCTACTACACAAGTTGATATAAAATCAACTTTAAAAGGAACTGGCAATGTTATAGCAGCTGTAGAGGTAGGAAAGATTATAGCTCAAAAAGCAGTGGCTGTAGGAGTTACTGAGGTTGCTTTTGATCGTTCAGGGTTTAAATATCATGGTCGAGTTAAAGCATTAGCGGATGCAGCTCGTGAAGCTGGTTTGAAGTTTTAAGGAGATATAATATGGCTACAATACCATCTCAAGGTCAGGGTAGTGCAGACGGGTTGCAAGAAAAGTTAGTAAATGTGCGACGGGTTGCAAAAGTAGTAAAGGGCGGTAGAGTATTTGGTTTTACAGCATTAACTGTTGTTGGTGATGGTGATGGACGCGTTGGTTATGGAGTTAGTAAGGCGCGTGAGGTTCCTGTCGCTATTCAAAAGTCTTTAGAGCAAGCCCGAAAAAACATGAGAAAAATTTCCTTGAAAGGCGATACTTTGCAGTATCCTATAGTTTCTGTCACGGGGGCGGCGAAAATTTATATGCAGCCAGCTTCAGAAGGAACTGGAATTATAGCGGGCGGAGCGATGAGAGCAGTGTTTGAGGTCGTCGGTGTACATAATGTGCTTGCTAAGTGTATTGGTACTAGTAATCCAATTAATGTTGTTAGAGCAACTATTAATGGTCTAGCTGATATGCATAGTGCTAAACAGATTGCTGCAAAGCGCGGATTGTCTGTTGAACAAATTGTTGGATAAATATAATGACCAATAAAAAGCTAAAAGTGACCATGATAAAAAGTAAAATTGGTCGTTTAAAAAATCACCATGCTTGTTTAAAAGGATTGGGATTGAGAAAAATGCACCAAACAGTTAATGTGGTTGGTACGCCTGAAAATTTAGGTATGATAAAAAAAATATCATATATGCTTAAAGTAGAGGATATCTAATGTTTTTAAATAGCATTCGAGCAGCTGAGGGAACTCGTAAAAAAAGCAAAAGAGTTGGGCGAGGACAAGGATCTTCGCTTGGCAAGACTTGTGGACGAGGGCATAAAGGACAAAAATCACGCAGTGGAGGTTTTCATAAGGTGGGATTTGAAGGAGGACAGATGCCTTTGCAACGTCGTTTGCCGAAAATTGGTTTTTCTTCTAGGACAAAAAAATATACAGCTGAAGTTAGGCTAAGTGAATTAGATAATGTTGAAGGTTCTGTTATTGATTTGAAAAATTTGATAGATTCTGGAGTCATTCCTATTTTCTCTAAAGTTGTAAAAGTTATTAAATCAGGTGAGATCACTCGTGCAGTGGTTTTGAAGGGAGTTTTGGTTACTGCTGGTGCTAGAGTTTCAATTGAAGCCGCGGGCGGAAAAATAGAGGCTTAATCAAGTGGCTACATCAAGAATGCAGGTGTCGGATAAGTCGGGAAATTTGTCAGAACTTCAGTCAAGGTTGTTTTTTGTTCTTGGTGCCTTTTTTGTTTACAGGGTAGGCGCTCATATACCTGTACCAGGAATAGATCCCAAAGCGTTAGCCTTGATGTTTGAACAACAAAAAGGAACTATCTTGAGTATGTTTAATATGTTCTCAGGAGGTGCTTTGATGCGACTTAGTTTGTTTGCTCTTGGAATCATGCCTTACATTTCTGCCTCTATTATCATGCAGTTGATGACTGTTGTTGTCCCAGTAATGGAACAAATTAAAAAAGAAGGGGAGTCTGGACGCCGAAAAATATCACAGTACACTCGTTACGGAACGGTTGTGTTAGCAACTTTTCAAGCAATAGGAATTTCGTTAGCACTTCAAAACCAAACTGCGGGTGGGTTATCAGTTGTTTTGAATCCAGGAGTTAGTTTTCTTGTAGTAACCACAATCACTTTAGTTACCGGAACTTTGTTTTTAATGTGGTTGGGAGAACAAGTGACGGAACGGGGGATTGGCAATGGTATTTCACTCATTATTTTTGCGGGTATTGTTTCTGGATTGCCTAAGGCGATTGGTGGAACCTTGGAGTTGGCTCGATCTGGAGAGATGAATGGTGCTTTTATCGTTTTGTTATTTTTGATTGCGGTTGCAGTTACTGCCTTAGTTGTTTTTGTTGAAAGGGGGCAAAGAAGGATACTGATAAACTATCCTAAGCGTCAGCAAGGACGAAAAGTATACGCTGGTCAAAGTAGTTTTTTGCCACTTAAGTTAAATATGGCGGGAGTTATACCGCCGATTTTTGCTTCGAGTATTATCTTATTTCCAGCTACAATAGCAGGATGGTTTGGGAATACAGAAGGGTTTACTTGGTTACAGGATATTTCGACTGTTTTATCTCCTGGGCAACCTGTATATGTCATGTTTTATGCCACAGCCATTGTTTTCTTTTGTTTTTTTTACACGGCTTTGGTGTTTAACTCAAAGGAAACTGCCGAAAATTTAAAAAAATCGGGGGCTTTTTTACCAGGTGTAAGACCAGGTGTTCAAACGACAGCTTATATCGATAAAGTTATGACACGCTTGACGTTGATAGGAGCAATTTATATTACACTCGTTTGTTTGCTGCCTGAGTTTTTGATAGTCTACTGGAATGTACCGTTTTATTTTGGTGGAACGTCATTGTTGATTATAGTTGTGGTTGTAATGGATTTTATATCGCAGATGCAAACACATTTAATGTCTCAACAATATGAAGGTCTTATGAAAAAGGCCAATCTTAAGAAAAATAATTAAGGAATTAGGAGTTTTTTGTGAAAGTTAGAGCATCTGTAAAGAAAATTTGCCGTAACTGCAAAGTCGTAAAGAGAGTTGGTGTTGTGAGAGTGATTTGTGTTGATGGCAGACACAAACAACGCCAAGGTTAGAAGTTATTACGCTAGGTTTGCGGGAAAAGTATTTAAACCTTGAACTTGGCCTCAGAATACCACTATAGGAGTATCTAGATGGCGCGTATTGCCGGGATAAATGTCGCAGATCATAAACATGCAGAAATTGCATTAACCGCCATATATGGAATAGGGCGTCAGACTGCTAGAAATATTTGTAAAGAGTTGGATATAAATCCTTCCTCAAAAATGAAAGAATTCACGGAAGAGCAACTTGAGTCTATTCGTGGAGTTGTTGCGAAAATGACTGTGGAAGGTGATTTACGTCGTGAAGTTTCGATGAATATTAAAAGATTAATGGATCTTGGTTGTTATCGGGGCATTAGACACCGTAGAGGACTGCCGTTAAGAGGGCAGAGAACAAGGACAAATGCACGTACCCGTAAAGGTCCACGTAAACCAATTAGAAAATAATTAAGATGTTCTTTAAAAAGGCTTGTAAGTAATGGCAACTCAAAATCGTTCTAAAAAACGTATTAAGAAAGAAGTAGCGGATGGTATTGCACATGTGCATGCATCGTTTAATAATACAATCGTGACTATTACAGATAGAAAAGGTAATGCTCTATCTTGGGCTACATCTGGAGGATCTGGATTTAGAGGGTCGCGCAAAAGCACTCCTTTTGCAGCGCAAGTTGCGGCTGAAAAAGCTGGTGGTGTTGCACTGGAATATGGAATGAAAAATCTTGATGTTATGATTAAAGGTCCAGGTCCTGGTCGTGAATCGGCTGTTAGATCACTTAATAATTTAGGATTTAAGATTACCAATATAATTGATGTGACACCTATTCCTCATAATGGATGTCGCCCACCTAAAAAACGTCGTGTCTAGGATTTCGGAGTAGTTATTATGGCAAGATACCTTGGTCCAACCTGCAAATTAAGTCGCAGAGAAGGAACTGATTTATTTTTAAAAAGTAGAGGTAAATCTTTAGAAGGAAAATGTAAGTTAGAACAGAGACCTGGTCAGCATGGAGCTAAACGCGCTAGAAGCTCGGATTATGCTTTGCAATTAAGAGCAAAGCAACGGATTCGTAGAATGTATGGCGTTTTAGAAAAGCAGTTTAGAAATTATTATCAATCGGCTGCTTTGAAAAAAGGAGCCACTGGTGAGAACCTGTTAACTCTATTAGAAACGCGTCTTGATAATGTTGTCTATCGCATGGGATTTGCTAGCACTAGAGCTGAGGCGCGGCAACTTGTATCACATAAAGCTATTGTAGTTAATAGTAATATTACTAATATTCCTTCGTATCATGTTCAACTTGGCGATGAAATAAGAGTTAGGGAAAAATCTAAAAAACAACAAAGAATTATAGAGTCTTTAAGTATTACTGAACAGTATGGATTTCCTGTTTGGGTTGAAGTTAACTCTAAGGAAATGGCAGGCATATTTAAATCTTTACCTGATCGCGTTGACTTAGGAAGTGATATTAATGAGCAGTTAGTTGTTGAGCTTTATTCTAAATAAACCGATTTGAGATATAACTATGCAAAAATCTATTGCTGGCTTACTAAAACCAAAGTTGGTTGACGTTGTCAGTCATACGGCTAATCATTCGAGAATTGTTATTGAGCCGCTAGAGCGTGGTTTTGGTCATTCACTTGGTAACGCGCTCAGACGAGTTATGCTATCATCGATTCCTGGGTGTGCAGTTACAGAGGTTGAGATCGATGGTGTTTTACATGAATATACAACCGTTGATGGTGTTCAAGAAGACGTAATTGATATTTTATTGAATTTGAAACAACTTGCTGTTGTTATGCACTCAAGAGATGAAGTGGTGATTTCGCTTAATAAGAGTGGTGCAGGTGTTGTTACCGCAGCAGACATAGCTTTGCCCCATAATGTTGAAATTATTAACCCTGAGTTGGTTATTGCTCATTTGACACAGGCAGGCGAACTCAATATAAAGTTAAAAGTAGAGCGTGGTCGTGGCTATATTCCCGCTAGTTTGAGAAAAGAACAAGCAGACAGCTCTTTGGCTGTTGGTGTTTTGATGGTTGATGCTGCTTTCAGCCCTGTTGTTAAGGTTGCTTATCATGTTGAGAGTACTCGAGTTGAGCAAAGAACAGATCTGGATAGATTAGTTATTGAATTAGAAACCAATGGTACAATTGATCCAGAAGAAACTATTAAGCTCGCAGCAACCATTTTACATGACCAATTATCAGTTTTTGTGGACTTTGAAAAAGTAAACGAACAAATTGCAGAAGAGACAGTTGTTGAAGAAGAGACATTTGATCCCGTGTTGTTAAGACCAGTTGATGATTTAGAACTTACGGTTCGTTCGGCTAATTGTTTAAAAGCAGAAAATATATTTTATATTGGTGATTTGATTCAGCGAACCGAAGTAGAGTTGTTAAAAACACCAAACTTAGGTAAAAAGTCGTTGACTGAAATTAAGGATATTTTAGCTATAAAAGGATTGTCTTTAGGGATGCGTCTTGAAAATTGGCCGCCTGATAATTTAGCTGATCAAAATCAAACTGGAATTTAACTAACTTTAGGATTATCTCAAAATGAGACACCGTAAATCTGGAAAACAATTAAATAGAAATAGTAGTCACAGGAAGGCTATGTTTAGCAACATGGTTACATCTATTTTAAAGCATGAGTTGATTAAAACAACGTTACCGAAAGCAAAAGAATTGCGTGGTTTTGCAGAGCCATTGATTACTTTAGCAAAAGTAGACTCTGTTGCTAATAGACGTTTAGCTTTTGCAAAATTGCGGGATCGTGAAGCGGTCACTAAACTCTTTAATGAATTGGGACCACGTTATCAAAATAGACCAGGTGGTTACTTGCGTGTTATGAAATGTGGTTTTAGAGCGGGTGATGCGGCCCCTATGGCTTACGTTGAGCTTGTTGACAGACTAGAACAAGAATAATTAAAGCACTAAAGTCCAAAAAAGCCGACGTGAGTCGGCTTTTTTATGGGTACAATTATCTTTCTAGTAGTTCCAGTTTGTTGGGTTTGTTTTTCCAATCATCAGCATCAGGTAAAGCGTCTCTCACTTCAGCTATTGATGGCCACAGTTTAGCTAACTCTTCGTTTAGGCTAGCGAAAATTTCCTGACCGTCTGGCAATTCTTCCGCTGAAAAAATAGCTTCTGCGGGACACTCTGGTTCACATAGACTGCAATCAATACATTCTTCAGGATCAATAACTAAAAAATTTGGTCCTTCGTGGAAGCAATCGACAGGACAGACATCCACACAGTCAGTGAATTTACATTTAATACAATTTTCTGTGACTACAAAAGTCATGTTTATTTACCAAAAGGTTGTTAAATCAGGCGGGTATATTAGCAGAAACAAGAGATTGAAGACATAAGGATTTAAAATTCTTTTCTAGTGTCGTATTTATCACTTGAGTTTGCACATTATTAAAGAGAATTGTGAAAAAAAAGTTGCTTGATATTATGCTAGCTGCCGCAGACATGGAATAAATTAGATGAATTCTCAATCAGCAGAATGATACAATCGGTATAGGATAAGGTGTTCTTATCAAGGTGTTCTAGCAAAAGTCGAGTGTTTTAGCGAAATAGCTAGATAAATAATATATGTGAGGCTTAAAAAATGAATGAAAATTGGATAGCTCCTTCGATTCTGTCAGCTGATTTTGCAAAATTGGGTGAAGAGGTTGATAACGTTTTAGCAGCGGGTGCTGATGTTGTGCATTTTGATGTCATGGATAATCATTTTGTGCCTAACTTAACCATAGGTCCTTTGGTTTGTGAAGCGTTGAGAAAACATGGTGTTACTGCCCCGATTGATGTGCATTTGATGGTAGAACCTGTTGATAGAATTATCCCTGACTTTGCTAAAGCAGGTGCAACGTATATTACTTTTCATCCAGAAGGTTCTGTGCATATCGACAGAACATTGCAATTGATAAAAGATTGTGGTTGTAAGGCAGGTTTGGTTTTTAATCCTGGAACACCACTGCATCATTTAGATTATGTAATGGATAAACTGGATATGATTTTGTTGATGTCAGTGAATCCAGGATTTGGTGGGCAGTCTTTTATTCCTTCCGCGCTCGATAAATTACGAGAAGTTAGAAAAAGAATTGATGCAAGTGGATTTAATATTCGCTTAGAAATTGATGGCGGGGTAAAAGTCGATAATATTCGTGAAATTAAAGCAGCAGGTGCAGATACCTTTGTAGCTGGATCGGCCATTTTTGGAAAGCCAGATTATAAAAAAGTGATTGATGAAATGCGTATTGAGTTAGCTAATGCAGTGAAATAATTGGTTACGAATAATCAGTTTTGGTTGGTTGCTAGTGATAGTTGCCAACCTGATTATTCTTCCATGATTTGCTTTAAAAAAGGGATGGTTAATTTGCGTTGCGCCGATAGCGTTGCTTTGTCGAGTTGCTCGAGTAATATCCACAGTGAGGGTAAATCACTGGCGTAGTGACTGAGTAAAAAATTCCCTACTTTAGGTGAAATAGTTAAACCCATGTAACTGGCTTTACAAATGAGTGCTGATACGCTTTCCTCGTTGGCAAGTGGCTGAATTTTCAGTGCTAAACTAGACATCAATTGAATTTTAAGGTCAAGCAGCTTTATATTAAGATCGTCAGGGTGAGCATTAGCAGAGAGAATTAAACGGTGATTATTTTCTAAATGCTGATTAAAAAAATTAAGAAAAGCTTGCTCCCAATCCAGTAAACCTACGATTTCATCTATATCATCAAAACAGACCAGTTTTATTTGTTCCAGGCCATCAAACATGGTTAGCGGCGGTAGTTTTCGCTTATTAAAAGGATAATAAAAAGGATTTATGCCATTTTTATGCGCAAGTTGACAGCTTGCTTGCAATAGATGACTTTTCCCGTATCCTGCATCACCATAAATAACAATATGCTGCTCGCCTTGACCTGAAATCAATTCGTGTAATTCGGTGATAATGTCAGTGTTGGTTGCAGGATAAAAAGTGTCAAAACCTTTATTGGCTTGAAATTCAAATTGTAAAGGAAATTGTAGGGACATTATTTTTTTACTCTGCCACTAAAACGTACATAAAGACTTGCGCTAAAAAAAAGAAGCAAACTGAAGGCAACTTCCAAGCTAGCTAGCAGTCGCTCTGCGCCATTCACATAAGCTTCTCCCGTGCCGTGGATAAAATAAATTAAACTCACATAAGCCATCCAAGAGCAGCTTTTACGATTTGCGTTCAGTAAACCACGCAAAGGTAATAATAAAGGCGTTATCGTTGTGAGCAGCACTATCACGACAGGAAAATGCTGAGAAGGCATCAGCACGGTATTCCACAGCATGAGCAAGATAAACAGGCTAAAATAGCCTAGCAATGCGGCATAATAAGTATAGGATACTTTTTTCATTTAACCGTGGCTTAGTTTAAGTGCAGTATTGGCAAGTCTTGCCCCGATGGCTTGGCAGATGGTTCTTTCATGTTCACTTAAGTCAGGTTGTCCAACTGAAAAATGGCTCGCGCCGTAAGGTGTTCCACCTGTTGTGGTTTCTAAAATCGTGCTGTCATTGCTGGGCAAGCCCATTAACAACATACCGTGATGTAATAAAGGAATCATCATAGTCAACAAAGTGATTTCTTGACCGCCGTGCATACTGCCTGTCGAGGTGAAAACACTGGCAGGTTTGCCGCGTAAGCAACCTGAGAACCATGCTTTTGAGTTGCTATCAATGAAATATTTTAAAGGAGCTGCCATATTGCCAAAATGGGTTGGGCTGCCAAGGGCTAATCCACTGCATTCCACTAAATCTTCAAGTGTAGCATAGGGTGCGTTTTGCGTAGGAATCGTATCGGCAACAGCTTCACAAACGGTGGAAATTTCGGGGACTGTTCTTAATACTGCCTCTGCCCCTGCAACAGATTCCACGCCTCTTGCAATATACTGCGCCATTTTTTGGGTATTGCCATAGCGACTATAGTAAATAATCAGAATTTTTATCATTTTTTTAACAGAAAAGGTGAAAATTTTAACGAGGAAAAGACTGTTTTTCAATTCACAGCTCTTAGCCTTAAGCTCACATCCCGCTATAATAACACTTTTATAAACTTAACTACCTGTTTAAGCTATGCAATTACCCGATTATTGTTCAGCGCGTGTCCTTGTGATGGGCGATTTAATGTTAGACCGCTATTGGCATGGCGCAACCACTCGAATTTCCCCTGAAGCCCCTGTTCCGATTGTCCATGTTAAGCAGAACGAACAACGAGCAGGCGGCGCAGGGAATGTGGCATTAAATATTGCAGCCCTTGGCGCAAAAGTTTCTCTGATGGGGTTTACAGGAACAGATGAAGCGGCGCAATTATTAACAAAAATGCTGGAAGAAGCAGGGGTTTTGTGTCTTTTTGAAGCGTTAGCGCAGCATCCAACCATCACCAAGTTGCGCGTGATGAGCCGCCATCAACAACTCATTCGGCTTGATTTTGAAGATGGCTTTTCGGGCGTAAGTAGTGAAAATTTATTGCACCGTTATCATGCAGAAATGACACAGGCACAGATTATTGTATTGTCGGATTATGGCAAAGGAACATTAAGTCAAGTCGCTGATTTTATTAGGTTAGCTAACAACATGAAGATTCCTGTTTTGGTTGATCCGAAAGGGCGCGATTTTACTCGTTATCGTGATGCAACGATTATCACCCCTAATTTGAGTGAATTTGAAGCTGTGGTGGGGCAATGTGAAAACGAGCAAGTCATTGTTGAGAAGGGAATGCAATTAATAGCCGACTTGAATTTACAGGCGTTATTAGTAACGCGCGGTGAACATGGAATGAGTTTGTTATGCAAAAACGAAGCCCCTTTACATTTACCGACTCATGCCCGCGAGGTTTTTGACGTAACAGGGGCGGGCGATACAGTAATTTCAGTGTTGGCAGCTAGTTTGGCGGCTAAAAAAACCTTAGCGCAAGCGACAACTTTGGCAAATATTGCCGCAGGCATTGTGGTACGCAAAATCGGCACGGCAACAGTTAGCCCTAAGGAGTTTCATTACGCGCTCTATGGTCAACGCGCCCAACAGAAAGGCGTGGGAGCGTTAGAAGAAATTAGGGAGGCGATTGTACAAGCCAAGCTAAAGGGTGAAAAAATTGTTTTAACCAACGGCTGTTTTGATATTTTGCATCCTGGGCATTTGCGTTATTTGCAACAAGCAAAAGACTTAGGGGATAGACTGGTCATTTTGGTCAATACGGATGAATCGGTGAAACGCTTAAAAGGTGAAACGCGCCCGATTCATCCTTTAGCCTATCGGATGGAAATGCTGGCGGCTTTGGAATGTGTTGATTGGGTAATGTCGTTTAGTGAAGACACTCCCGCAGACATAATAGCCCAGCTCTTGCCTGATATTTTAGTGAAAGGCGGCGACTATACGGATATTAGCGGTATTGCAGGACATGAGAGTGTGTTGAAAAATGGTGGGACGGTGAAAATTTTAAGCTTTGAAACGGGGCATTCGACAACCAATATTATTAACACCATCCAGAGTCAGAAAAAATTGTAATCACTTATCCCAAACTCCCCTGTTTTTAGGGGAGTTTAGAAATTGTCCTGATTATCTTAAAACGCCGCTAGGATGTGAATAACTGTCCAAAACTTCAACATAATTAGCCCGTTCATAAGCACTGGGGTCAATAGCGTGTTGTTGGCTGATACTGCCTTTTAATTGGCTAATGGATTCGTACTCATGTTCGACCAACCAGTGTTCCAATTCTTGCAAAATAACCTGTAACTGATGAGTGCCTTGCATTAATAACACGCTACATAAATGCACAACATCCGCGCCAACTAGCAAGGCTTTTAAGACATCCGACATTTGATGAAAACCTCCCGTTGCAGCTAATGACAAGCCAACCCGCCCATACAACACCGCTAGCCAACGGATACGCAATAGAGCCTCAGACGAAGTGGAGAGTTCTAATTTAGGCACAACTTGCAAGGTTTCTAAATCAATATCAGGTTGATAAAAACGGTTAAATAACACCACGCCATCTGCGCCAGCGGCTTCAAGGCGTTTGATAAAATGCACAGGTGAGCTAAATTGTGTCGATAGTTTGAGGGTAATGGGTAAGCCGACTTGTGATTTGAGGGTCTGTAAAATATTCACATAGCGTGTTTCCACCATTTCACAGCTTTCGTGGCTATCGGCTGCAACATGATAAATATTTAGCTCTAACGCATCTGCACCTGCTTGTTGTAAAGATAAGGCATAATCCAGCCAGCCACCCAATGAAGTGCCGTTTAAGCTGGCAATCACAGGAATTTTCAAAGCGTCTTTTAATTTACATAAATGCTCTAAATACTGTTCTTGGTAACTGCGAATATGGTCAGGAATCGGATGAAAAGAATCAGCCTCACCATGTCCTAGCGATTGTTGATAAAAAAAACGTGCCAATTGTTGCTCTTCGGCTTCAATTTTTTCTTCAAACAAAGACGACATCACTAACGCAGCAGCTCCAGCATCTTCAAGCCGTTTCGCACTGCCGACATCTTTACTTAAAGGTGAAGAGGAGGGAACAAGTGGGTTAGTCAGTTTCAATCCTAGGTAAGTTGTTGTTAAGTCAATCATTTTTTATTCCTTGATGCAAAAATCATCAATCATTAATTGCCAAATACCCAGTAGTTCGGGCAAGTTTTTAATCATATAGCGATCAATATCAACCTGAATGATGTGTTTGTTAAGTGTTAAAAACAACCATTCATAACCATTGGTAATTGCTCCATAAATAACATCAAGGCTAATTTTTTTGTCTTGATTAAATAATTGAGCGGCGTACATTTCTGCACTGCATTGTGGAATAGCATCTAATAAGTCTTGATTGTGTTTTGCTTCAACAATCGCTAAAACAGGACTTTGAATGAACGCCGAATTCCATGGTTTTGCAATAATAAAATCACAAAAACCTTTTAGACCTCGTTGGTTATCAATATTGAAAGGACAGCCCGAAAAATAAGTAAAGGTATGCGGATTTTTACGGCGCATTTCTAATAAAATCGGCGTAATTAACAGTTCTGAGCGGGCTTTTTCAGAAATCATAGGAATCTGTTGGTTAAAGGCGAGCGTTTCCAGTAGCCAATCAGAAGGCGCGTTTGATTTAACGTGCTTAAATAAATAATCTTGCACTACCGTTAGCCCTAAATCAGTCAAGTCATCTGTCGTAAAATGCGAATAGGATTTTTTCATAAGATTTCCTTTTAAGAATTCGCCTCAGTTTTTAGTTGTACTTTAATAGCAGAAACTCGGGTGGCTTCATTCCATTCCAACTCGGACAGTTGTTTGTAATAGTGATAGCGGTTTTTGACATCTTGCTGGGCTTGAGTTAAAAACGCTTCTGCCGCTTCGGGATTGGATTGCCATAACATACTAAAACGGGTTTCGGTCATCACAAAATCACGGTAAGGAATTGACGGTGCCGCTGAATCCAATTTCATCGGGTTTTTGCCCTTTTCAATGTTTTTCGGATTAAAACGAAACAGCGGCCAATGTCCACTTTTTACCGCTAAGTTTTGTTGTCGATGGTTATTGGTTTTCGGATTAAAACGAAACAGCGGCCAATGTCCACTTTTTACCGCTAAGTTTTGTTGTCGATGGTTATTGGACAAATCAACCCCATGCGCGATACAAGGTGCATAAGCGATGATAATTGAAGGCCCATCATGGGCTTCGGCTTCTAAAAACGCGCTCAAAGTTTGTGTGTCTTTCCCTGCATAGGCAACGTGCGCCACATAGACATTGCCGTAATCCATCGCTAATAAGGCTAAATCTTTTTTCGCAGTGGTTTTGCCAGCGGCAGAAAATTTTGCCACCGCGCCAAGTGGCGTGGATTTTGAGGTTTGCCCACCCGTATTGGAATAAACCTCAGTGTCGAGAACTAAAATATTGACATTGCGACCACTGGCAAGAACGTGGTCAACACCGCCAAAACCGATGTCATACGCCCAGCCGTCGCCGCCGATAATCC
>JAIFMS010000114.1 GCA_020048335.1 Methylococcaceae bacterium | reverse complement strand
TTCCGCATTGGTATGTTCATCCACCAAACGGGTTAGCAATAAGGTATAACAGCCTTGGTCAAACTGGCTGTTAATCGGTGGGGCAGCCTTTAGAGGCAGATTTTTTTTAAACCACAGCATATTTTATTCCTAGCAAAGGCGTTTTATTTATTATAACGCGGTTTCAATGTATTTTATTTCAGCATCGTTCAAACCATACAGTGCGTAAACCAGCTTATCAATTTGTATTTCTAAGGCTTGCGTATTGTTGCCTGCTTGTTTTTCCACCATGATTTTTGTAACAAAGTCGACTAAATTCTCACGATAGGGTTCAAACGTTTTAGGAATTGGAAAAGTAGCTAATTCATTAACTTTAAATTGTGGAAACGTATCCCGTTGCATTTTGCCAAACTTGTGAAAAAACCAATAGGAAATTAATTTTGAATTAAGCACCGCTAAAATTAACTCAGGTGTTTCTTGCATATTGATAATATTCATTGAGTTTAAATCATTTAATGCAATTTCTTCAACTAAACAAGCATTAATACAATAAGGCAATTTTGATGGAATTTGCCTGACTAAAATTCGTTTGGTAGAAAATAAAGCAAAGTTTTTTCTAGGTTCTGCTAAATGATTCCCATATTTCAAAAACTCTCCACTCCAGCCAATAAAATAGCGACAAATATTTTTACCGTCAAAATATTGCAAATAACTGTCATCCAATTTTTGATTACTATGAAATGACCTGTTATTTTTTATATCTATGGTTTGTACTGGATTACCTTTTCCAATTTGATACGCTTTAATCCCAACTTTTACATCTGAAATAGAGTTAAGTTTTACTGAATTCAATTCTATTTTTTCAATCAGTAACGGTACATCACTGTTTTTAAACGATGAAATATTAATTAAAAAGTCATTTTTATTTAAAAATTCATCCGTAGAAGATTGGCTAATCAGTTTAAAATCCTCTTCATACTCTAATAAACTGATACAACTATTTTCATTAGACTTTTTAAACAATACAATCGCATTATCCACAGCCGCTTTATCAAACACCTTCATATAAAAATTAACAATCTTGATAGTTGATTTAGCTAAAATAAATTGCCGAAGTTTTTTATTGGTATTAATGGTTAGCCAATTATTAGGCGTAATATAAGAAAAAAATCCATTTTCTTTTAATAATTTATCGCCTAATTCAATAAATAAAGGGTAAAGATTAACTTGATACTCGGCCAATTCAAAGTTTTCATAAAAGTAAGACTTGCTTTCTTCGGTTAATCCTTTCTCTTTACTGTTCCGTGAAAAAATGTAAGGCGGATTGCCAATAATGACATCAAAACCAACAAAATCACCGTCTTTATTTAATGCTTCGGGAAACACAAAACGCCATTCAAAAGCATTTTCATAAAACTCAGTACTATTTAATTCATTTTTTAACTTATGTAGTTCAGACTGAATTTTTTGGATTGCTCTTTCTTTTTCTTTCTTCTCTTTTGGTGTTTCTTCAATTAAGGAGGGATGATTTAAATCTACTAATTTATTAGATAATTGCTTTAACTTATGATTATCTTTGCTATTATCAATTAAGCCTTTAAAGAAAAACCCTTTTAACTCGGCTATACGCTTCTCAATTTCTAGTTTTTCATCTTTATCTGTTGTATTTTGATAAGCATAAATGGCTTTTTTATACTCTTCAATATTGTCTTGGTGTTTTTCTAATTCTTCAGTAAGCTTAAACCGACTGACTAAAGAATTACCTATTTGAATATTAATATCAATATTCGGCAATGTTTCCAGGTTTCCATCATCGTTATAATACGCATTTTTCAATAACTCAATCCATAAACGCAACCGACATAGCTTGACTGAATTAGGATTAATATCTACGCCAAATAAGCAGTTTTCAATAATCGTTTGTTTTTCATGAAATAGTGTTTTTTGTATTCGGTAGCTTTCTTTGCTTTTGGGATTATATTCAAACTGTATGCTGTTATCATCAGTACGGATAACTTTAAGCTCATCATTGTGAATGCTTACTTTCCAATCAGATAGCCCTGTAAAATCATTATCCACTAAAACGCTTAACTCACTTTTTATTGTAATAAATTCATTGAGTACCGACACTAAAAAATGACCAGAACCCACCGCAGGGTCACATACTTTAATACTATTGATAATATCATTCGCCTCTTTTCTATTTTCCCTATTGTCAATTTTGATAATACTTTTTAAATCATTAAAAGTTTGGCATTGCCAACCTTTATGTTCATTAAATTTCTGTACAACAGCAAGCCGCATCGTTTCACGGCTCATATACATGGTAATAACACTAGGGGTAAAATAGGAACCGTCTTTATAGCCATTAATTTTTTCAAAAATCAAACCTAATACAGAAGCGGTAATTAAGGTTTTATTTTCTTCCTGTATTATTTCCTTTCCTTCGCTAGAAAAATCATAAGCCTCTAAGAATTGAAATAAATAACTTAAACTATCTAATTCACCTTTTAGCCTAAATCCTTGTTGATTTTTAAGCACTGTTTCTGAAAAAACAGGTATATTTAAACGACTTAAATGGCTAATGACTAATGTTTTATCTTCTAAATCAGTTAATTCAAACAAAGAGCTGTTTAAATAAGGAACGTGCGGAAACAGCTGTTTTAATTTCTCATTACGCAAATTACTTTTCTTTGCTAATACTTGAAAAAACAAATGATTTAAATCTGAAAAACAATTTATTTTTTCACAATTAAGAAATTGATAATCTTTGTCATTATTGTGATAACTCAATAATTGCGATTCAAGTAATTTTAAAAACAAGACTCGATTAATCCAAGTAATGCTTAATTCAATAGCGATATGTTCTAGTTTTTCTGTCAATGTTTTTCCAAACTGTTTAGCATTATCTAAACGATTAATTTTTTACCGCCTTCTTTTATTTCTTCTAAACCAATAATATGCAATAACTCATTATAAAATTCTTGATTTAAACTATTCGCATCATTGCTAAAGGATAATTTAAGCAGGTGTTCAGGGGATAAAACTTTGAATAGCGGAATTAACGTTTTATCATTTTCTTTGTCGGTATCTTCTAAAAGCGGTTGATAATCTGCTAAATTGAAATAAGTAAATGTTAATTGTTCTTTGCACGCTTCGATAACGGGTTTGGCAATAGCATCATAAAATGAGCTTGTTTTATGACCTGCTAATGTGCCATTTTCAAACGCAGTAAAATCTTTTACCAATTGTTTATTTTCTGCAAAACAGCTTTCAAAAATCCGTGCATCAAAAATAAACCATTCATTAATAGTAGTAATAATTAAATGTTTAAGGTGTCGGTTTTTATGGCTAATTCTCTCGCGTAGATAATATAAAACTAATTCTTGTAACGATTTTTTATTCAGATTATCACAACTAACCATTTCAGCTTTATTGCTAGGTCTTTTGACTTCGATAATCACACCAACTGAGCTAGTCGGTTTTTTATCGTTGTGAATAACTAAATCATTGCTATCTTTTACATTAACGTAATGATTATCTTTATAGTAGGTTTCATTCAAAAAATAGATAAGATTAGTTTTATAAAACTCTTCTTTTTTATTTTCTTCAATAGAATCTAATAGCTTAATTGCTTGCGTTTTAAATTTATCAATCGCTTCTCTAGGCGTGTTGGCTTTTAAATACGCATAATTGAGTGATTTTCTTAAATGATTATTTGCCTGTTGGTTCATTTTTATCCCTATTAAAGAATCGTTACACCCATTGTCCTGCACACCAGCCCGATGACCACGCCCATTGAAAATTATAGCCGCCCAATTGTCCACTCACATCCAACACTTCGCCAACAAAATACAACCCAGCAACCTGTTTAGCTTCCATTGTTTTAGAGGAAATTGCCGCACAATCCACCCCGCCCAAAGTGACTTCAGCAGTGCGATAGCCTTCGGTATTATTGGGTTTTAGCGTCCAATGCTGTAATTGCTGCACCACTTGGGCAATTTTTTTATCCGCTAAATCGGTTATCGCTGTGTCTAACAAGGTTTCGGACAACAGCGCGTTTAACAACCGTTTGGGTAACAGTGGAGCGAGGACATTTTTCAATTTGACAGGTTGGCGTTGTTGCCGTTGATGTTTTAAAAAGTCGCCCACGTTCAAATTGGGCAATACATCAATAACGATTGATTCACCGACTTGCCAATAGGAAGATAATTGCAAAATGGCAGGGCCACTTAAACCACGATGGGTAAACAGCACCGCATCTGTAAACGATTGCCGTTGATTGCTCACTCGACACGGCAAAGCGATTCCCGCTAGCGGGGCAAATTTTAGTTTATCCGCAGGTTGCAAGGTAAATGGCACGAGTCCTGCGCGAGTAGGAATCAGGGGAATGCCAAATTGTTGCGCAATTTGATAGCCCAATGGGGTTGCGCCAATGCTGGGAATTGACAAACCGCCTGTGGCAATCACCAATGAGTCACAGTGAATCGTGTCTTGTTGTGTTGTGATAATAAATTTCTGCCCAAGCTGTGTAATCTGTTGCACAGTGCTGGAAAACCGTAATGTCACTTGCGCCGCCGCACATTCGTTCAACAACAGTGTCACAATGTCTTTGGCACTGTCATTGCAAAATAATTGCCCCTGCTCGCGTTCGTGAAAAGGTACGCCGTGTTTATGAATCAGGGCTAAAAAATCCCATTGGTTGAAGCGACTGAGAGCCGATTTACAAAAGTGCGGATTTTGCGAAACATAATGCGCAGGAGACACCGTGTAATTGGTGAAATTACAGCGTCCTCCGCCTGACATTAAAATTTTTTTTCCTGCTCGTGAAGCATGGTCTAAAACCAATACTTTGCGCCCTCGTTTGCCCGCTTCAATCGCACACATTAAACCTGCCGCCCCCGCGCCAATAATCAGCACTTCAACCTGTGTTGTCATAGGTTTTTATCGCTGGCAAAAAAATTGGCATTGCTTAACCCTTGTGCGCCCACCGCAAACCGATACGCAACGAGCTGTCCTGTTCGGGCGGCAGAATAATCTAAACACACAGCATTTTGCGAAATCAGTTGCGGGGTGCCTGTAAACCAATAATGCCCAAAAAATATGACAGGCGCGTCATTGGGATAACAAATTAACGGTTCATCCACAGAAATAGGCGTATCGGGTAGCAGCATTCGACTTTGTTCGCTGACCACAGCGGCAGCCCGATAAGTGTGTAAATCGGCTTGCCACCACTTAACCCGCACTTTTGGACGAGGTGTGCCGTCTTTGTCGGTGAATAAGGTTCCTTCTGGCAAATACAATTCAGGGCCTTTTAATAAGGTTTCAATCGCTTGATAAAAAAAGTTTCCTTTCTCACTGGCTTGCTGATAATGCGCAGGTTTTAAGCAATGGCGGTCATCCAAATGCGGTTTGAGCTGGGCTAAGGTTTGTTCATCCCAACAGGCATGAATCACCCGAAACTGCGGCAATTCCAAAAAAATAGGCAAAGTTTTAAACCACGCTATCACGTCTTGGGTTTCTTCTGCTTCAAATGGATATTCATCCAAAAAAGCCTGATGCTGTTGGCTGTGATTTGGATTGTGGCGGCGTAAATACTCGCCATTTTCTGCCCGCGTGTGATAACAAATTGCGTTAAATTCGTGATTGCCCATCACCGCAAGGGCGTGACCGTTGTCCATCATGCGCCGCACAAGAGTAATGACTTGTTTTTCTTGTGTGCCACGGTCAATAAAATCGCCGACAAAAATGGCTTGATGCCCCGCTTGTTGATAAACACCGTCAATCGGCTGATAGCCTAATTGTTGCAACAGATTGGTTAGTTTTTCGGCACGCCCGTGAATGTCGCCGATGAGGTCGTAATGTGTGATAGTCATATTAAAATTTGCGTAACAGTAAATAAGGGAAACGCACCAAAAAGCCAAAAAACAGCCGGGTGTGCATCCAAGTCAATAATAAATTATCCCGTAGGTATTGAAATTGGCTTACGCCGCCTTCTTCTTTGGCTAAATAGCGCACGGGCGTGGGTAAATTAATTACAGTCACACCGCGCCATGCCAGTCTCACCGCGACTTCAGGCTCAAAATCAAACCGCCTTGCCCAGCGGGTGCTTTCCATGATGGCAATTAAATCCGCTAATGGATAAACCCGCATTCCAAACAACGAGTCGCCAATTCCCCAGCCCAAAGTTTCTAAATTTGCCCACGCATTAGAAATTTTTCGCCCTTGTACTCGCAGTGCTGGAGCAGACGCTGCAAAAATGGGTTTGCCTAAAATCATTGCTGCGGGCTGTTGTTGCGATTGGGCGATAAAAGACGCAATGGCGTGCGCTGGGTGTTGATAATCGGCATCCATCGTTAAAATATGGCTAAAACCTTGCGTGTGGGCTTGTTGCATGGCGATAAATAAAGCCGCTCCTTTGCCTTTGTTTTCAGGTAACTCAACTAATTGAAATTGCGTGGGATATTGGCTTAAGAATGGCTTTAACAGGGCAGCACTGTTATCGGTACTACCATCAATTACTACCCAAACAGGGGTGTCATAATGCAGCACTTCGCTCACCGTACTGAGTAAAATTTCGCCTGTGTTATAACTAGGAATCAAAACAAGATAGGTTGGCTTAACAGACATTTAGGTTAAAAAAGTGTGAGGTGAGAGCGGTTAATTAATGAAACAGAATGGCGAGATTTTAGCACTTTAAATCTTTCCTAACCCGCCTTTAAGCAAGGTTAGCAAAGGGGGTTTTTTAAGACTGGCTAATTTTTCCTGAGCAAAGCTGGTGCAGAACTGACTATTTCTTAAATAACACATTTTAATAACCCATTGAAATTAAACCGTAAACAAAAAATTTTCATAATATGGCGTAATTATTGCTAAATGCTTGTTATGATGCTTTTACTCTATTTTATACAAATAGTCAGTCAAAAATTATTGAATTTGGAATAAACGATGAAACGCAAACCTCGCTGTCATTTCGGTTGTTACTCTGATAAGGGCTTAAAAGCTGAAAACCAAGATTGTATGGGGTTTGTCTTGCCCGATGAAGAGAGTGTTTTACAAAACAAAGGGATTTCATTAGCTATTGCCGATGGGGTAAGCGGCAGTGATGCGGGTAAAGAAGCCAGTGCCTGCACTATTCAAAGTATGATGGCCGATTATTACTGCACCGCCGATTCGTGGACAGTGCAAACCTCGGTGCAGAAAGTGCTGGTGGCTTTAAATCGCTGGATGTATGCCCAAGCGCGGGCGGTTGGACGTTCACGCACGATGGCAACCACTTTGAGTGCGGCGATTTTTAAATCCACCACCGCGCATATTTTTCATATTGGCGATAGTCGAATTTATTTATTGCGCGATGGACAATTGCAACAGCTCACCCAAGACCATACTTGGGAAACGCCACAAACCCGCCAGCTCACTCGCGCGATTGGGATTGATTTAAACATTGACATTGATTACCGCAAATTAGCTATCCAAGCCAATGATTATTTTATTTTTACCACTGACGGGGTGCATAGTTATGTGAGTGAAAAACAAATAATTTCAACTATTTATCAAGCCAGTGATTTAAACTTGGCTGCCCAACAATTGAGTGACATCGCCCTAAAACAAGGCAGCCCTGATAATGTCAGTTGTCAAATTATCCAATTTGAAACCTTGCCTTCCCAAGATGTGCAGGAGTTGTATCAACAATTAACAGCCATTCCTTGTCCCCCTAAGCTGCAAACTGGCACAAAATTGGATTATTATCGGGTTATTCGTGAGTTGCATACCAATAAACGGGTGCAAATTTACCAAGCGGTGGATGAAAGTACAGGGGAATTGGTGGTGCTTAAAACGCCGTCTGTCAATTATCAAGCTGACCCGACTTATTTGGCGTTATTTACCCATGAAGAATGGGTGGGAAAACGCTTAAAGCATCCGCATATTGTCAAACTCTACGCGCCACACCGCCCGAAAAAATTTTTATACGGGGTAACAGAATACATTGATGGGCAAACCATGCGGGCTTGGATGCGACACAGTGGCGTGTTGTCTTTAACCGACACCCGTGATGCTGCCAAACAAATTGCCTTAGGATTGCAAGCGATGCACCGGTTAGAAATGGTGCATCAAGCTATTAAACCTGAAAACGTGATGCGTGATAATAAAGGCTATTTGAAACTAATTGATTTTGGTTCAACCAGAATCAGCGGGGTAGAAGAAATCAATTCCCCTTCAGGACAACTCCCTATTTTATGCAGCACACATTACAGCGCACCTGAATATTTTTTAGGGCAGAAAGGCACGCAACAAGCGGATATTTTTTCATTAGGGGTGATGGTGTATGAAATGCTTTCAGGGCAACTGCCTTACGATGAAAAACACGCCGACGACCACATAGTAAAAGCCGTTTATACGCCGCTTCAGCATTGGCAACCTGAGATTCCGCTTTGGGTGGATAAAGCCATTGAAAAAGCAGTGAATATCAATCCTGAATACCGTTATGAGGAAGTCATGGAGTTTATTCACGATTTATCCCACCCGAATGTCAGTTTAGTGCGCAGTACACAAGTGCCTTTAATGAAACGCAACCCCGTTGCTTTCTGGCGTGGTTTAAGTCTTTTTTTATTCCTGACTAACTTGATTACCTTAATCAATTTCTAATTGAAAACGCCCCGCGCCTCTTGAAAAAAGGGGCAATATCGCTCTTCTTTGACTAAAGCCTATCAAATTTATCTTTATGTGCTTGATTTATTTATCGGCTATTCGATGGTTTTTTAACATTTTGCAAGATTAATGCTAAAGTGTGCAAATTATCCGCGCCCTTTTAAACAAAAAAGCAGGCTACTTTTCACACTCATCGGAGCAGTCCCTCATGTGGCTATTACTTATTTTACTCACCCTAGGTTTTATTGTAGGCAGTGGCTTGGTTTTATTAAGAACCGCCAATCATTCTTTACCGCCCCGCCCGCAACAACTGGAACATCACAAACATGATTGAAATGTTTAGATACAAGGGCTTGCTGGTGCATGAAAGTTATGATGAGCAAGGCTTGATTGAAGTAGTTGATTATGAAGGAAAAAGAGCCTTACACTTTGGTTCAGATGCAAGGCAAAGCACCATGTCACTGGCAGAGCCAAATAAATTATTGTCTCATTATGCGCAAGCGATGATGAGTTGGTTATTGTTTAAAGACACGCCGCAACAGCCGTTAATGATAGGTTTAGGCGGCGGTTTACTTGCCAAATATTTTTTTAACACCTTTCCTGATTGTCACATCAAAGTGATTGAACACCGCGCTGAAGTTTTAAAAGTGGCGCGCAGTCATTTTGCTTTACCTCACGATGCACGGCTAAAAGTGCTTATTCAAGATGGCGTTGCCTATACCCGCAAACAAAGCCTAGCCCCACAAACTTTGCATGATTTAATCATGGTGGATGCGTTTGACCACGAAGGAATGGCAGATGGCACATTGAGCTGTGCTTTTTTTGACAGTTGCAAAGCCTTATTAACCCCAGATGGTTTATTGGTGATGAATTTATGGGGAACGGATAAGCCGTTACTGGCGCAAATTAGTCTTAATTTACAACAAGTTTTTGGCGATAAGCTATTGTTTTTACCTGTCCGAGGGCGTGGCAATATCATCGGAATTGCCTTTGCCGACCACGTTCCCGTCCCTACTTTTAAAGCCTTAAAAGAAAAAACGTGGCAATTAGAGGCACACTATGGCTTTGAATTTCCTATTTATATCAAAGATTTAAAGCGGCATAATCCGCAAAATTTTCAGCGAGTCGTCAACTTATAATGCAAACAGCTACAAATCTTTTCAGCTATAAAAAATATTGGGCGCACCGATTTGGTATCTGCAAAGAACTACCGATGAATCGAGCGCAAATGGACGCATTAGGCTGGGAGGTGTGCGATATTATTTTAGTCACAGGCGATGCCTATATTGACCATCCGAGTTTTGGGATGGCGTTAATCGGGCGGTTGTTGGAAGCACAAGGTTTTCGGGTGGGGATTATTTCCCAACCTGATTGGAGCAGCGCGGAGGATTTTCGCCAGCTAGGTTGTCCACAGTTATTTTTTGGGGTAACAGGCGGCAATATGGATTCGATGGTCAACCGTTATACTTCCGATAAAAAAATTCGTTCCAATGATGCCTATACTCCGAATGGTGTGGCAGGAAAACGCCCTGACCGTGCGGTGAATGTGTATTCGCATCGCTGCCGTGAAGCGTTTAAAAATGTTCCAATTATTATCGGTGGTATCGAAGCCAGTTTACGCCGAATTGCCCATTATGATTATTGGTCGGATACGGTGCGCAAATCGGTGTTGATGGATGCCAAAGCCGATTTATTGGTGTATGGCAATGCCGAGCGACAAATTGTAGAAATTGCGCATCGGTTGGCGAATGGTGAGGCGATAACTGATTTAAAAGGGATTCGTGGCACGGTGCATTTTGTCAAGCAATTGCCTGTTGGTTGGGCGGTCAAAGATTCTACCGAAATGGATAAACCAGGCGCGGTTTTGTTGCCACAAAATCCGTATCAGGAAGAACCTGCCTGTGATAAAAAAGAAGACCTTCCAGATTTTAAAAATCTGGAAGGTCTAAACGAAGCTCCTATTCATTTTAGCAAACACATTACCAAAGCCATGCGTGATAATACGGTGGTGCGTTTGCCGTCCTATGAAGCGGTGAAAAATGATGCGGTGTTATACGGTCATGCCTCGCGCGTGATGCACGCTGAAACCAATCCGGGGAACGCGCTGCCGATGGTACAACAACATGGCACGCGGCTGATTTGGATTAATCCACCGCCAATTCCGTTGACGATGGCGGAAATGGATGGGGTGTTTGATTTACCCTATTCGCGCTTGCCGCACAGTGCCTATGGACAAGCCAATGTTCCCGCGTTTGAGATGATTCAACATTCAGTGAATATTATGCGCGGCTGTTTTGGCGGCTGCACTTTTTGCTCGATTACCGAACACGAAGGGCGGATTATTCAAAGCCGTTCAGAAGATTCGATTATCCGTGAAATTGAGGCAATTCGCGATACATCGCCTGCTTTTACGGGACATATTTCCGATTTAGGCGGCCCTACCGCGAATATGTATCGCCTTGCTTGCAAAGACCCCAAAATTGAAGCCTCTTGCCGCAAACCCTCCTGTGTTTATCCTGGGATTTGTGCCAATCTCAATACCGACCATTCGGCATTAATTAAGCTGTACCGGCGGGCGCGTAAATTACCTGGCATCAAAAAGATTTTCATCGCTTCTGGGTTACGTTATGACCTCGCGGTTGAATCGCCCGAGTATGTGAAAGAATTGGTCACCCACCATGTTGGTGGTTATTTGAAAATTGCCCCTGAACACACCGAAACGAATGTATTGTCGAAAATGATGAAACCGGGTATGGGAACGTATGACCGTTTTAAAACGATGTTCGATAAATTTTCCAAAGAAGCGGGCAAAGAACAATATTTGATTCCGTATTTTATCGCCGCGCATCCTGGCACTACTGATAACGATATGTTAAATCTGGCGTTATGGCTGAAAAAACACGACTTTAGAGCCGATCAAGTGCAGGCGTTTCTGCCTTCGCCGATGTCAATTGCTACGGCAATGTATCATTCGGGCAAAGACACGTTGCATAAAGTGAGTCGCAAAGCCGCTGATATTCCTATTCCCAAAGCAATTAAACAACGGCGACTGCACAAAGCATTTTTGCGTTATCACGACCCTGCCAATTGGCCACTTTTGCGTGAGGCTTTAAAAGCAATGGGCAAAGCCAATTTAATTGGCAATGGTAAACAGCATTTAATTCCTGCGTTTCAGCCGAAAGGTTTTACCGATACGGTGGCTAAAAATTATTCCCCTAAAACCAAAGCAAACAAAGGAAAGACTTTTAAAACCAAATACACGTTTGGAAAATAGACCGCTTTTTAATAAGCTAACATATTCAGGTAACTTATGAATTCATTACCGTTAATTATCGCAATTTGCCTTGGCTTTATCTTTTCTTTTTTAAAACATATTTCCTTTGTGATGTATTTTGCCAGCGGCATTATTTTTTATTTTTATTTACCCGTGCTGTATTCTTACGCCCGAGTCAATATCTTAAATCATGTTAAAGCCAAAGAATTCTTGCATTTAAAATACTACCCGCTGGAATTTTTATTTTGGCTAGCGACCACTTGTTTTTTCTCGTTTATTTTAGCTCATTTATTAGCCGATTTATTTTATGAAATCAATAAACCGATTCATGTGATTGCTTTTCCATTAATTCTTGCCTGTCTTATTCTGATTTGCTACCGTGAATTAGCAGCTAAAAAACTCCATAATCAAGATGTAAAAATTAATTATGAAAAACAAGGGCGGCTCATCTGTTTTCAAGTCTTGTTTATCTTTGTTTTATTATTTTTATTACACCATTGATTTTTATGAAAAGATTAATTGTTATTTCACTCACTCTCTTCATAACAGGGACTTTTATTTCCCCTAGTTATGCAAAAAAGCCGCTGGTTAATAAAGCGATTTCTGCAAAAATAGTGTATCAGGATAAACAAACGGAGTTGGCATTTCCAGCTAGCTTAGGCGGATTGTCTTATACCACGTTAATTGAAAATGAAAAACAGCGTTCGGGTACAGGAGTCAGTCTTAATTATAGTAATACGGAAATTACAGCTGAAGTGTCTGTATATAATTTAGGGCTAGCCAAAATTGAAGTACCTGATATTACCCAAGCATTTGAAACCAGCAAACAAGCGATTTATACTTTAGAATTATCAGGCAAATATAAAAATATTGAACAAATGAAAAATCAGCCTGCGCAAATTAGTATTGGCAAAGTACAATTTCATTATGCACTGTTTACTTATTTGACTGTCGGAAAAATGAGTTATGATTCTGCGATTGCCGAGGTTTTTTTAACGACCTACAAAAATTATTTTATTAAAGTGGTAGTGATTTCAAATAAAGAAAGTCAACAAAAAAGCGTGGATAATTTTATGAAAGCCTTGAAGTTGCTATTGAAATAAGCGGGTTTTAAAAACCACTTTCGCGCCTGAGTACCGCAAAAAAACGATTTTTTGTGCGACTAAACACACTTTCAGGTTGCCCTTCTAAACTTACTGTACCACGCATCACCCGTTGCAAAGGCATTGGCTCTGTCAATGCGAGCCGCAATTGATAATGACTAATCACAGGCACTAATTCTTCCTGCTTATTTTTGCGTACAGCGACATCGCCGCCAAATAGCGAGGCTTGATACAGCGCGTCCAGTGAGCGGGTTGCCATTTTTTCAATTTCGACTAACTGCACCGCAACAGGCGGAAAGTTGCCTTTTTCAGGATAAAAAGAGCCTTGCAAACCTGTTTTAACCCGCGACAATGAATCTTCTTCCAAATACGCAATCACCACCAATTCCCGTTTATCCAAAACCGCCAGTAAAGGGATACCTTCGGCAATCCAATCACCAACTTTTATATCAGGCATCACATCGGCAATGATGCCTTGTTCAGGCGCGTGCAAAGTGAGTTTCTGTTCTTTTTTCAATAACCCACGCAAGCGTTGATTTTGAGTAAACAACGCACTGTTGACCACCAACATTTCACTGCGCATTTTTTCATCAAACCCCAAAGAAGCCCGTTGCCAACTGAGTTCGTTATAGCGCAACTGCACTTGATTTTTTTCATAAGCTAATTCAGGGGCGGTCATTTCCAGTAGCACATCGCCTTTTTTAACCACATCATTATTATGAACGTGAATCGCGCTGACCTGCCCTGCGACTTGACTGTACAGTGGGGTGTATTGAGCTTTGATAAAGGCAGGGCTGTCAATGGAACTGCGCCACGGAATTAACACAGCCCCAATCAGCAAAGCTAATAAAACACTGCTGCGCACGGTGGTTTTGTTCCAGCGCAATTGCGGGAAAAATTGCGCCCATGCTTTGAATTCGTTATAAAAAGGGCGCATAAGAAAGAAAATCACTTCAATGGCAAATAAAATAAGCCCCAAGGCTTTGAAGAAAAAATAGTACACCAGTGCTGCAATTCCTAAGTACAGGAAAAAGCGATAAATCCACATCGCATAGGCATAAACGATTAATTTTTTCTGTATCGGTTCAGGCGGTGGCGCATTCAGCGCAAATAATTTTTCCCGCAGCAACCACCGCGCCATTGCGCCAGAGCGGGCTTCTAAGTTGGGAACGCGCAGCCAATCGGATAATAAATAATAGCCATCAAAGCGCATTAATGGATTGCTATTAATCAATAAACTCATTATCCAAGTGCTGCTGGCAAACAGAAAAAACACGCTGCGCAATAAGCCATCTTCGGTCAAGCTCCAGCAAAATAAACTGAGAATGGCAATGGCTAATTCGACGGCTACCCCAGCAATGCCAATTTTCATCCGTTGGCTACGGCGGTTTAATTTCCAAGCATCGCTGGTGTCGGTGTAAAGTACCGGCCAACCGACTAAAAATGCCACGCCAATAATCGGGACTTTGCAGCCCATGTTTTTTGCGGTGTAGGCATGACCTAATTCATGAAAAATTTTGATGAACGATAAAGCAATCAGGTAAACCCCAAAACCTTCGGGATTGAAAAAATGTAAAAAGGTGCTGACGAAACTGTCTAATTGCCGCAGAGTTAAAAAACCGCCGATGACTAATAAGATGCCCAACAAGCTAAAACTCCACTTTGAACCCGCCCATACCACATAGCATAAGGTGCGGGTTAAAAAAGCATCTGCGTGCCAGAGGGGAATGCGAAAAAATAAATAACTTTTTATTAACCGCATCAGCAGGGTTTGTTGCCCTGCTAAAACCTGTTGTTTCTGATACCAGTTTTTCTGTACGTCATCGCCGATGGTTAAATTATTGCGGCGTAAAAATTCAAATAATTCAGCTACTTGTGCGGCATCTACGTCATAACCGATTTTTAAGCTGGCAAGTTGGGCAATTTTTTCTGCATCGCCTTGTCCTAAAAAAACCAATAAATCGACTTCTAATTGTCCGATGCGAAAATGGCGATGGGTCAGCGGGTCATGCAGTACCCACGCAGGTGAGCCGTCTGCTTCAGCTTCGGCAGGATAAAGTTTTAACTCTTGCCGCAATAAAGGCGGTGGCGATTGAGAGGGCAGTGCGTTTTCTATAATCCCAGCCATTGCCGTGCTGCCGCGTAGGGTCGTCTGAAAAGATAATAATAGAGCGGCACTTGCGCCCCGTAAATTTTTGCAGTGCCGCGCAAACCTATCCGAGGCAACGTGGCATTCGGGGAAAAATCGGCTCGCGCCCGAAACGCAAACAGACCTTCAGGCGACATTTCAGCTTGAAAATTCACATAGCGCAACGTAGCAGAATACGGCGTTTCAGGGCTGACATTTAAAAATAATTCCACCTCGGTACTGTCAGGCAACGCAATACTATCCGCAATGCCTAGCCACATTTCGACTTCGGCTTGTTTGGGTTGCGCAATAGTTAATAGCCGCTCACCGAGTTTGACAGGTTTGCCTTCTAATTCATAGGCATCGTGAATAATCACAATCCCTGCTTGATTTGCCCGAATCAAAATGCGTTTTAATAAGGATTCAATGTAGGCAACCTCTGCACTGCGTTGGGTAATGCGAGCCGATAACATCGGCATTTCAGTGGCGGATTTAGCATCTGAAACGGCAGCTTGTTCACTGCGCCGGTATTCGGCTTTGGCTATTTCTAATTCTTGTTGCGCTACGTCTAAACGCGATTTCAGCGGCGTATCGTCTAAGGTAAGTAATAGTGTATTTTTTGCCACACGGTTATTGGGTTTGGCATACACTTTGTCAATCACCCCTTCTAACGGAGCGCGAACAATCAACGGATTTTTCGGCACAACTTCGGCTTGAGCTAAAACCGAAATGGAGACAGGGATAAAGGCAATTAACACTAACGCCAGCGCGACAGTCACCCAAACAGCGGTTTTAACTTGTTTTAAGTTCGCAAACCACGGCTTTTTTTTATGTGAAACTAGCTCAACCGCATGAGCCACCGCGCCGCCCCAATACTGCAAAATCCGCAATTCTTCAATGCGCCACGCTGGGGTGCGGGCAAATAATAAGCCACCTACGGTTTCGCCCTCGGTTGTGAGCAAGGGCAACCAAATCACTTGTGGCGGTAAAAAATCTTCCCATTGCGCCGCCAAAACCGCCTTAAATTCTTGAGGATGAATCACCGTTGGTTCTGTAAGCGATTTTTCAGCAAGAGCTTTGCATAAGGTGCTCGCCCAGATATAAAAAGGGGCTTCTTTGACAGGATTAGGAATAGCAGATACGGCTTCGATAGCTTGCGAACCCTGAAAAGCGTGATAAAAAACCCCGATTTGGTAGGCGGTGATTTTTTGACTGTCATTGACTAAAAAATAGCCCAATTCTTTTAGACTTACTTTCTGCCGCAACTGTTGCTGTAGCAATAACAGGTCTGCCAGTGCGGAGGCATTCGCGTTGTCTGCCATTTATTTAAGGCGCGGTAGCAGCGGCATTAGGAAAACTGATTTCACCACTCATGCCGGGTAATAAGCTCAGAGGTGGAGAAATTAAAGTGCCAATCACCCGAATGGTTTGGCTTACGGGGTCAATGGTACCAATATTCCGGTCAATCCGGGCTTTCACAGGTTGCGCCGATTCATCTAAGTTAATAGCAAACACTGTTCCCGCGCTTAAGCGTTTAAGCCAACGCGAAGGAATCACCATTTCCACTTCCAAATTGCTGGTATCGACCAATTCTAATAAGGGTTCACCTTCTTTGACATATTGAAAAGCTTGGGCTTTTTTCTGCGATATAATCGCTGAGAAAGGGGCTTTCACCACACATTTTGCTAATAAGGCTTCAATTCGACTCAGTTCAGCTTGCTGCACAGCCACTTCGGATTTACTTAAAATCACATCAATTAGACTAATATTTTTGTACTGGGCTAATTGATTATTGCTTTCTAATTTACTGTTTGCAGCACTTAGTTTTGCCGCAGCCACGTCTTTTTCGGCCTGCTCCATTTTGCAATCAAACACCGCAATGGTTTGCCCTTTGCTGACCCGTTGACCTTGGGCGGGGGGAAAACTGATTAATTTACCCGACAAACTGGCTGCAAGCGTGGTGAATTGCCGCGCCCGTAGTTGTCCACGAATAGTATTTTGCGTTTTACTTAAGGCTTTCGCGGTCACAGGTGAAGGGACTACATTATCAGCAACAGCGGCGGTTATTACACAATAACTCAACAGCGCGATAAGTTGAAAAAAGTGCTTTGTCATGGTCGTTCCATTTTTTAGCCAAAGAAAAAGTTATTGGTTTTTAGCTACCACAGTGTCACTTTGTAATTGATTTTGTACGTCAATTAAATTGCGAATCCACACTTGTTTAAATTCACGCGGCAATTTTTTTAACGCCATTTTTGCCTTACCAATACTGGCAAAAGCCCCATAAAACATCACATAGCGATCATTTTGTTGATTATCTGCAAAATGCACCACTTTCACCGCATTTTTCAAGTGCCGATATTTATTTAATACCGCCTCTACCGATTCCAGTTTAGAAAGCAGAATTAACTGAAAGGTAAATTTATCGGCATCTTGTTTTAATAACCACGCTCTATCATCGCTGGTATCATTGGTAATATGCAGTTGCAACGGACTGTTGTTATGGGCAAGCTGGGCATTTTTAATCGTATAACTAAACGTTTCAATAACCCCTTCCGCAGGCACTTTTCCTTGCGGCGGCGGCGTGTAACTGTATGCCCCATCTTTCTGCACCGTGAGTTTACCACCGTATTGGGTGAAAAAAGGCAGACCGATGGCAACCGCTTCTATTGCACCCTTGCTGTTTGTTCCTGTAATTGCGGTCATTTTAATTTCACCTTCCCCTGCAATATCATCGGCTAAGATATTCCCTGTCACCACACTGCCATTTTCAATCGCGGTTTTTGTGTTGGGTTTAGCAATTGGTGACAACGGATTATTATCAACGCGAATGGTCAACGTGCTGGTTTTTTCATCTTGTGCGGGAATTAAACGATTCACTTTTACCGCCGCAAGGCTCACGGTTTCACCGTCTTTATTTTCAACTAAAACAGGAACAGGGGACATTTTAACTGGCTCGATTTTCGCGGCAACGGTTACTTTGGGCGAAACTTTTTTGACAGATTTCATCGCTACTGACGTTTTAAGTTGCGCAGTTGTTTTTGGCGCGGCAGTTGGTTTTTTTACCTCAGCGGCAGGTTTGGCTTTACTAACCGCCTCTTCTTTTTTTACAACAGGCGTTTGTGCCACCACCTCAGGTGTCATTTCAGCTTCAACCGCCGCTAAACTGGCCTCATCAATCTCAATCGGTTTTTCTAACAACACATCAACAACCGACTGCTCGGCTTCTTTTTTCTTCCGTGCGGTAATCCGTTTTTGCATTTGCTTTATATCAACCACCTCCAATTTACCACTTTCCCAGACTTTATATTTATCCAAAAGCAAATTGGCTAATTTAGCCACCGAAAAGGTTTGATACTCTTCGGGGACAGGGTTAGACCCCAAACTGACTAAAAAAGAACCGTAAGCATCTTGCGCTTTTGCATAAGCTAATAAATGCGCCATTTCAGAGGTAAAGGCTTTAAATTCATTTTGAATCGCCTCCACTTCACTACTGGCTTTATTTTGTTCAGAGTTACGGGTTAGTTGCGCAATTTCAGTATCAATCGTATTCAAAAAAGCCGAATGTTCTAAACGATTTAAGGCATTAGCATAGTTTTGCCACGCTAAATGCACACCTGCAACCACCGAAGTATTCACCGCTTGTCGTCTGGAAATCGCTAAATTATGGCTAATTTCTTTATATTCCAAGGTGTCAGGTACGGTTAAGAGTTTTAATAAATCCCCTGCCAAGCGCACACCTGCCTCGCCCCACAAGCTGTTCCACAAAAACGAGTTTGAGGCATAATTTCCCGCATAGGAAAACTCAATGCCGGGTAATAAGCGCAATAAGGCTTTATGGGATTCAGCTTGGTCAATGCGCACGTTATACACTTCAGTAATGTACTCGGTGGAATTGGTCAGGGCGGTTAATTCCATTTCCTCAATATTAGGTGGCAAAGCAGGCATTTTTTCAAACTGCTTGGGTATTTCAAGAATGAGCTGGGTTTTAGAAGGCACGTTGATTAATTGCGCCAATTCCACATTGGCAATCGTGATGGATTCCTTCATAGCCTCTAATTCTTTTTTCGTTTCTACTAAGATACGAATATCATTTAAGGCGAATAAAGGCGTATAAAGCTGCTTCTCACGAATTGCTTTTAAATCAGCCAAAGAGGTATCAACTTTTTTTAACATTGCCTCAACATCTGTGGATAATTTTTGCATTACAACCGCGCGCCAGTAAGCAGAGCGCACTTGTTGCAACAATTTGAGCATCACTTTTTCGCGGGTTTTTTCAGAAATCAAATACCGGTCGGCATTTTGCCGCGCCTGCATATAGCTCACGCCAAAATCTAAAATATTCCAAGTAAAGCGAATGTCGGCATTAAAGCGTTTTCTATCTTGTGAAGTAGAAGGCTCTAAGGATTGGCGATTGGTCAGAATCGAACGACTGGAAGAGCCATCAATATTACTGCGGTCTAAATAACCTGCCGAAATGCCTAACATTGGCAGCATATCCATTTCTGCCATTTCCACGCTTTTATGGGCGACGGCTTGTTCCATTAATTTAACCCGATTGTCCAAGTTATATTTCAACGCCCGCGCCATCGCCTCAGACAGACTTAATAATTTAGGGGTAGGTTCTTGAGAGGAGTAAATCATACTCATATCAGTTAACGCATTATCTGCCACTTCCTCTATCGCAAGCGGTTTAGGCGTAACTCCGCATCCCGACAAGCTAGTTGCAAGGAGCAAAGGATAAATAACAGACTTTGAAACTTTCATGCAGGAAACCCCTTAATTGACCAACGACTCACTTTTTTCGCTCACTTCTGACAATGGATTAAGGATAGCTTGTTATTTAAATAATTCAAGAATCATAGGTTTACCTAATAAACTTAAGGTATAGCATAAGCATAGCCCTGGTTAGGCTCAACCGCTGATATTATGCTACTATAATAAGCGTCTTACAGGCTTAAGCGGCTCTATTGACAGAGGAATTTTAAACTTTAACTTTGGAACAGATTTTGATTTCTACAGCAAACATCACAATGCAATTTGGGGCAAAACCCCTGTTTGAAAATATTTCGATGAAATTTGGCGGCGGTAATCGCTATGGTTTAATCGGTGCAAACGGTTGCGGCAAGTCCACTTTTATGAAAATTTTAAGTGGTGAATTAGAACCTAGTTCAGGTAATATCAGTGTTGACCCGAATGAGCGGGTCGGTATTTTACGCCAAGACCAATTTGCCTTTGAAGACAAGACCGTACTGGATACGGTGATTATGGGGCATACCCAACTTTGGCAAATCAAACAAGAACGCGATAGGATTTATGCCTTGCCTGACATGACCGAAGCTGAAGGGATGGCGGTGGCTGATTTAGAGGTGCAATTTGCGGAAATGGATGGCTATACCGCTGAATCGCGGGCGGGAGAATTATTGCTCGGTCTGGATATTGCGTTGGAACAACACGCGGGCTTAATGAGTGCAGTTGCCCCCGGTTGGAAACTGCGGGTGTTATTAGCGCAAGCCTTGTTTGCCAATCCTGACATTATGCTATTGGACGAACCGACTAACAACTTGGACATTAACACCATTCGCTGGTTGGAAAATGTGCTGAACGAGCGCAATAGCACCATGATTATCATCTCGCATGACCGGCATTTTTTAAACAGCGTGTGTACGCACATGGCCGATTTGGATTATGGCGAATTGCGGGTTTATCCTGGCAATTACGATGAATATATGGTGGCAGTCACCCAAGCGCGAAACACCTTGTTAGCGCAAAATGCCAAGAAAAAAACCCAGATTGCCGAATTGCAAACCTTCGTCAGTCGCTTTTCTGCCAATGCCTCTAAAGCCCGTCAAGCCACGTCACGCGCCAAGCAAATCGAAAAAATTAAACTTGATGAGGTTAAACCCTCCAGTCGCGTTAATCCGTTTATCCGTTTTGAACAAACTAAAAAACTGCATCGGCTAGCGTTAGAAGTAACTTATTTATCCAAGGCTTATCAAGCCTATCAACCGCTGTTTGCAAACTTAAATTTAACGATTGCGGTCGGTGATAGAGTTGCGGTGATAGGGCCTAATGGCATTGGAAAAACCACGTTATTACGCGCCTTGGTGGGTGAAATAACAACCGATACAGGCGAGGTAAAATGGTCAGAAAATGCGGATGTGGGCTATTTCGCCCAAGACCATACGGCGGATTTTTCCCAAGAGATGACTTTAATTGATTGGATGGGACAATGGCGCAAACCCAGTGATGATGACCAAGCTATTCGCGGCACCTTAGGGCGATTACTGTTTGGCAATGACGAAATCAACAAATCGGTGAAAGTGCTGTCGGGTGGCGAAAAGGCGCGGATGTTGTTTGGCAAGTTGATTCTGCAAAAAGCCAATATCATGTTGCTGGATGAGCCAACTAACCATTTGGATATGGAGTCTATCGAATCACTCAACAATGCCTTAGAAAGTTATCCAGGTACGTTGATTTTTGTCAGCCATGATCGTGAATTTGTTTCTTCACTGGCAACACGCATTCTTGAACTTACTCCACAAGGAATTGTTGATTTTAGTGGTAATTATGAAGAATATTTGGCAAAACAGCATTTGATTTAACCCGCCCGTGCGTAAAAGGTTGGGGATTATTTGCAAAAAATAATAACCAACTTCTTTACTATGTTATTAAAGCCTACTAAGATAGTGGCAACTCCAATCCAATTTTCCTTATTATGTCCTCAAACACAACAGAAATTAACAACCTGATTGGTCAGGAATACAAACAAGGCTTTATTACCGAGGTGGATGCGCATACCTTTTTGCCCGGTTTGAATGAAGACATTATTGCGCAATTATCCAAAGTTAAAAATGAACCGCAATGGATGTTGGAATATCGTTTAAAAGCCTTTGCGCATTGGCAAACCATGACCGAACCCAACTGGCAGCAATTGCAGATAGAACCTATTGATTATCAAGCAATTAGTTATTATTCCGCCCCGAAAAGTGATAAAGATAAGCCAAAAAGTTTGGACGAAATTGATCCGCAAATTTTGGAAGCGTATAAAAAACTAGGTATTCCACTCGATGAGCAAGAGCGGTTAGCAGGTGTCGCGATTGATGCAGTGTTCGATAGTGTTTCAGTTGCCACCACGTTTAAAGGCAAACTGCACGAAGCGGGGGTGATTTTCTGCCCGATTTCTGAGGCGATTCGTGAACATCCTGAATTGGTGAAACACTATTTAAGTTCAGTTGTACCCGTTGGAGATAATTTTTTCGCTGCACTGAATTCTGCCGTGTTTACTGATGGCTCATTTGTGTATATTCCCAAAGGTGTACGTTGCCCGATGGAGTTATCCACTTATTTTAGAATTAACGCTAGCAATACTGGACAATTTGAACGCACCTTGATTATTGCCGATGAAGGCTCGTATGTGTCGTATTTGGAAGGTTGTTCCGCACCGCAACGTGATGAAAACCAACTTCATGCAGCGGTTGTTGAGTTAATCACTTTAAAAGATGCGCAAATTAAATATTCGACTGTGCAGAACTGGTATCCGGGCGATAAAGACGGCAAAGGCGGAATTTACAATTTTGTCACTAAACGCGCTGATTGTCGCGGTGAAAATTCTAAAGTGTCGTGGACGCAAGTGGAAACCGGTTCAGCGATTACTTGGAAATATCCCAGTTGTGTATTGACGGGCGATAATTCGGTGGGTGAGTTTTATTCCGTTGCCTTAACGAATAATCTGCAACAAGCGGACACTGGCACAAAAATGATTCACATCGGCAAAAATACCAAAAGCACGATTGTGTCGAAAGGCATTTCCGCAGGTCGAGCGCAAAATACTTATCGCGGCTTGGTGAAAGTATTGAAAAGTGCCGAAAATGCGCGGAATTACACCCAGTGCGATTCGTTGTTAGTGGGCGATAAATGCGGTGCGCATACGTTTCCGTATGTGGAAGTCAAACAACCGTCCGCGCAAGTTGAACACGAAGCGACAACTTCTAAAATTAGTGAAGACCAATTATTTTTCTGTCAGCAACGCGGGCTTTCTGCCGAAGATGCGGTGTCGATGATTGTGAATGGTTTTTGTAAGCAGGTGTTTAAGGAATTGCCGATGGAATTTGCGGTGGAAGCGCAGGCGTTGTTAGGGTTGAGTTTGGAAGGATCTGTGGGTTAATAATTATGCAATTTGATAAAGACTTACAATCTGAATATAAAGTCCTCTTTCTTGAGGCGAGA
>JAIFMS010000110.1 GCA_020048335.1 Methylococcaceae bacterium | reverse complement strand
TCATTGGCATTGATATAGCCTAAGGAAACGCCGTCACCGCCAATATATAACTCGCCTAACACACCCACAGGCACAGGATTTAACGCACTATCGAAAACATATAAACGGCTATTGCTAAAAGGTTTGCCAATCGGAATTCCCTCACTGCTATCGCTCAACACAGCAAGCGATTGCGGGGTTAATTCAAAATAACTGCTGTCAATCGTGGTTTCTGACGTACCGTAAGAATTGATAATCCGTTCGGCAGAAGTGACTGCACGCAGTTGTTGATAATCTTCCAACGTCCAGCGTTCCGAAGCGACCAAAATCGTTTTCATCGGTAAGATTTTGCCTTTTTGCTGTAAATAACTGACAAATTTTCGCATCACCGTTGGCACAAATTCAGCAAAATCAATGTTGTGTTTTTCAATGGCTTGCAACAATAATGGCATATTTAACAAGGTGTTACGCGGACATAACTGCAACACTTTACCGTTGCTAAGAGCGCGTATCCAATCGCCACAGAACACATCAAACCCAACATTGGCCATTTGCAGATGGACACGGGTTTGTTCCAGTTGGTATTCTTTTTGCCAAGCATCAGCGATAGAAGCCATATTGTGTTGTGTGACTAACACCCCTTTTGGCGCACCTGTTGAGCCAGAGGTAAAAACAATATACGCCCCTTGTTGCCGTTCAACTGTGATAGAAAGATTGGGGACTATTTTTTCAAGCAATAGCACATTCAACGCATGAGCGGTGACAGTTAAAGCGGTTGTATCAACATCCGAGTTGGCTTTTAATAAACAGCGAACCTTTGCCGCATCTAACATTAATTTTAAACGCTCGCTGGGCAATTCAGGGTCTAAAATGACATAGGTTGCCCCAATTTTTAAACAGCCCAATAACGCCGTGATGAGTAGCTGTGATTTAGACAGATACAACCCAACCCGCTCCCCTTGCACAATGCCTTGCGCAACTAAATAGCTGCCGATTTGATTGGCATCACTGTTTAATTGTGCATAACTTAAGGTTTCACTCTGCCCTTGTTCATCATCCATCCGTACCGCTGGTGCATCAGGGGTTTGCTGTGCAAAAGCTTCAATTCGCTCATGTAATAAAGGGGAATCTTGCACAACACGGTAAGCCTGATTGCCTGAATAATTATTTAACAACACCGCTTGCTCTTGGGTAGTTGGTAAATAATACGTTGCAACCGCTTGTTCTGGATTGTGAATGGCTTGTTCGGCAAGTTCTAAGAAATGCCCCGCCATCCGTGCAATGGTGCTTTCTATAAACAAATCGGTATTGTATTTAAACGTCGCGTAATACACCCATTTTTCTTCATACACCGTCAAGGTTAAGTCAAACTGCCCTTCCTCCTCAGGCATTTGCAACAGGCGCATCGGGAAGCCTTCGTAATGCGCATTGTCATTTTCGTCAATATGCGTTCTATCAACACGGTGATTTAGCAACACAAACATCACTTGAAAAATTGCCGAGCGGCTGGGGTCATGTCCGATTTCTAACCTATCAACCAATAAGGAGAAAGGAAACTCTTGATGCTCCAAGCCCATTAAAGTGGTCTCACGCACTTGTTTGAGTAATTCCAAAAAGTTTGGCTGATTATCAAAATTAACCCATAACGGCAAGGGATTAACAAAATAGCCGTAAATCTCGCCGAACTCAGCTTGAGTGCGCCCTGCAACAGGACTGCCAATAATAATGTCGTTTTGCTGGCTGTACTTGTGCATCAAGGTGTAATACAAGCTCAACAATGCCATAAACATTGTCACACCTTCGCGTTTTGCCAGATTTTGCAGTTGTTTGGTTAACTCTGCATTAACGGTAAAATTATACGAAGCTCCATTATTCGTCATCACCAATGGGCGTTTTTTATCGGTAGGCAAGGCTAATTGTGGAATCGTTTCAGGTAAACGGTTGCGCCAGAATTTATACAAACTATTACCACGAATGCTATTAATCAGGCGCGATTCCCACTCCACAAAATCCCGATAGCTAGTTTTTGCAGGACTGATAACCACCTCTTCATTCGTTAGATAGCGGACATACAACGCCTGCATTTCGTTCAAGAACATATAGTTAGACCACGCATCCGAAACGATATGATAGATGGTAATCGCAAAGTAATAACTATTGTGTGCTTGCTTGTATAAACGCACCCGTAGCAAACTATCGTTTTCCAAATTAAATGGACGTTGATTATCGGCAATCACTTGTGAGCGAATAGCGTCCCATTCTTGCCCTGAAACATCAATCACTTGCAATTGAAAAGGTCGATTGGCATAAATCCGTTGCACAGGTTCGCCATTAACAATATAAAAATTAGCCCGCAGTCCTTGATGGCGTTGAATGACTCCGTTAATCGCTTTTTCTAATACCTCGACATTGATTTCTGCTGGAATGTGCATCACCCCGCCGATATTATAAGCGGCACTGTCAGGATTTAATTCATGGGTAAACCAAATCGCTTTTTGCCCAAAAGATAACGGGTATTCATCTTCAATTTCTAAAACAGCACAATCCCCAGCCGCGCAACAGCCCTCTGTCGCAGGTGTCAAGTCATTAGTTTCTTGCTCTTGGCTATTGGCTTTTGCAGCGGCGGCTAACACGGCAATTTTATCGTGCAGTTCAGCGGCTAATTGCCCAAGATTAAGATTGCCCAACAATTTCACCACGCTTAAGCGTTCGGCAAAATGACCTTGCATTTTAATGTTTAATTCCACCCCCATAATTGAATCAATCCCAAGACCAATCAGGGTATCGCCCGCGCTAATATTGGCTATATCGGTACGCAAAATATGCGCAACCAGTGTGATGAATTCATTTTCTACGAACATAGCCCGCTCATCTTCAGCACGTTGCAAATAGCTAGATAAAAAGTCACCACTTTGCTCATCCATTTCATCTTCACGGACTAAATATTTGAACAAACTCGGTTTTTTAGGATACCAATCGAGAACTTTATTCCAGTTCGCATCGCACACTGAAAGCTGTGGATTGGCTAAATTAATAATCCGCTCCAATACTTTCATCCCCGCTTCTGGCAAAATTGGCATCATTCCCCGTTGATTTTTATAATGCTCACCGAGATTTAATTCTTTAATCATCCCAATCGCCCAAGGCCCCCAGTTAATGCTAAGAGCAGACAAACCTTGGCTGCGGCGATAATGAGCTAAGGCATCCAAACAGCTATTGACACTGGCATAATTGATTTGACCTGCGGTAGTTACTTGCGCGGCAATCGAAGAAAACAACACAAAATAATCCAACGGAGCTGTTTTTAAGCATTGATGCAATGTGACCGCGCCAATGGCTTTGGTGTCATACACTTCGTCAAAATCTTTGCTTTCCATGCTGGACAATAAAGTATCTTTAATTACCCCACTACAGAAAAACACCCCGCGTATCGGTGGATAGCCTTGTTGGGCAAAATTGTCCAGATAATGACGTAACTCGCGTTCTCGACTGACATCAATATCTGCTAACAGCACTTCTGCACCCATCGCTTCCAGTTCCATAATAAACTGCACCCGCTCATACAAGCGATGATTTGGGTCGATATGTTGCCAACTTTCGCGTTTTGGAAAAGTGCTACGGCTGATTAATAACAAGCGTTTTGCCCCTTTTACAATTAACCAACGGCAGACTAAACGACCAATTGCCCCAAAGCCGCCCGCGACTAAATAGCAGGCATTGGCTTGTAAGCGCACGGGAAAAGGCGATTTTAAATCGGTGGGCGATAACAGGCGATTCACATAGCGTTGCTCGCGATAGCTCACTTCTTCTTCACTGTTTAAGGCTAACTCGGCTAACACAGAGTTCATGTCATCTGCGCGGGCTAAATCAATCAATCCTCCCCAATTATCGCCCAACTCCTGCTGTGCTAACACACGGCTGATGCCCGTTAGTGACGCGGCGATTAAATTCACTTGTGCGCCATCTTCTGCCACCACTTGAGACCCGTGGCAGCTTAATACCCACAGTTTGCTTTTGATTTCGGTTTCAGCCATTGCTTTGGCAAGAAACACCAACGAATGCAGCCGTTGTTTTTTTAACCGTTCAAATTCGTGGCTGTCAATCTCATCAAAGGAAGGGGCATCCTCTAAACCCAGTGCGTGAATCAGTCCACTGTTTTCGCCATACTGTTGATAAAACGCGCTGACACATTGGCGCAACTGGGTTGGATTATCCAATTGCAAACACGCTGTATGAAAATCATCGCTCATTGCATAAGCATGAGCCGCGCTGACTAGACACACTTGACTGCCTTGGTTGCGTAATTTTTCTGCCAAATTTTGTGCATGACCGCCTTGGTCAGCAAAAATTAAATAGGCTTGTTTTAAACCTTGTGAGGCTGTTTGATCCGCATTTTCAACTTGCCATTCTGTGTGATACAACCAACTGTCAATGGTGTGGGTATTCATCCCGCTCGCAACGGTATCCACTGCTTGCGCACTAAAACCTAGCAACGAACCAAGCACTGTTCCGTTATCATTGCAGAGAAATAAATCGCCGACAATTTTTTCCTCATCCCGCATTCTGATTTTAGTGAAACACCAAAATTCATTGCCAATCTGAGGATTAAGATTAATTTCTTTAATCGCCATTGGCAATCGCACTACAAACTGCGCTTGGTCAGCGGCATTATTAATTTCATTTAAAATTAAGGTTTGTAAACAAGAATCCAACAAGGCAGGATGCAAGTGATAATTTGCCGTGTCTAAAGCCTCGGGCAAGACGATTTTGGCTAACACTTGATTATCGGCTAAAAAAACTTCCTCAATCCCTTGAAAACACACCCCGTATTGATAATTAAATTGTGTTAGTAAACTATAACAGGTTGTTTTATCAAATGACTTTTGACTTTTGCGCCGCTCAAATGCAAGGTCAATAGCCTTTGATAACAACGCCGAAGGACGATTGCGAATAAAGCCACCGATATGTTTATCTTCTTGCACAACAGGCTGATTGTTTTCATCTGTGCTAGTTGCAACGCTGATAATTTTAAATTGCGAGTTCAATTCATCCAGAGATAATTTCAGGACAGGATTTTTGTCATTATTTAAAAATACACCTTTTTCAATTTTTAAATCATCAATACTATAAAAACCTTCGCCCCAATGCGCAGACAATGCGCCATAGACCATTTCCACATACCCTGCGGCAGGGAATAAACAAGTGTCCTGAATCACATGGTCATTCAAATAGGGATATTTTTCTAAACTAACATCACTGTCCCACACATTTTTGGTTTGCGAATTGACCGCGCCTAGCAACGGATGAATGCTATTGCCTTTGCGCAATTGCTGATAAAACGGCGTTTCATACCAATGTTTTTCAGGTCGCCATTGATAACATGGCATTCTAATAAACTGTCCGTTTGGATACATTGCCTGCCAATTAACTGCCACACCCAAACTTGCCAAGGTCGCTAATGCACCATAAAAGTCTTCTTGCTCAGGTTGATTACGGCGAATGGAATAAAAATTGCGATTTTCTTTGCCTAAATGTTCAGCAATTTCTGCAATCGAGGCTGCCAGTACAGGATGCGGGCCAATTTCTAAAAAATATTGCTGTTCTTCTTTAAACAAGGCTTCAATTGCTTTGGCAAAGGCAACAGGCTCTCTGACATTGCGCCACCAATAGTGCGCATCCCCTTCTGTGCCTGTGATTTTTTGCCCACTGACGGTTGAGCACAGCGGCACATGGGCAGGTTGCGGAGCAAGGTCAGCTAAAGAAGCCAATAACTCATCCTTAATTTCTTCCATAATCACACTGTGATACGGCACTTCCACCCGCAAAAATTTATTAAACACCTCATCGTTTTCTAACTTTTTCGCAATTGTTTCCAACGCCACACTGTCACCGGTTAACGTCACCGCGCTAGGGCTGTTGATTGCACCAATTGAAACTTTGTCTTGATAGGGGGCTAAATAGGGCGCAACGGTATGTTCTGATAAACCAACTGCTAACATTTTTCCCATGCCACGGGTTAAATGTTGTAAACGGCTACGATGGACAACAATTTTAACCGCATCTTCTAGGCTATAAACCCCGGCTAAATAAAACGCCGCCACTTCACCTGTGCTGTGTCCGACAATTGCCGCAGGCTGGATTCCATAAAACTTCCACATTTCACCCAAGGCAACCTGTACTGCAAAATTGGCGGTTTGTGCAAGCCAAGTTTGTGCCATATTGGATTGCTCTTCACTGGCAAACATTTCGGCTTTCAGCGACCAATCCACCCATTTAGAAAATTCTTGGTCGATTTTATCCAGTGCGGCACGGTAAACAGGAACAGTTTTATATAGCTCATGTCCCATTGCCCACCATTGCGGCCCCATTCCTGTTAAGACCCAAACCAATTTTAACGGAGTGGCTAACACTTGTTCTTGATAAGCACCTTGAATTGTTTGTCCATCCAAATAAGCACTTAATCGCGCCAATAATTCTGCTTTATCTTTATAAACAAAAACAGCACGATGCGGATGCAATTCCCGAATCACCGCGCTGCTGTAAGCAAGATGATGTACTTGCTCCTCATCCATCTCCTGTACCCGCGCATAATACGCTTGCACTTGCCGCAGCAACGCCTCTTTATCGGTATTGGTAATCAAAAAAAGCTTGGCTTGATTACCATCTAAAACAGGCATCGCTTGGGGCTTGGCACGGTATTCACGCAAGACAACATGAGCATTCGTGCCACCAAAACCAAATGAATTAACCCCTGCCAATGCCAAGCCTTCATGTGCTGGCCAAGGGGTTAATTCAGTAGGAATAGAATAAGGATAATCAGCAAAAGCAATCGCAGGATTTGGATTTTTAAAATGTAAATGCGGCGGAATTTGCTGATTTTTCAACGCCATAATGGTTTTAATTAACCCTGCCGACCCTGCTGCTGCTTCGGTGTGTCCAATATTGGTTTTCACAGAACCTATATAACAAGCATCCCCGGCGGTTCTGTCGATATTTAAAAAACGCCCAACCGATTGCGCTTCGACAGGGTCGCCGACAGGTGTTCCCGTCCCATGTACTTCGATATACTGCACTTTACCCGGTGAAACCCCTGCACGTTGATAGGCTTTTTGCATCAATGCCAATTGTGCATCCGCACTGGGAACAGTAATACCATTGGTGCGACCATCTTGATTTACCGCTGTGCCTAAGATTACCGCATGAATCGTGTCACCGTCTGCTTCGGCTTGGGACAGTTTTTTTAACACTAACACACCCACCCCTTCTGAGCGCACATAACCATTGGCGGTATCTGAAAAAGCATGAGACGAACCTGTTGGCGAAAGAAATCCGCCTTGGGTTTCTGAAACGGTATATTGCGGTGCGAAAGTCATTAACACCCCGCCTGCTAATGCCATTTCACATTCGCCTTGCTGTAAACTGCGACAGGCTAAATCAACACTCACTAAAGAAGAGCTACAGGCGGTGTCAACCGTTAAACTAGGTCCTGTGAAGTTGTAAATATAGGAGATTCGATTGGATAACATCGTCATCATCACGCCTGTCGCGGTATGTGCATCAATGTTATTAAAATC
>JAIFMS010000185.1 GCA_020048335.1 Methylococcaceae bacterium | reverse complement strand
TTAGATTAACCTACATCGTTTTGATTAGTTACCGTGTAATTTTTGGTAAATCTAATCGCTTTTTTTAATTCTATCAACGCATCAAAAACCCTTCGCCCGAAACCCGCTAGGCGACTCTAACACAACATTTCATCCTGAATCCGCGCCACATAAAACCCCGCCTCCAACACCCGTTTTTTCAGCATTTCCGACAGTTCCACCGCCGCAATAAACGTTGTATTAATTGTAACGCGATAAGACGTGCTACAAATACTGAATCACATCCATTCGACAATGCAAAACCCGCATAATCTCAAGCTGTTCATCCGCCAAACGATAAAAAACCAGATGTTTTTCAACCAGCAAAGACCGATAACCGGCTTTAATATCATCCCGTGATTTACCCAAATGAGGATTATCCAGCAAACTGTAAAACGCTTTTTCCAGTTGCTCAAGATAAAAATCCGCTTGGCTTTGTCCTCACTCGGTCTTTGTATAATCCGCTATCTGCTCAAGGTCGGTTTGCGAAAAATCGGTTAATTTTAACGTCCGCATAACCGTTACCGCTGTTTTATCTGAGCAAATAATTGCGCAACTCCAGCTTTATTCAGCTCAACATAACGTCCTAACGCTATATCCTGTTCAGCTTGTTCCAGTTGCGCTGTTAATTGATTCAATTTCTGATTTTGAGTGACTTTATCGGAATCTTTTATCTCATCCATCAATAATAATACTCGGATTGTCATCCCATCAGGAATTTCATCAGGAAGACGAATATGCTGTTTGTGGGAAACAGCTTGAAATTCAATTGCTTGCATAAAAGCTCCTTACTATTTAAGGTAAAACAAAACGGCTTAAAACCTTTCGGCACACAACTAACGACTTACTCACTGTCAGCAAAATAACTCACAATATCCATGCGCTGATGTGGAATACCAATAATATCAATCCCTGTATCGATCAACTTATAAAAAATCAAATGCCGACCTTCGGGAAAACAATAATAACCCGTTTTAATATCCTCGCGGTGCTTACCCGAATAAGGATTTTCAACCAGCCATAAAAAACGCGAAAGCAGTGAACCAACATAACTATCAGCCTGTTTAACTCCCCATTGCTGCATTGAATACAACCAGATTTCCTCTAAATCCTGTTCGGCTTGCTGGCGGATAACATAAGTTGCCGTCATTGAGCGTATTTTCTATGCAAACCCGATATAAAATGTTCGGCGTTAAAATCTTTAACAATCGGACTATTTTCACCAGCTTGCAGTTTAGCGCGTAACAAGTACAGCTTTTTTTCAGTTGAATTAAGTTTTTGATTTAATGGAATAATATCTATTTTATCTGAGCTTTTTAACTCATCTACAAAATTCTGCTTAGAAACTCTATGCTGCTGTATTACTTCACGATTTTTTAATGAACGCAATGCCTCGCAAATCAGTTCGGTGGCAGAGAGATATGAACCCGTTTTAACTTGTTCAGTGACCCAACTTTCTAAATCAGATGTTAATGAAATATTCATAATGACCTCTTTTTTGACTCAATAAATGACATTGTAAAACAAAAAAACTTAAAACCTTTCTGCTCACATCAAAAACACTTCGTATAAAACTTATCTAGCGACTCTAACACAACGTTTCATCCTAAATCCGCGCCACATAAAACCTCGCCCCCAACACCTTCATTCAACATTTCCGACAGTTCCACCGCCGTGATAATCCCATACAGTTTTTTAACCGTGATCATACAAAGTAAAATCATGGTCAAACCATAAAACATAAAAAACTGCATCCTTTCTATAACCAACCATTGGCTTTTTACCATGAAATCTAAGTATCAGAAAATGGTCACAATCCTCAGTAATAAAAGGCGGCATTGAAGCCTTAATTGCTTTTTTATCTATTTTCTCAATACCTAAACCATGCCGTTGTGTATTTTGTATTTCACTCCACGAGAGTGTTCTTCTTTTAAATATAGCCTCTGCAAACTGCGCTTTATTTTCTTGGTCTAATGCAGAAAAACAGTACTTCCCCGATTGTATTCTTTCAAGAGAAAATATAGGTGGTTTTTTATTGTAATCAATACTTTCAGTGGGTTGTATCCTGTTTCCAGTCTTAAAGGATGGCTTTTTTATTTTACTGTTTGTTGCCATTTATTTAAGTCTCGTTTTATAAAACTCCATCATTGATTCTTTACTTATAATTCCACCCGTTTCCTCATTTTCTCGCCAAGGCGTTTCTTCATGGGTCATATTTCTAAGTTTCCACGCGCTAAACTGTCCAAATACATCATAAACCTCTTCAAGAAGTTCTAATTGTTCATCTGAAAACATATTTAACTCAATATCTGAATTAACAGGAATTGGAGCTGAACCATAAGATTTATACTCACGATAGATAGACGGACAAACAGGCCCGTGCATCCAAGCTTCAAACTCTTCATTAAATAATGGCTTGTCAAATAGGGCTAAATGAAAAGCCTGAGCATAATAAATAAGCTTTTGCAGCTTCATATTAGAAACGTCAGAATCTTCATTTTCATTTGCTTTGAATAAAAAATATTCAGCTACATTTTGCGCAGTTATCATAATATTTGCTCCTTTTATTTTAATTCGTCAGCTATTAACACATCATAGCATTTTGACAATTTCAAAAACACTTCGCTTGAAACCCGCTAGGCGACTCTAACACAACGTTTCATCCTAAGTCCGCGCCACATAAAACCCCTTCCGAAAATTACCGATTAAAGTATTGTGTGCGGAATCGCTTTTGCTTAAAACAACAACTTCAAACCCACTAAAATTGTAATCACTTCATAACTGCGTTTAATCCAACGATTGCCTTTTAAAATAGCCAAATGCGCTCCTGTATAACCGCCGATAAAAGAGCCAATTAATAATACGGGTATCCAGCTCCATTTAACTTCGGCAATCAAGGCAAGGACAATTGCCCCTGTGCCATTCCAGAACAAACCAACAATGATTAAGGTATAGGCAACCGCGCGTTTGTAATCCATGCCAAACCAGCGCACTAATAGCAGCGTGGTAAATAAACCTGTTCCCGAGGCAATTGAGCCGTTTAAAAAACCGATGGCGAATAATAAGCCCCCGCCAATCATAAAGCCTTGTCTGTCACGATGGCGTGGGGTGTACTCTTGTCCCAATTGGGTTTGAAACACCGAATACACGCCTAAGCCGGTGGTTAATAAGCCTAATGCCAGTTTAGCCAGTGCGTCAGGGATGCTAACAATGGCAAAAGAACCCAATACAACCGCAGGAACGCCCATTAACAGTAAAAACAAGGCAAAGTTTCTTTCAACAAAATCTTCTTTTAAATACCGAACCGTTGCGCCCACCCCCAAGGCAACGGAGGCGACTTTATGCGTGGCAAGGGCGACACTAAAAGATAACCCTAAAAAAATGAGAACGGGAAACTGAATCAGCCCCGCGCCGCCGCCTGCTAAGGCGGAAAAAGTATTGGCGATTAAAGACGCAATAAAAACTATCAGCTGTTCTGTGACCGCATTCATGGTGATAAAACTCGGTAAGGCGTGATGTTTAAAATCCACCCCAACCCGCCTTTATTTAGACGGGCGAGGGGATTTTAGTGATATTCGATAACTTTCGACTGATGAGGTAACAGTGAGCTTTATAAAGCTTGTTCAATCGCACGCAACACATCGGCACTGCTGGGCAGGGTTGAATCTCGTAATTTTTTCAAGCGTATCGCCACCACATTGTCCATCCGATACGCATGACCTGTATGGTCAATTCCGGGTGTGCCAACAGGAATAAATACCGCAGGCTCTTGGTTGAAAACCATTCCTGAACGTCCAATCACAACCGTTGGTACGCGGCTAGCAGGGGGTAGTGTGTTGATATTAAAGGCATTAACCCACAGCAGCGTATCTGCCTCGCCTTCGCTTAATAACCGTTCGGTGTCGTATAAAAAAGGGTCATATTCAGGATAGCCTTTGGCAAAACTCACCCGCGCGGGATAGCCTGTTGTCCAACCACATACTTGATTCGCGGTTTGGTCACCGTCTTTACCGCTTAAAGGCAAACCTGAACAGCGGGTGGATTGATTTAAATCCTTAATCATTTCGGACAAGGTTTGCACGGTTAATTCCGCTTGCGCATAAGCCAATGCCCCCGCTGCCCACGTTACCACGCCATACTGTGCCGCTTTTAAAGTGTCTGCCAGAATTTGTAAATCCGCAACCGCAATCCCTGCCACGCTGTGCGCCATCACCTTGCGCCCTTTCACCAAGGCGCGTAACACCGCCACCACTTCAGGTAATGCTTCAGTTGCACAAGGCAATACGGTTGCTAAACGTCCATCAGAGGCAGTGGATTTATCACCGCTCGGGGCTTTGCCTAAATAAATAACTTGGCGTTTTTCAGGCGCGGTAAACATCGCCTCTGTCCACAAATAGCGTTCAAAAAAACGCGGCGCAAAGCCTTCTAAATCTGTTCCCACCACTACTAATACATCACAGCGATTTTTAATCTCTGCCAAGGTGGTGTTTATCCAACCTGAATCCTGCAAGGCTAAAAAATTAGCCCGTGCCGCATTAAAATTGCTGTTATCCACCACCGCGCCTGTTTTATCTGCTAATGCCAATAAACTGCGCATTCCGTTCACATCCGTAGCACAGCCGCCTATTACAGGTTGTTGCGCCTTGTTTAATAGTGCAGCGACATGACTAACCGCTTGGGCCAAACTGACAGGTTCTCCCTGAATTCGTGGCTGAATATCGGTGATGGCTTGGGCAAACGCTGGGGTATTCACCGCACAACCGTTTTCAAGCACGTTGACGGTCAACCCTTCAACCTGCACTGTTAAATCATCACAGCCTATCCCGCAAAAAGGACTCGGTATTTCTGTTATTTCCATCACAAGCATTCCTCTTCGTTAATCTTTTTTGATATATTTAAAACGTGGATCATCGGGTGTTCCAGTTAAAACACCGTGCGAATCTGCCACCACATCCCACATTATTACAGCTTCAATTTTTTTCGCTAGTGCAAAATCTTTCTCCGTCACCCCTTTAGCAGAATGGGTCACTAATTTCACAATCACAAACGCATAGGAAACGGTTAAATCAGGATGATGCCAAGCAACTTCCGCCAAATGCCCTACCGTATTCACTACCATCAGCGTAGCTTTCCAGCCGCTGGTTTTGATTTTGCGGCGAATCCAGCCTTTTTCATACGTCCAATGCGGCAGCTCGGTTTGTAAACGGTGCGCAATGTCGGTTTCTGAATAAACAGTCGGTGTTTCTGAAGCGGTCATTTCAAGTGTCCTTTTATATGAGAGTTAAGCGGAATTTTAACGTAAATTAGCCGCCATCAATTTTAAAATACCGTTTTGTGAGTGCCACTGCAATCTAGGCTATAATAAATCATAACAATTTTTCTCGGCACTCTTGCTTTTTACTGGTTTAAATTTAGTTTTTATGGATAACACCACCCGCCTGCACTACCTTCATGCGATGGGCATTGAAAGTTGGATTCCACGCTCGCCCCCTGCGTTTTCAGCCCCTGTTAGCAGTGCGGTAGAAAAACAATCGCCCCCTGTCATACCTGTCACTGCGCCTATTATTATCGCACCGCCTGTGTTGCCCACCGATAATTGGGCGCAATTGCAAGCCCAAGTGCAGGCGTGTCAGCACTGTGAATTATGTCAAACACGCCATCAAACCGTGTTTGGCAGTGGCAATACCCAAGCCGATTGGTTATTTATCGGTGAAGCACCCGGCGAACAAGAAGATTTACAAGGGCAACCGTTTGTCGGTGTGGCAGGGCAGTTATTAACTGAAATGGTACGCGCCATGGCTTTAAGCCGTGAGCAAATTTATATTGCCAATATTTTAAAATGTCGCCCCCCCGCCAATCGTGACCCAAAAGTAGCTGAAATGGCGGCGTGTCAGTCCTTTTTACAACGACAAATTGCCTTGCTTGCCCCCAAATTTATCGTAGCAGTTGGACGTATTGCGGCACAGCAGTTATTAAATACCCACGAACCGCTGGCAAAATTGCGGGGAAAAATGCACCACTTTCAAACTATCCCTTTAATGGTCGTTTATCATCCTGCGTATTTGCTGCGTGATTTACGGCAAAAATCCAAAGCTTGGCAGGATTTACAAACAATGCTTAAAACCTATCAGGCGTTGCAAGGACACTAACCATGTTTGTCTTCTTAGAATGGCTTAAAAATTTTGTAAGTTACGATGCTGACCGCGAATTTTATGCAAAAGTTTTTCCCGATTCGGTTTCAACGGTGGATTTAATGCGATTACGAGAAATGCGCAAAACAGATTTAACGCGCGTCTTAGAAATTGAGGGGCAAAACTATACCTCTCCTTGGAGTGAGGAAACTTTTAATGATTGCTTTAACGCGCTCAATTATAGTTGTTGGGTGTATGAAGATATGCAAACCATTATTGCCTATGCGATTTTATCAACAGGCGCGGGCGAGGCGCATATTATGAATATCTCGGTTGCCCCAGCCATGCAAGGACAAGGCGTTGGGCGCAAAATTATGGAACATTTAATTGCAACTGCGCGTAAAAAAGCCCAAACCCTTTTTTTAGAAGTGCGGGTTTCTAATCATAAAGCCCAAGCGTTATATGACAGTTTAGGGTTTAATGAAATTGGGATTCGGAAAGGCTATTACCCTGCGGAAAATAATTACAGGGAAGATGCGATTATGTTGGCGTTGGAGTTGCTTTAGTTTTGTTGCAATTCAACCGATGCGAGTATCTCGTTTTTAACAAATAACAAGTTTTTATAGATAAGTTTTAAATCTTCTATTTTTGTAGCGTCAAAATTTTGCGAAATAAAATATTGATATTGACCCAGTGCTAATTTTTCCAAAATCGCAAAATGCCAGTTTCCACCGATAATATAAGCCCCTTTGATAAACCGCCAATCATTTAATTCAACAGCACTGATAAGTTCGGCTAAAAGTTGTGGCCTTGGATTGCCATACTCTTCACTTCTTTTAAACTCCTGAATAAAAAAATAAGGTTTTTTACTTTCGACTAAACCTTCAGAAACGGCAAAATCTATTGTTCCATTTAATATGAATTTATTCGTTTGATAAGTCATTTGTAATTCATAAAAATCTCGGATATTTTTTTCATACGATTTGAAGCGTATTTTATTCAGAATAGGCGCGATAAAATTAATTTTTAAATCTTCTTCATTGTAGCTCTCAATTAAATATTTGTTATCTTCTATTAAGTCTTTTAAAAATAGCTGTATCGAATAATCTATTTCAAGAGTGTTATTGAACCAGTGCTTAAAAATGCTGTCATCTAAGTTTTTTTCAATCGTAAATAATTTTTTTAAATCGGCATCTCTGATTTTACTGTATTGATAAACGGGGATTTTTTGTTCCGCGTCACCTTCCAAAAGATTAACTTTCCTTTTTAGCTCCTCTATTTCTTTTAATAAGTTTAACTCAATGTCACTGTTCATTATAAATTCCGTTGTGTTGATGTGAGACAAGCTATTTTTCAGCAAGGATTAATTCACAACTTCAAACAATTGTTTTTGTAAAATTAGGGTGGTTTCCTATTGTTTGTGCGGTTTAACAATTTCTCGCAACATAGCCTCAACATGAATAAAATC
>JAIFMS010000006.1 GCA_020048335.1 Methylococcaceae bacterium | reverse complement strand
CAGCCGTTCTGCATAATGCGCCATTTGTTTGGTTTTGGAAAAATCCCATTGCGGCGGCAAGCCTGCATGAACCATGCAAAAATCACGGTTGTAATGAAAAAAAGGGCGATGGCGCAACCAGTCAATTAATTCAGCACTATCAGGTGCGTTTAAAATCGCAGATAAGGAATCTTTTTTATTGGGCTTGGTTTGTTGATAAGCAATGGCTAGCAGGTGTAAATCATGATTACCCAGCACACATACCGCAGCACGTCCAAGTGATTTAACAAAGCGCAGTGTTTCCAATGATTTTGGCCCGCGATTGACTAAATCGCCTACAAACCAAAGCTGGTCACGCGCTGGGTCAAAATTAATCGCTTCGACTAGACGGATTAAGTCATCATAACAGCCTTGTATATCGCCAATTGCATAAATAGCCATTAGTGCAGCACTCGCGGGATAGACAGGGTAAATTTAGGAATAATGGCGGTAAAACGTTCATCCTGTTCTGAGATGAAAATATAATGCCCTTGCATAATGCCAACAGGGGTTTCTATAATCGCACCGCTGGTATAGCGAAAGATATTTCCGGGTTTTAAAACAGGTTGTTTACCAACGACACCATCACCGCGCACTTCTTGTACTTTACCGTTGGAATCGGTAATCAGCCATTGCCGGGTCAGCAGTTTTGCAGCCAGCTCGCCTACGTTAGTTATCGTAATGGTATAAGCAAACACATAGCGATTCTGCTCAGGTGAGGATTGCTCTTTGATAAATTGCGGTTGTGCCTCGACAACAATTTTATTTTTTTCACTCATAATAGACGGATAATTAATGACAGATAGATTTATCTTACCTTAATTAAAGGGAGATAAAGGACGAAAATAGCAGTTTACCGCATAATTTTGTGCTAACAAGGCAATGGTGTGGACTAAAAACTATTTTTAAACGTACCCGTGTCATTTTTTCCTTAAATCCACAGAGGACAAAGCATTGCACATTCATATTTTAGGTATTTGCGGCACATTCATGGGCGGGTTAGCCTTGATTGCCCGAGAGTTAGGTTATCAAGTCAGTGGGTCTGATACGAATGTGTATCCACCGATGAGTACCCAGCTACAACAACAAGGAATCAGTTTAATGGAAGGCTATCGGGCAGAAAATTTACAACCGTTGCCTGATTTAGTGATTATTGGCAATGCCTTATCGCGTGGCAATCCTGAAGTGGAAGCGGTGTTAAATTTAGGTTTGCCTTATAGCTCAGGAGCGCAGTGGCTAGCAGAACACGTTTTACAAAAAAAATGGGTGTTAGCGGTGGCAGGCACACACGGCAAAACCACCACCACCAGTATGTTAAGCTGGATTTTAGAACAGCAAGGTTTTATGCCGGGATTTCTGGTGGGCGGAATTCCGTTAAATTTTGGTATTTCGGCACGGTTAGGGGAATCGGATTTTTTTGTGATTGAAGCGGATGAATACGATTGTGCCTTTTTTGATAAGCGTTCTAAATTTGTCCATTATCGCCCTAGAACCGTGATTTTAAATAATTTGGAATATGACCATGCCGATATTTTTCCTGATTTAGCCGCCATTCAGCGGCAATTTCATTATTTGTTACGCACGGTTCCTAGCGAAGGTTTGGTGATTGCTCCGCAGCATGATGCGAATTTGACCGCTGTATTAGAAATGGGCTGCTGGACACCTGTCTTAAAAACGGCGATTAATGAAAATGCACACTGGTCAGCGCAATTACAAAAAAGCGATGGCAGTGCCTTTACGGTGTTATTAAAAGGGCAACCGCAAGGGCAAGTGCAGTGGCAATTAACTGGCGAACATAATGTTTACAATGCCTTATCTGCGATTGCTGCGGCACACCATGTGGGCATTTTACCCGCTGCCGCTATCGAAGCATTGGCTGATTTTCAAAGTGTTAAACGACGGATGGAAGTAATTGCGAAAATAAAAGGGGTAACGCTTTATGATGATTTTGCCCATCATCCCACCGCGATAAAAACCACGCTCGCAGGGTTGCGCCAACAAGTGGGCAAACAACAAATCATTGCGGTGATTGAGCCGCGTTCTAATACCATGCGGATGGGGGTTCACACGGATAATTTAGCCCAATCGTTTAGTGCGGCGGATGTCGCGATTATGTATCAACCGCCTGAGTTAAAATGGGATTTATCCGCTTTACAACACAAAGCCCCGCACTTGGAAATTTATCCCAGTATTAGCGCGATTATTCAACGGATACAAGCCGTTGTTGAAGAAAATGGGCATATTGTATTGATGAGTAACGGCAGTTTTGCGGGGATTTATCAACAATTGCAAACGGCATTAGAAAATGACACGGGGATGGGCTGAAAATGACGTAAAAAGAGTGATGACAGCTTTTCAAGCAAGGACTTCAAAATGAATACAAAAACTATCCTCTTTTTTCTTTTGTTGCTAACAGGGTGTACACCCGCCCCTGTTATCAATCAACCTGTTAATCCAATGGCTGTCGCCCCTGTTTTAGTGGTTGAACCGCCCTTGCCTGTGCAGGTGAAAAAAAATAGCGAGGTTAAAACGGCGACAGTTTTAATTAATTTTATCGGTGATGTTACCTTTAAAAAGGCGAATGAATTAACTTCAACGGTGCAAAAAGAGATGAATAAGGGGATTAAAAATTTTGTGATTAATATTAATAGCTATGGCGGTAAAACCGATGCGGGTGTGTCAGCTTATCAATATTTAAAATCGTTGCCCATCACCCTTACTACACAGAATATTGGCAGTGCGCAATCTTCGGCAGCACTGATTTATTGCAGCGGCAGTAAACGCTATGCTTTGCCCCATTCATTTTTTATGCTACACGGCAGCGCGACAACCTATCAAGGGGGAATGTCTCTGGTAACTATGGAAGCTTTGCTAAAACTAAATAAAATGCACTTATCAACCTTTAGCGAGATATTCAGTCAATGCAGTGATTTAACACACGCTGAAAGGGAGAAGTATTTTTCTTCCAATCAAGCCTACTATTTTACGGCGGCTGAAGCTAAAGCGATTGGGTTAGTTCAAAACATTTCCGCCGCGCCAATGACAGTGCCTGTGTTAATTTACAATATTACTGACTAATTAAGCGATTCTTATGATTATCATTGTAAAAAACCTCTCTAAAAACACCCACTATAACGACATTATTTCGCTTATTGAGCCAGTGGTTAAAAAGCGATTTTTTAGAAAAGGTGGCGAAATAGAAAGCGTACAAATGCTAATAGTGAGGGATAAAAAAAACAATAAGATTGAGTATCATGGTCTTGTGAGAATAAGCCCTGATAAAATGGCGCAACAAGTGATTGAACACTTAAACAATTTCGCTTTCCAAGGAAAAACACTAGAGGCGCGCCAATATTTACCGCGCTCATGGCGCAACGACCGAAGGCAAACGCCGCTGCATCCTAATTTTGTGTTAGTTTGTCAGCGCAAAAAAAATCGCCGCCGCCCCACCTTGGAAAGTAAAATTGTTAATCCCGATTTAACAGGCTGGTTTACGCATTATTTTTTCAACTAAGCGTGTTATTTTTTGGTTATCTCAATTTCATTGCACAATCCAACAATGCCCATTAAATAACAGGCATTATAAAAATCATGCACATCGGCTAACGGAAATTGGGTATGCTCGGCAATTAGTTCTAATGTAGCCGCGTTATTTTTCATAAAAGCGGCTAATTTAGCATAGTCCATACATTGAGGCAGGCGCAAGTCAGGCCAACTTTTTAAAGTGACAATACTCTGCGGGGCGTGCGTTTTAATTACTTTTCCTTTGGATAAACCAATTCCTGCGCACCACAATAAATTTTTTATCGGCTGGGCTTTTAAACTTTCAGCCACAATACATTCATTAAACTCCTCTTCATCATAGGATTTAATAAATAGCATTTCATCGCTCGCACAGATATAAGCATCTAACTGTTCTAGGCTATTGTGGCTGTAATAAACCTTTTTTTCCATGTCCAGATACAATGCCAAACAATCAATTTGATGATTGAGGGTAATCACTTGGTAATGCGCTTGCGGTTGCAATAACTGCCCTAATAAACCTTGCTGTGGCTCGAAAAAAGTACCTGGATCAGTTTGTTCCACAGGCATTTTAACCACAGGTGGTGGCTCAACAAGAGCTGGACTATCGGTTTGTGCGACAACTGCAACAGGTTCAGCTGTTGTTTGAATCACAGGTTCAACAGTGTTCGTCATTTCAGCACTGGCGCGATTGAGTAAATCAACTAAGGCACGCAGTCCTGGAATTCGTTTTTCATCCATTTTTAGCACATAATCTGCCGCCACCTGATTGTCGGTGATGCAAAAAATGCAGCGGGCTTTGGGCAAGCTTTTTAAACTGTCATTATTGGAAAACTGGGCAGTGCTTGCCACAGAAAGTAGAAAAAAATCGGCCATCGCGCTGTCAATTAACTGCCATTCATGGTGCAACGCTCTAGCACCCAGAGTTAAAATGGATTTTAAGTTACTTTGTTCTAACTCATTAAACCCTATCAACTTTAGTGTAATTAATTTATTTACATCCATCTTTAAAATAACCTAAAAGAGTCGTTTACAAAAGTCATTTTGCCGTTCTTAAAGGGTAAAGCTGACTGTAAGCAATACGATAGTGTTACTTTCATGAGCTTTGCCAATTTAAGATAGGCGTGGAGCATATTATCAAGTTAAAATTTAAACAGCACTACAATAATAAATTATGGGCAAAAAAAAACCTTCCAGCACCTTAAGAAAGGGGAAGGAAGGCTAAAAATCAAGCAGGATAATGAGGAGAAAACTGCTTGTTATAACAACACATCAAGAAGGCGTTTATACAGAATTTAGCTGTTTAATTTAGATTTAGATTGCAGGCTGATATTGCTATAAATGGCTGCCACTGCAAACAAAACCGTTGAAATAATAAATTGACCTGAAATAAAGCTCCAAAGACCAATAATAAACAACGCACCGAGGGCTATGTCTTTTTTAAAGAGAGTCATGATAGAACTCCAAAATTTAAGTAGTTTAAAAATCATACAAAGGCAAGCTAGCAAGGTGAAAAACTTTGCCTTTTACGTTGTTGCTTACTATACAGATTTAAAAACAGTTTACAATATAGTCAATATTAAACAGATTGTTTCGTTTTAAGAAACAATGTAAGTAGCAATGTTTTACAAAAAACAACCTCCGTGGAGTAAAAAAATTTAAGTTATGGATAAGCTAACCAGCATGACTGTGTTCGTGCGCGTGGCAAAAACAGAAAGTTTTTCCTGTGCGGCAAAAGATTTGGCAATGTCACGCGCGATGGTGACAAAACATATTATGCAATTAGAACAAGAACTTGGGATTCGTTTATTTAATCGCACCACCCGCAAAATCAGTTTAACTGAGATTGGAATGTGTTACTTGGAGCGATGTCAGCAGGTTTTGCAAGATATTGATGAAATGGAAATGGCAATGACCTGTTTGCATTCGCAGCCCCGCGGAGTGTTAAAAATGAGTGCGCCGCCTGTGTTTGGGATTACCCATATTGCCCCTGCTTTAGCCGAGTTTTTAAAGCTTTACCCTGATTTAACCGTTGATTTATTATTAAAAAGCAACCGAAGTGACTTGATTGAAGAAGGGCTGGATATGGGGATTTTTTTAGGGGTGATTGAAGATAGCAGTTTGATTGCCCGCCCTTTAGGAAAAACCGCAGCCGTCGTGTGTGGCGCACCCAGTTATTTTGCTCGCTACGGTAAACCGCAAACCCCCAATGACTTAAAAACCCACAGTTGCTTGATAAACTGGGCGATGTCGCCGCGTAATGAATGGCATTTTAAAAGTGCCAACGGTGAAAAAACTGTGGTGAAAGTGACAGGGCGAATGCAGGCAAACGTGGCAGACCCAATTAAAACGGCGGCGGTCAATGGGTTGGGGCTGATTATGTTGCCAAAATATATTGTTGCCAAAGATATTGCCAAGAAAAAATTAGAAATTGTGTTGGAAAATTATTCTAATCCGCTGTTAGAAATTAATGCTGTTTATCCGCATCGTAAATATTTGTCGGCTAAAGTGAGTGTATTTTTAGATTTTTTACAAAATTGGTTACGCAATCGCGGTGGGATTATATGAATTTAGCTGCAAAATGGGATGCTATTTATCAGCAAAAAACCCATTACACCGCACAAGCTGCACTGGTTTTAACCGAAAATGTGTTTTTATTGCCTGAAACGGGACAAGCTTTAGACTTTGCTTGTGGCTTAGGGGCAAACGCGCTGTTTTTGGCCGATTATGGCTTGGAAGTGGAAGCGGTGGATATTTCAGCGGTTGCGGTAGAAAAGCTGCAACAACAGGCGCGTACAAAAAACCTGTCAATCACTGCAAAACAGCACGATGTACAGCTTATACCCTTGCCTGAAAATGCGTTTGATGTGATTGTTATTAGTCGATTTCTTGACCGTAGCCTTTCTCATGGGATAATAGCGGCATTAAAAGCGGATGGCTTGCTTTTTTACCAAACGTATACACAACAAAAAATAACCGATTCCCCGCCCCATAATCCTGCTTTTTTGCTCGCTGAAAATGAATTATTACACTTATTTTCGCCTTTAAAAACGGTCTTTTATCAAGAACACAGTTTAGTTGGCAATATGGATTATGGTGAGCGCGATGAGGCTTTGTACATCGGACAAAAACGCTGATTGATAGGTGATAGCATGATAGAAAATTTAACCCCAACCCATTGTTTTAGCTTGATGCAGGAAAATCCACACGCTGTGATGATTGATGTGCGCACGAAAATGGAGCATACCTTTTTAGGTCGTCCTGTGTGTAACATTGTGCATATCGCGTGGAAAGAGTTTCCTGATTGGCAGATTAATCAACAATTTGTTGAGCAAGTGAGTCACGTTGTGGTGGATAAAAATACGCCGATTTTGTTGTTATGCCGGAGCGGTGTGCGTTCGTTGGAAGCAGCAAATTTATTGGAAAAAGCAGGTTTTACTTGGTTGATTAATATTATGGAAGGTTTTGAAGGCAATTTGGATGCGGATAAACATCGAGGTACAACAGGCGGCTGGCGGTTTCATGGGTTGCCGTGGGAACAGTCTTAAAAATTGCATTAAATTAAGTAGAGAAATATCAAAATGAAAATTAAATCCCTCATTTATGAAGACCAATCTACGGATTGGAAATTAGAGCAAATAGATTTTAAGCCTCTAACTTTATTAGTAGGGGTTTCTGGTGTCGGTAAAACACAAATACTAAAAGCGTTAGTGAATTTAAGAAAAATCTCACGCGGAGAATCTATAAATGGATTGAATTGGAATATTGAGTTTAGTACAAGTGCAGGATATGAGTATAAATGGTGCGGAGAATTTGAAAACAAAGGTTTTATTTCAGAAATTCTATCCGAAATGGTGGGAGATGATGAAAAAGATAGACCATTTATAGAAAATGAAAAGCTGTTTATTAATAATGAATTAATTGTTGATAGAAATAGAGATGGGATTATTTTTAACAAAAATAAAACAGTTAAACTATCACAAAAAGAAAGTGTTATATCTCTTTTAAAAGAAGAAGAACAAATAAAAGATATATATGAAAACTTTAAAAAAATTATCTTTGATGACAATACAGGTAATAACTTTCAATTTGCAAGATTTGGTCTCACAGATGAAGTAAAATCAAAGTCGAAAAAATATAAAAGCTTAAAATCTATTAGAAATAGTGATGAAAACATAAAAACAAAGCTTTGCTTATTACATAGAAATCAGAAAAAACTATTTCAAGAAATCGTAGATAGCTTTGTTGATATTTTTCCATATGTTGAAGATATAAGAATGGAGACTATCAAAGATGATAGGAGAGAGCTACCTATTTTTCTAAGTGACTCTTTATTTGTTCATGTTAAAGAAAAAAATGTATCTCATTGGATAGATGAGTTTAAAATGTCATCCGGTATGCTGAGAACATTAATGCACATTGCTGAATTGTATTTGTGTGCGGATGATACGGTTATACTAATAGACGAATTTGAAAATAGTTTAGGTATAAATTGCATTAATCAAATTACTGGTAGCATAGTCGCTTCAGAACGTAATTTGCAATTTATCATCACGAGCCATCATCCTTATATTATTAACGACATAGGTTTTTCGCATTGGAAAATAGTCACTAGAAAAGGTGGAAAAGTAAAAGCTATTGATGCGGATCAATTCCCGCTTGATAAATCTAAGCATAAAGCCTTTACTCAGTTAGCTAACCTAACCGAATATACTGAAGGGATAGAAAGTTGAACATTTACTTCCTAGTTGAAGGTGAAAAAACCGAACCTAAAGTTTATCCACAATGGTTATCTCATCTAATTCCTCAATTAGCACGGGTTAAATTCTCGTGCGATGCTAGAGAAAATAATTATTACTTGATGAGTGGGATGGGTTCGCCGCGGATTCTTACTGATGAACTAGCCAATTCAGTAGAGGATATTAATCAGCTAGGAAATTATAATTATCTTGTTTTAGTTATTGATGCTGATGATATGACAGCACAAGACAAAATAGCAGAAGTTCAAAGTTTTATAGTAGATAACAATATAATCTTAAATTCAAGTTGCCACTTGTGTATTATAGCTCAAAAATATTGTATGGAAACTTGGTTTTTAGGAAATAAAAAGGTTTATACAAAAATTCTTAATAAAAAAATCGACTTTTATAATCACTCTTTGTTTTATGATGTATCACTACAAGACCCAGAATTAATGCAAAAGCCTAAATGGTTTAATGATGATTCTATATCCATATATCATGAAACTTATCTAAGAAAAATGTTAGCAGAAAAAAACATAAGATATTCAAAATCCAATCCGAGAGAAGTTGGCGAAAAATATTATCTCGAAGAATTAAACAAACGCATTAACGAAACGCCCCATTTATCCAGCCTAAAAAACTTCTTTAGTTTCTGTAAATCCATTTCCATACAACAAGCCGTCACACATGACGCACAATAATTTACTTTTAACCCTTAACTTAAAAATATACTGTGATAGAAAAACTAAGAAACATCGCCATCATCGCTCACGTTGACCACGGCAAAACCACCCTCGTTGACAAACTACTGGAACAATCTGGTACATTTGCCGCACACGAAAAACTCGGCGTGCGCATGATGGACTCTAACGACCAAGAAAAAGAACGCGGCATCACCATTTTGGCAAAAAACGCCGCGATTGACTGGAACGGCTACCACATCAACATCGTTGACACCCCAGGACACGCCGACTTCGGTGGCGAAGTTGAACGGGTTTTATCAATGGTAGACTCGGTATTATTATTGGTAGACGCAGTAGATGGCCCAATGCCACAAACCCGCTTTGTCACCCAAAAAGCCTTTGCGTTAGGTTTAAAGCCTATCGTGGTCATTAATAAAGTTGACCGCCCGAGTGCGCGTCCCGAATGGGTAGTTGACCAAACCTTTGATTTATTTGATAGGCTTGGCGCAACGGATGAACAATTGGATTTCCCCATCGTTTACGCCTCTGCTTTAAACGGCTATGCAGGTTTAACCAGCGATGTCCGTGAAGGCGATATGACCCCATTGTTTCAAACTATTGTCGATATTGTACATCCACCGAAAGTGGATGCCGAAGGGGCTTTCCAATTGCAAGTTTCCAGTTTGGATTACAATTCCTATGTCGGTTTAATTGGCGTGGGAAGAATTCAACGTGGCACAGTAAAACGCAATATGGCATTGACATTAGTTGATGCCGAAGGAAAAACTCGCAACGGACGAATGTTGCAGATTTTTGAATTTGATGGCTTAGAGCGCGTTGAAGTGCAAGAAGCTTCCGCAGGCGAAATTATTGCTTTCAGTGGGATTGAAAAATTACAAATTTCAGAAACCTTGTGTCATCCTGATAATGTCGAAGCGTTACCGCCGTTATCGATTGATGAACCCACCGTGACGATGACTTTTCAAGTCAATAACTCACCGTTTTGTGGACAGGAAGGCAAATATGTCACCTCCAGACAAATTCGTGAGCGTTTGGAAAAAGAATTGCAGCACAATGTGGCATTGCGGGTTGAAGATGGCGAAGACCCTGATAAATTTAAAGTATCAGGTCGCGGTGAGCTACATTTATCGGTGTTGATTGAAAATATGCGCCGTGAAGGATTTGAAATGGGCGTATCGCGTCCTGAAGTGATTGTGAAAGAAATTGATGGGGTAAAATGTGAGCCGTATGAATTTGTCACTGTCGAAGTTGAAGAGACTCATCAAGGCGCAATCATGGAAAAATTGGGGGAGCGCAAAGCGGACTTAACCAATATGATTCCTGATGGCAAAGGGCGAATTCGCTTGGAATATCGGATGCCCTCACGCGGCTTGATTGGTTTTCAAACCGAATTTTTAACCGCCACTTCGGGTTCTGGTTTGTTGTATCACGTTTTTGACTGTTACGCGCCAATGAAAGCTGGCGAAGTCGGCAACCGGCAACGTGGCGTTATGATTTCCATGGCAAAAGGCAAAGCGGTGGCTTATTCCTTGTTCCCTTTGCAAGAACGCGGCGAGTTGTTTTTGATGAACGGTGAAGAAGTGTACGAGGGAATGTTGGTTGGTTTGCATTCACGCGGTTCAGATATGACTGTTAATCCGACTAAACCTAAACCGTTAACTAACGTGCGCGCCTCGGGAACGGATGACTCTTTGACGCTGGATAAAATCCAAAAAATGACTTTGGAACAAGCCTTGGAATTTATTGGTGAAGATGAATTAGTGGAAGTTACGCCTTTATCTATTCGCTTGCGGAAAAAGTTACTCACCGAAAACGAACGTAAACGCGCTTCCAGAGAATAATCTAGCAAAATCGCATTAAAACAGACCTCGGTGATTTTTCTTAAATCCCCGAGGTTTTTTTTGCTTAAAAAATGCCAGCGGTAAGTTATCTGATTTAACTTTGCTGCATGGTAAGATAGACAAGCAAATTTAAGCTTGTTTAACAAATTTGCGTTTTATAATCCATTTATTGTGTTTTAAGCCACGAGGTTAAATTTATGAAAGCCCTTTATAAAGCGTTGATAGTTGGAGTGTTACTGATTCCTTTTAGCATGAACGTATTAGCTGATGAGGATGATGATAAATCTGAAACAAATATTGAAAGATTGCGTGATGTGCAAGACCATTTGCTCACCATGCACGATTTATCCACGAAAATTTTGGCTGAAAAAGACCCGAAAAAACAAAAAGTTCTCAAAGACCAACAGCTAGAATTGATGAAAGCGCACATGGCTGAAAGAAAAGCCAAGCGGCAGGAACATCGTAAGCAAAAAGAACAGGCAGGCAAAAAATAGGTTTGAAAAGGGCGGCGTGTCATTGCGCCGCTCTGTTTTAATCACAAAATTTAGCAAACACAGGTCTTAGCATAATGTGTGTTGATACCTCTGTTATTTTAAAACAGGAAACCATTATGGCATTGCTGGAAAAATCATTGCTCGAAGCGCGTTTAAAAACCTTTATTGACCCGCATAGTGAAACCGATTTAATCACCGCCAAAGCGGTTAAGTCGCTTGAAATTGTTGATAAGAATGTTCATCTAAATTTGGTATTAGGCTATCCTGCGGCATCGTATTTAGAAGAATTAAAAAATGCGGTGCAGCAACATTTACAACAATTACCCGAGGTTGGTGAGGTGACGGTTGAGGTGACGGTCAACATTGTATCTCACGCGGTGCAGCAAAATTTAAAACCGCAGGCGGGGATTAAAAATATTATCGCCGTGGCATCGGGTAAAGGTGGGGTAGGAAAATCCACCACCGCAATTAATTTAGCCTTAGCTTTGAGTGCAGAAGGGGCAAGGGTTGGGATTTTAGATGCCGATATTTATGGCCCGAGTATTCCCATGATGTTGGGTTTATCGGGTTTGCCTGAAACTGAAAATGGCAAAGTGATGTTGCCTAAAATAGGGCATGGGATTCAAAGCATTTCCATTGGCTATTTAATCAACCAAGATGAACCGATGATTTGGCGCGGCCCGATGGTCACAGGCGCGTTGCAACAGTTGTTGCGCGATACGCGCTGGGACGCGCTGGATTATTTGATTATCGACTTGCCACCCGGAACCGGCGATATTCAACTCACGCTGGCGCAACAAATTCCTGTCAGTGGCGCGGTGATTGTCACCACCCCACAAGATATTGCCTTGCTCGATGCGCAGCGCGGCTTAGGAATGTTTCAAAAAGTCAATGTGCCTGTGTTGGGGGTGATTGAAAATATGAGTGTGCATATTTGCAGCCACTGTGGACATGAAGAGGCGATTTTTGGGGCAGGTGGTGGGGCGACAATGGCAGAAAAAAATCAGTTGCCATTGCTTGGTGCGTTGCCCTTAGATAGTGCCATTCGCCAAAATGCTGATAGCGGCAACCCCACCGTGATTGCCCAACCTGAGAGTCGCGCGGCTCAAATATATGGCTTAATTGCCCGCAAAATGGCAGCACGATTAGCCCTAAAAGGGAAAGACTTTAGCAGTCGGTTTCCCAATATCGTGATTGAAAATAATTAAGCCTTTGCAAACCATGTCAAAAGCCACTGACCGCCACGTTTTAACCTTTCTGTTTAGCGCGATTGCCTTAATCACCTTGCCGCACGCCTATAATGTGCCGCTGCCGATTTTTGCTTTTTTCGCGCTGCTGCTGGGTTGGCGGTTTTTTTGCGTGTGGAAACCACAGTATTTACCCCCGAGCCTGTTGACTTTTTTTCTAACGCTACTGAGTTTAATCGTGCTGTTTAGTCAATATCGCACGGTGCTGGGGCGTGATGCAGGAACCAGTTTGTTTTTAGTCGCACTGGGCTTAAAACTGTTAGAAATCAAGCAAGAACGCGACTTATATTTGGTCACTTACTTAGCTTTTATTGTGGCAACTTCGCTGTTTTTATACGAGCAGAGCATTTTAATGGCGGGCTATATTTTGTTCGTCAGTTGTGTGTTGCTCGCAACCTTGGTCAGCATTAATAGCCCAGAACCACAAACCAAAGTCGCCCTCAAAAAAGCGGCTTTAATTATCGGACAAGCCTTGCCGCTGACCTTGGTTATTTTCGTGTTATTTCCGCGTGTGGAAGCCCCGCGCTGGATGTTATTTAAAAACCAAGCTCAAGGTAAATTAGGGTTGAGTGATAGTTTAGAACCCGGCTCTATCAGCGATTTAGGCTTGTCAAAAGAACTGGTGTTTCGGGTCAAATTCGCAGGCACATTGCCGCCGCGACAACAACGCTATTGGCGCGGCCCTGCCTATATTTTTACCAATGGCAAAGTGTGGTTACAAGCCCCTGATTTTTCCTTTAATAATCAACAAGCCACCCCTAAATTTCGTGGCACGGCGTATCACTATACTTTGTTGATGGAGCCGCAAGACAAAAGCTGGGTATTTGGTTTGGATTTACCCCAACAACTGCCAAGCAATGTACTGCAAAATGCAACGTATCAACTGATTAGTAGTGCCGATTTTAGTAAACGGATGGAATACCCGCTGATTTCCTATCCGCAGTACAATACAGGCGCGATTTCGCCCAGTGAATATCAACAAAATGTGCAATTGCCGCACAAATTATCGGCGCAAATAACCCAATTAGTCCAGCAATTACACGGCTTTGACCAGCCTGCCCCTGTGTTTATTCAAGCGGTACTCAATCATTTTAGGCAAGAAAAATTTAGCTATACGCTTACCCCGCCGTTGATGGAATCCGAGCCAATTGACACGTTTTTATTTAAAACCCGGCGGGGATTTTGTAGTCATTACGCCACGGCATTTGTGTATTTAATGCGGATTGCGCATATTCCTGCGCGGGTCATTGGCGGTTATCAAGGCGGAGAAATGAATCAAGTTGGGCAGTTTTTGGAAGTGCGACAAGCCGATGCCCACGCTTGGGCAGAAGTGTGGCTGGAAAATCAAGGTTGGGTACGGGTTGACCCAACGGCGGCAATTGCCCCGGAACGGATTGAACGTGGGGTGAATGTGGATGCGCAAGTTGCCAATCAAGCCATTAATTTTTCCGCACTGCAAAATAGCGGGCGTTATCGGTGGTTAAAACAAGCCCGACAACTGTGGGAAAATGTAGATTACAACTGGCAACGCTGGGTTATTAACTATGACCGCGCCAATCAAGGGGCGTTTTTAGCCTCGTTGGGAATTGTGGATATAAAAACCCTGTTGCAATGGCTGATGGGAACAGTGATAGCCATGACAGGCATCGTGGCATGGTTTTTGTTGCGGCAGCGTTATCCGAAAACAGAAGAAGCTGTGCGCTTATATGCGCAGTTTTGCCATAAATTTCGCCTCGTTGCGTTAATTCGTTTGCCTAACGAAGGTGCGGCCGATTTTGCTCAACGTGCCAGTGCTGCTCTGCCCCGTTATGCCGAACAAATTCAGGCAGTTACCGCGTTGTACCTTGCGTTGCGTTATGGAAAAAATCCCCCGCCGCAATTGTTAAGGCAATTAGAAAGTGCGGTGAAGCAGTTTAAGTTAGTGCCAACTCGTAAAGCGGTTTAAGTTTACTTAAAAAAGATTGAGCTAACTCATAATGTTAGCGTAAAAACTGGCAGTGGTCAGCCGTTGATTTAATGGCTGGAAACCACGCCATTGATTTTCAGCGTCATCACTTCAATGTTTTCTAAACCGTCATTATCAACGACTTTCACTGCGATGACATACGTTCCGGCTTTAAATTTCTGGCTCTGTTTACCTCCTTTATCCAGCATAATGTCTGCTTGAAAGCCTTTTTCAGCCAGATAATGAAAATCCCAATTAAAAAATTCAATACCCGAATTGGATTCAGCGGTTGCAATAAATTCGATTTCCCGTTGATTTTTCGCATCCAGCCCTAAATCATTAAATTTTAAAGCCAATACTGGTTTTTTCTCAATTGGAATAATTTCGTCAACTTTTTTCAATTCAATGATTACGCCGTCCTGATTTTTTAATCGTGCCACTTCTTCAATCGCGCCTTTACCAAAACTAAACGCGATAATAATGCCGTAAGTTTTGTTTTGGAGTTCAAAGTCGCGACTTTGAATTCCCCAATAACGTTTACAAGCGGATTGAAAATTATCAATCACATTGCGCCCGATAGCATCGGAGCGTTTGACTTGAATAGGAATGCCATCTTGGGTTTTACCGTCTAGCCCTAAATCACCGCGTTGTTTTGCATTAGAAATACCGCCGAATTGCTGCACAATAAACTTTTCAAATTCAAACGCATCTTTATAACGCAACGTGTCGTAATCATATTTATGCAATTGTACGGAAAAGGGTTTGGCAAATATATCAGTTTGCTTTTTTTGCAAACGCATTTCCGTGACTTTAATTGCCGCCACAGAAGAATCAATCCCTATCCATTGGCGATTTAATCTATCCGCCACCGCAACCGTTGTGCCGCCGCCAATAAAAGGGTCTAAAACACTATCACCTTCGCGAGTAACACATTGAATAATTCGTTCTAATAAGCTTTCTGGTTTTTGAGTAGGATAGCCGATGCGTTCTTTTGATGTAGCGGATAAAGCGGAAATATCATCCCAAATAGATTGCAAAGCAACGCCTTTTCCTTCATCTAAATATTGTTTTCTTTGTGGTACAGCACCTTTTCGAGTTTGAATAACAAACCCTTTTTCAATTAAAACTTTCATTTTAGCTTCTGAATAACGCCAATATCGAGAAATTCCCATCACTTCATAAAAAGGATTTCCTTTTGCAGCTCCCCCAGGGCCTATCATACTAATCAAGCGATAAATTCGACCTGTTTCAGGTTCAGTATGTTTATAAAAGTTTTCTAAATATTTTTCTGAATACGGTTTGTAAAGTTCTTCAAACGTATAATCGCCGTTTTTAGTATAAAAAAATAGCGTGTCAGCATTACTATCAAACGTTTTTTTATTTTGTCCAAAATTGCCTTTTATTGTATCGGCTCTTTTCCAAATAATCTCATTTCTAAAATTTTGTGGACTAAAAACTTTATCTAAAACGAAAACTCGAATATACGCATTCGCGTGCCAATCACAATGCAAAAAAATTGAACCCGTGGGTTTTAAAACGCGGTGCATTTGTTCCACGCGCTCTTTTAACCAGCTTATATAATGTTCCACACCGCCCGACCAACGGTCTTCAAAACTGCGCACTTCGCCTTTATCGCCCCAAATCACCTCATAATTGCGATTGGAAAAAAACGGCGGGTCAAGATAAATCAAATCCACGCTTTCGGAATCGAGCTTTTTTAATACCTCAAGGCAATCGCCTAAGATTAATTGATTCATCATAATTCTGACTAAATTTCAAAAAAAATGTAATTTCTTCAACAGCATAACAAAAAGTAGCTCATTAACGACTAAAAAAGCTATTTTTCCTTAGCTTTTTTCTTGTTAAACTTTCAAGCCTATTAATTAATATTCTAATGACACAAGGTAACTTTCATGTTGCAACCTATTGAACCTGAACAACTAAAGCTAGAAATTGAGCATTTTGAAGAATCTGCAAAAAAAAATGGCATCACTTATTGGTATGCTCATCAATATATGCTAGAACTTGGGTATGAGTCATGGGAAACTTTTCAAAAAGTGATTAATAAAGCAATGGGAGCCTGTTCCAAACTCAACATTGATGTGACCGATGTATTTGTTCCTGATACCTATATCAACGAAAAAGGCAAAGAGCAAAAGACGTTTAGACTCACTCGTTTCGCTTGTTTTTTAATAGCGATGCAAGCTGATGAGCGCAAACCTGAAGTCGCTAAAGCTCAAATCATATTAGCTGCGATTGCAGATAGTGTTGTCTCTGTTAATCACAATGATTTGGGTCGAATAGAAACGAGAGAGGATTTAAAACTTGCTGAAAGAATTATGTCTAAAGCGGCAACGGAAGCTGGTGTTGAAAGTAGACAGTTTGGCATATTTAAAGATGCTGGTTTTCGCGGTATGTACAATATGTCGCTACAAAAATTGCAAGAACATAAGGCTCTCCCTACAGGTAAAACACTTTATGATTTCATGGGCTTAACTGAATTAGCGGGTAATTTATTTAGAGTCACTCAAACGGCAGAGCGCATTAAAAGTCATCATGCAACAGGTCTTAATAGCGTTTCTCAAACAGCTAAAGATGTGGGTAAGGAAGTTAGAACTATGATGATTAAAAGTAGTGGTGTTACTCCTGAAAATTTGCCTTTAGAAGAACCGATTAATGAAGTTAAAACAAAAATTAAAAAAGTTCACACTAAGTTTAAAAAGCTTGATGCCGATAAAGGTAAAAAATAACTCTTTCGGAATCGAGCTTTTTTAACACGTCAAGGCAATCGCCTAAAATCAGTTGGTTCATTTTATAAAAGCGTGATTTGGACAGGTTATGCAGATTTAAGGTTAGTCAATCACTTTCGGCACTAAATACAAGCCTTCCTCAACTTGCGGGGCGATAGTTTGAAATAGCTCACGTTGATTGCTTTCTGTTACCACATCCGCCCGCAAGCGTTGTTGCTGGTCTAAAGGATGCGACATGGGCAATACGGCTGCTGTATCCAAGCCATTCATTTGCGTAATTAAATCCAATAAACCTGACAAATCATGCGCGTAAGCTGCAACATTTTCTTCTTCAATCCCCAGACGAGCAAGATGGGCTATTTTTTTTACTTCAGCGGCTGAAAGTGACATTTTTTACTCCATTTATATCAACAATATCTAATTAACCTAATTATGATACTTTATATCTTGCTCAAATACCTACTTGATTGATAAAGTAGCAGTATTTTTACGCGTTAAGGACACCGAAAAATATGTTTAAACGATTTCGCGGGCTTTTTTCTAATGATTTATCCATTGATTTAGGAACGGCTAACACCCTGATTTACATTCCTGGGCAAGGGATTGTGTTAAATGAACCTTCTGTAGTTGCCATTAAAGAAGATAGGGTGCGGGGAACTAAAACAATCGCAGCAGTAGGGATTGAGGCAAAAAAAATGCTCGGGCGAACACCGGGTAATATTACTGCGATTCGCCCCTTAAAAGATGGGGTGATTGCTGATTTTGCCGTCACTGAGCGAATGCTACGTTACTTTATCGAAAAAGTGCATGAAAGCCAGTTATTGCGCCCAAGTCCACGAATTTTAATTTGTGTACCTTGTGGTTCAACCCAAGTAGAACGCAGGGCAATTCGTGAGTCTGCCGCGATGGCAGGGGCGCGGGAAGTGTATTTAATCGAAGAACCGATGTCGGCTGCGATTGGTGCGGGAATGCCTGTTGACCAAGCCCAAGGCTCAATGGTTTTGGATATTGGTGGGGGAACCTCAGAAGTGGCGGTGATTTCATTAAACGGGATTGTCTATTCTTCCTCAGTGCGCATTGGTGGAGACCGTTTCGATGAGGCGATTATTGCTTATGTGCGCAGAAATTATGGCACGTTAATTGGTGAGGCTACCGCAGAACGAATTAAACACGAAATCGGCGCAGCCTATCCCAGCAGCGAAGTGCGGGAAATTGAAGTGAAAGGTCGTAATTTAGCCGAGGGGATTCCACGCAGCTTTACCCTCAATAGCAACGAAATTTTAGAATCTTTACAAGAAGCGTTATCAGGAATTATCGGGGCAGTTAAATTAGCCTTAGAACAAACGCCGCCTGATTTAGGGGCAGACGTAGCCAACAAAGGGATTGTCCTCACGGGCGGGGGCGCATTATTGACCGATTTAGACAAATTAATTTCCGAAGAAACAGGTTTACCTGTGTATGTGGCAGATGACCCTTTAACCTGTGTTGCCAGAGGCGGGGGTATCGTGCTGGAAATGATTGATAAAAATAATGGCGCGGGGCTGTTTTCTTTGGAATAATGACCTAAAATTTAAAATTTGTGATGGGTAGCTCTTTTTAATCACGCGATGAAGGCTTGATTTTTTTACAATAGCTGTTACCCCCTAAAAATAGCCACTTGCAATGTGAGTGATGCAATGGGATGGCTGGGTTTTTGCTCGGCCATTTTTGTTTGAATACGTTTCGAGGTCAATCATAAAACTTTTATTTGCAACAGGGCCATCGCTTAACACGCGCTTATTAGTGGCAGTATTATTGTCGGTTATTTTGTTGGCTGTTGACCATCAAAGCTCACGATTAGGTGGACTGCGCGCAAGTTTGTCTGTTGTAGTCTATCCTATTGAATTATTAGTTAGTTTACCTGTCCAAGTCACAGAACAGACCTTAAATTATTTTGTGTCTTATCATGTTTTGCAAAATGAAAATGTGCAGCTGCGCCAACAAATGCTACGTCATAAAACAGAGTTGTTAAAGTTAGGTACACTCGAAAAAGAAAACATCCGCCTGCGTACCTTATTGGAAAAGTCCTTTAAAATTGGCGAACAAGTGTTAGTGGCAGAATTAATTTCAGTCAAACAAGCCCCTTACGACCACGTTGTGGTGGTGGATAAAGGCACGCATTTTGGGGTTTATGCAAAGCAACCTGTGCTTGATGCGCGGGGCATTATTGGGCAAGTTTTCAGAGCCTTGCCGTTAAGTGCCGAAATTATGCTGATTACCGACCCCAATCATGCCATTTCAGTAGAAGTCAGCCGAAATGGATTACGCACCATTGCGGTGGGCAGCGGACAATACAATCGCCTGAATTTACCCTATTTACCCAATAACGCCGATATTTTACCCGGCGATACCTTAGTCACTTCAGGCTTAGACAGCACGTTTCCACAAGGCTATCCTGTTGCGTTAGTCGACCAGTTTGTCAAACAACCCAATAAATCTTTTGCCGATATTTCAGCAACTCCGATGGCGCATTTAGACAGAATCCGTGAAGTGTTATTGGTTTGGAGTCATTCAAATCCTATTTTACTCAACGACCCTGCGAAAATACCTCTCCAAACAACACCTCCCCCTGTTGTAACACTGCCTTCTTTGTCAGAAAAACCCAGTGCATCTGAATAATCATCAACGCTTGATTTTGAGCTTAATCGTAGCAATGGGATTGCGCATCGCGCCGTTTCCTGCCGTTATTAGCATCATTAATCCTGATTGGATTATTTTAGTCATTATTTATTGGACGTTAAGACTGCCCTATCAAAATGGCGTGTTTACCGCGTGGATAATTGGCTTACTCACCGATGTTTTAACAGGCAGAACACTGGGGGAATATGCCCTCATTTACAGCCTCCTCAGCTACCTTAGCATTATTGGACATAAACGATTACGCCAATATCCCCTCCTACAGCAAAGCAGTTATATTTTTATTTGTTTATTTATTGAGCAATTATGGATATTTTTTATCGAAAGCCTGCAAAGTATTACCCAATTTTCACTGCTATACTGGCTGCCTATCTTAACGGGAACTTTAATGTGGTGTATTGCGCAGAAACTATTGCTTTTTATCCGCACCCTAGGACGCTAAAGTGAGCCGTGGTCGACCTGTTTCCAGTTCACGCAAAGTCAGAGACCGTTTTTTAGAAAATAAAATTTTCTTTAATCGGGTACTGGTGATTTTTATTTTTGTCAGCGTACTCATGCTAGGCTTATGCGCCCGATTGATTTACTTACAAGTCGTTGGACATGAACACTATGCGGTGCTAGCGAAAAACAATCGCATAAAAATCTCCACCATTCCACCCACGCGCGGCATTATCTATGATAGAAAAGGGCGGGTATTGGCACAAAATTTACCCTCTTATAGTTTAGAGATTGTTCCTGAGCAAATCGAAAATCTTGATGACACCTTAGAACGCTTGAAAGATTTGCTTGATTTAACCGAAGATACGATTGAGGAATTTCATAAACAACGTAAACACCACAAACGTTTTGATAGCACCCCGCTGTTGTTAAGTTTAACCGAAGAAGAAGTGGCTAAATTTGCCGCCGCTCGCCCGTTTTTCCCAGGCGTTGATATTCATGCTATTTTAGTGCGCTACTACCCTTATGGAATTTTAACCTCTCATGTGGTCGGTTATGTTGGGCGTATTAACGAAAAAGAATTAAAAGATTTACCCGAGCAAGAATACAGTGGCACCTTTTACATGGGTAAAGTCGGCATTGAAGAAACCTATGAAGAACAGCTACATGGCAAAGCAGGTTACACAGAAATTGAAACCAATGCACAAGGGCGTTCCATCAATATATTAAGTAAAGTCGAACCCACCGCAGGGGCAGATTTGTATTTAAGTATTGATATTGACTTACAAAAAACCGCTTACGATGTCCTAGAAGGTGTAAATGGCGCGTTAGTGGCGATTGAAATTAAAACAGGGGATGTACTGGCTTTTATGAGTCATCCAAGTTTTGACCCGAATCCGTTTGTCAATGGCATCAGCTATAAAGCCTACCGCACTTTACAAGACTCGCCTGACCGCCCAATGTTTAATCGTGCTTTACGCGGTTTGTATCCCCCTGGTTCAACGGTAAAACCCTTTGTTGGCTTGGCAGGCTTAGAATATAACATCATGTCGTTTCATCAAAAAACCTATTGCCCTGGCTATTTTCAATTACCAGGGTTTGCTCACAGGTTTCGAGATTGGGCAAAATGGGGGCATGGGTCGGTTGATTTAAATCAAGCGATTACAGAATCCTGTGATGTGTATTTTTACAATCTTGCTCTTGAGCTGGGCATTGATAGAATGCACGATTTTTTACAACAATTTGGGTTTGGTGAAAAAACAGGACTGGATTTGCTCGGTGAAAAAGCAGGACTGATGCCCTCACAACAATGGAAACGCAAAAACAAAAAAGCCGGTTGGGCAGCGGGCGATTCCATTATCACAGGAATTGGGCAAGGTTTTATGCAAGTCACTCCGCTGCAATTAGCGCGAGCGACTGCAACTTTAGCAAATTATGGCAAAGTGGTTACGCCGCATTTAGTGTCAAAATTGGTTCGCACTGACCATACGGTAACAGAGGCTGCTAAAACAAATAGTGTTATTCCTTTAAAAACAAAAAATGTTGATGATGTTATTTCAGCGATGGTAAACGTTGTTTATGGTGAACATGGAACCGCTAAAAATATTATTCAAGAAGGTTTAACCTATCGCATTGCAGGAAAAACAGGCACGGCACAAGTTTATACCGTAAAGCAAAATGAACAATATGACAAAGAAATTAACGTTAAATTTCGGGATCATGCGTTGTTTATCAGTTTTGCACCTGCTGATAACCCACAAATTGCCGTGGCGGTGGTGGTGGAAAATGGCGGTCATGGCGGCACAATCGCCGCCCCTTTAGCCGCAAAGGTTATCGATCAATATTTAACCCAACCTATTCAAGATGAAAATCGAAACCCGTAACGAGCATTTTCAATCGCCGACTGTTTTAGGGCGACTTTTACAAAAACTGCATATTGATATTCCGCTGTTTATTTTATTGGCATTGATTAGTTTGCTCAGTTTTGTGATTTTATACAGTGCCAGTAATCAAGATATTGGGACATTACAACGCCAATCTGTGCGGGTTGTGTTGGCATTTTGTCTAATGACCGCGTTGGCACACGTTAATCCGCATCAATTAAAACGCTATTCTGCCAGTCTTTACAGTGTTGGAATGGTGTTATTAGTCGCGGTCTTGGTTTTAGGCAAAGTGGCACTGGGAGCGCAACGCTGGTTAGACTTTGGCTTTTTTCGCTTTCAACCATCGGAAATGATGAAAATCAGTGCGCCGATGATGTTGGCATGGTATTTAGCCGAACACCCTTTTCCGTTGAATTGGAAACAACAAGCCATTGCTTTGGCATTGATTTTTGTTCCTACCCTAATGATTGCCAAACAACCTGATTTAGGTACGTCTATTTTAGTTGCCAGCTCAGGGATTGCCGTTTTGTTTTTTGCAGGACTGTCATGGCGATTTATTGGTTATTCGGTTTTGCTGTTCACCTCATCACTACCCGTGCTGTGGAATGTCTTGCATGATTATCAACGCTCACGGGTGTTAATGTTCATTAATCCAGAATCTGACCCAATGGGGCGTGGCTATCACATCATTCAATCCAAAATTGCCATTGGTTCGGGGGGATTGTCAGGAAAAGGCTGGCTGGGCAGCACCCAAGCTAAATTGGACTATTTACCCGAAAGTTCCACGGACTTTATTTTTGCGGTGTTTGCCGAAGAATTTGGACTAGCAGGTTGCTTAGGGTTACTTATTCTGTATTTTTTAGTCATCTGTCGCTGTTTGGTAATTACCTTAGAAGCCAAAGACCCTTACAGCCGCTTATTAGCAGGCAGCCTAACCTTTGCTTTTTTCGTGTATGTGTTTGTCAATATCGGCATGGTGATTGGGATTTTACCTGTGGTTGGCGTGCCGCTGCCGCTGATTAGTTACGGCGGCACGTCAATGGTGACCTTAATGGCAACATTTGGGATTTTAATGTCAATTCATACCCATAAAAAATTCTTGCCCCATTGAATCTGTTTATGCAGGTGCAATTCTGCCACTAAATGAAACGCTGACCGTTGCCCGTTTTTACGCTAAAGTAACCTCTTAAATTTTTAATTGCCTAACATTTTTTTACATTATGCACACAAAAACCATTACCCAATTAGCCCAAGCCTTGCGCAATAAAGAATTTTCCGCGCTTGAATTAACCCAAACCTATTTAGCCCGCATTAAACAACACAGCCAACTTAATTGCTTTATTACCGT